>JAFSYP010000068.1 GCA_017449935.1 Clostridia bacterium
AAGCCCATGCGTTCAGCGAAGAAACGACTCCGGCGAGCTGCACGGCAGCCGGCAAGACGGTCTACACCTGCGACGTCTGCGGCTACAGCTACGAAGAGACGATCCCGCAGCTCGAGCATGACTGGAGCGCGTGGACCTCGGCTGACGAGAATAACCACACCCGTACCTGCTCTGTCGGCGGCGAGACCGAGACAGAAGCCCATGCGTTCAGCGAAGAAACGACTCCGGCGAGCTGCACGGCAGCCGGCAAGACGGTCTACACCTGCACCGTCTGCGGCTACAGCTACGAAGAGACGATCGCGCAGCCCGAGCATGACTGGAGCGCGTGGACGAAGGCGGACGAGCAGAACCACACGCGCACCTGCTCCGTCGGCGGCGAGACCGAGACCGCTGCCCATACGTTCGACGAGGCTGTGACGCCCGCGACCTGTCAGGCAGCCGGCAAGACGGTTTACACCTGCACCGACTGCGGTTACAGCTATGAAGAGCCGATCGCCCAGCTTGAGCATGGGTTCGGCGACTGGAAGGACAACGGCGAAAACCACAAGCGCGAATGCGCCAACTGCGATGCGTTCGAGGTCGAAGAACACGACTTCGGCGAATGGGTCGTGACCAGAAAAGCATCCGCGATCGATCCCGGCGAGCGCGAACGCGTTTGCTCGGTCTGCGGACATAAGGATACCGAGCCGCTGCCTCCGCTGACGCTGACCGCGCCCGACGGCACGACCGGCACTATGATCGCGGTGAAGGTCCCCTATTCCAGAAGAGGCAAGGAGGCTTTGCAGCTGATCGCTTCCAAGGAAGGCGTGATCTACTCCAGCTCCAAGCCGAAGCTGCTGAAGGTGGACGAGAACGGCAAGGTCACCTTCCAGCGTCTGTGCGTGTTCTGCAGATCCGCAGTCATCACCGCAACGGCGCCCGACGGCACGACCGCATCGTGCGTGGTACACATCCAGCTTCGCTGGTATCACTACATCCTGTTCCTCCTGTTCGGATGCCTGTGGTATTGATCTCCTGAATTTTTCGGGGCTGTCACGAAAGTGGCAGCCCTCTTTTTTGCGCGTAAAATTTGACAACCCTTCGCTCTCATGCTATAATAAACGACACGATTATAATCGGTGTATTCTGTCAGAGTTAGGAAGTGCGTTTATATGCCTTTTTCCGATTTGGGTATTCTGTTGGGCGACGTGTCTCTTGCGGAGATTGAACACTTTACCAAAAACCCGCTGAAAGCGCAGACCGCGCTGCTTCGCAAGATCGTGCGCCGCAGCCGTACGAGCGAATACGGACGCAAATATGATTTTGAAAACATCCGGACCATCGAGGATTTTCGCGAAAAGGTGCCGCTGACGCGCTACGAGGATTATGAGCCGTATGTCGAGCGGATGATGCAGGGCGAAAGGAATCTGATCTATACGGGCAGGAACGTGCGCTACTGCTCCTCCTCGGGCAGCGTCGGCAAGCCGAAGGTGCTGCCCAAGAGCGTCAACGATCTGTGGAAGATGCAGTGTATCGGCTTCTCCTGCTCCGTGGCGACGGCTGCGCATTATCTGCGCCGGCAGGGGATCCGTCTGCCTTCGCAGATGGGGCCGCTGGTGATGATCCTGACCGGCCATCCCGCCGAGGACGGCAAAAAATGCAACGGCGCGGGCCAGGTCCCGCTGGACTATCTGAAAGCGATCATCCCCACGTTCTGCACGTCGCCCGTTTCGCTGATGTATCCCGAACACGAAGAGCTGCTCGACACGTCGTATCTGCAGCTTCGTTTTGCGCTGGAAAACCGCAAGGTCAGCTATCTCGGCTCCATGGTCATCACGCTGCTGACGACGATGTTCGACTATTTAGAGGACAACTGGGAGATGCTGTGCGACGACATCGAGCGCGGCGTCATCAATCCGGGCGTGCGCATCACGCCGGAGCTGCGCAAGGCGTACAGCAAAAAGTTCAAACCGAATCCCGCCCGCGCCGCCGAGCTGCGGCGGGAATTTGAAAAGGGCTTCGACGATCCGATCGCGCCGCGCATCTGGCCGCGTCTGACGTGGGCGTACGGCATGGTCAGCTCCAACCTGAAGGTCTACGTCAAAAAGCTGCGCCGCTACATCGGCCCCGACGTCCCGCTGCACAACATGGGCTACGCCGCGGCCGAGGGGTTCTTTGCCATGCCGACGGAGCTGAATGCCAGCGACTATGTGCTGCTGCCGCACTGTATCTTTTTCGAGTTCATTCCCGTCGGCGACGACGAGGACGAGCAGGAGGACGAAAACCCGAAAACGCTGCTGATCGACGAGCTGGAGGTCGGCAAAAAATATGAGGTCGTCGTGACCAATTTCTCCGGTCTGTACCGTTACCGGATCGAGGACGTAGTGCAGGTCACGCGGATGTACAACAACACGCCGCAGGTCGAATTCCTCTACCGGCGCAATCTCGGCATGAACGTCGCCAATGAAAAGACGACGACGGAGATGGTGGATTTCGCCGCCAGAAAAGCGGCGGAGGCCGGCGGAACGGAGCTGGTCGGCTTCAGCTTTTATCCCGACTTCTCCACCAAGCCGCCGCGCTACTGTATGCTCACCGAAACGGCGGAGCCGGCGGACGAAGAAACGCGTCAGAAGATGATCGACGCGCTGGACGAGGAATTCAAGGCCGTCAACGAAAAGTATTTCAAATACCGCCGCTGGGGTATGCTCGACCGGCCGGAGATCCTTTTCCTTCAGCCGAAAACATATTGGGACTGGCGCGAGTCGCTGCGCGGCAAAGGCGTCGTCCTGAACCAGATCAAACCTGTCACGGTCATCAACTCTCCGGAGCGCCGCGACTTTTTCCTCTCTCACGCGCAAACGCCGTCCGTCACCGTGGACACATGGAAAAAAGAAACGGAGCAAAACGTATGAAACGTCTGATCGCAATTCTGCTTTGCCTTGCGCTGCTGTGCGGCAGCGCGGGCGTGTGCGCCAGTGCGGCGGAAACGCCCGGCACGGATATTCCGACCGTGTATGTTCTCGGGACGGGCTCCGGTCTGGTCGCGCCGAACCCGGACGGCACCGAGCGGCGCGTCTACAAGATCCCGATGCCGGATGATTTTGTCAGCACGACAGTCAAGGAAAACTTCGACGTGTTCAAGCGCGCGTTTTTCACGCAGCAGTGGGATGAATTCTGCGTCATGCTGCACGACGTGATCACGCCGCTGTTCGACGAGCTGCGTCTGGACGAAAACGGCGAGGCGCCCAACGGAAGTCACTGCGACATCGTGTATGACCGTTCCCGCATCGACGGCAGCAAGGTCGACGGAAAATACCCGACGGCCCGCTATTGGTTCGCGTATGACTGGCGCATGGACCCGTACAAAACGGCGGACGAGCTGCACCGCTATATCGAGGACGTTCTGGCCGTCACGGGCGAAGAAAAGGTCAATCTGATCGGCCGCTGTCTCGGCGCGTGCATCACGGCGGCGTATATGGAAAAATATGACGGCGAACACGTGGCAAGCTATCTGCTTTATGCGGGCGCGCTGTACGGCGCGACGCCGTGCAGCAAGGCGTTCAGCGGCGAGCTGTATCTGGAAAGCGGCGGCGTCGAGCGGTATCTGTACGACGTGGATCTGGAGCAGTTCGTCGACGACGTGACGAGCGAGCTGCTGCGGTCCTTCGTCACGCTGCTGCGCAAAACAGGCGGACTGAATATCGCGACGTGGGCGGTCAACAATGTGTTCCGCCAGATCAAGCTGAAGGTGGTCCCGCCGATCGTGAGCGAAACGTACGGCACGTTTCCCGCGTACTGGGCCATGGTCTCCGACCGCGACTATGAAAAGGCCAAGGAAACGGTTTTCTACGGCGCCGATATGGAGAAATGGGCCAACTTTATCCGCATCATCGACGCGTATCATTACAACGTGCAGGTCCGCACGCCGGAGCTTCTGGCGCACTATCGGGAGAAAGGTATCCGCGTGGCAAACGTCGTCAAGTACGGCTGGCAGGAGATCCCCGTGACGCACGATTCCGACAAGCTGTCCGACGGGCTGTGCAGAGTGGAGGACGCGTCTCTCGGCGCAGTCACGGCGCCGATCCTCGGTACGCTGAAAAAGTCCTATCTGAAGAAGGCGGATATGCAGTATGTTTCGCCGGATCTGCAGATCGACGCGTCGGCCTGTCTGCTGCCGGACCGCACATGGTTCATCAAGGATTTGGCGCATATGGATTTCCCCGAAAGCGTCGAGCGGCTGTTCGACTACATCCTGAACGAGCCGGATTGCACCGTGCGGGACAACGAAGCGTACCCGCAGTATCTGGTCTACGACAGCGAGACGGAGGACATCCTGCCGATGACCGCGGAAAACTGCGACACGACGGGCCGGTACCGTCACACGTTTTTTGATACGCTCAAACGATTCCTGAAGGCGCTGATGATCGTGATCCGGCGCCGGATCGAGAGCAAAAGGGGTGCGGAATGAACAGAAAGAGGATCGCCTGCGCCGTGATCTGTGCGGCGCTTGTGCTGTGTGCGAACGGATGCGGCAAGACTGACGGCTCTGTGCCGCTGCCGCAGGACGCCGGGGCGCAGACGGAACCGGCGCTGTCGACGGCCGCGCCGATCGAAACGACTGAGGCGGAAGAAACGGCCGCGGAGACAGACGTCCCCGCGCCGTCCGAAGAAGCGACGGACGTTTCCGCGACGGAAACGACCTCGGAGCGTGCGGAGATCTCGCTGCGCGCGGGCTTGAACAGCACGGATGTTGCCGAAGTGATGACGTTTTACAAGCTGGCCGCAGCGCAGAACGACGAAAAGAAATATGAGCGAAAGCTCGATCTGGTCTCGCTGAACGGCGGCGAAGGAAAAGTCGGCTCCTATGTGTCCGTGTTTGAGCCGATCGCCAAAAAAGCCGTGTCCAAGAACACAACGAGCGGCGAACCGCTGCCCGGCGACTACAAGGCGCTGCAGCCGTCCGACTGGAAAAGCGCCTCGGCGGACAGCGACGGCGCCTATACGACGATCCGCGTGCAGGTCGTGCCGCAGACGGACGGCGCGAACGGCCGATTGCTCATCGGGACGGTCGGGCGCTCCATGTCTGTTCTGGACGGCATCCAGACCGCGATTGATGAAATGCCCGGCGTTTCGGCGGATTTTGAACACGGCGAGATTTCTTTGGAGTATCAGAATCCGACGATCACCGTCAAGGTCGATAACCGCACCGGCAAATTTGTGCCCGGCGCCTGCACGTGGAAATACCGCGTGCATACGTCGATCCCGTCGCTGGACGCAAAGGTCCTCGCGTTCAACGTGCATCTGACGAACGCGGGCGGCGACGTCGACTATACCGTGACCTACTGAACAGGAACAAACAGAAAAGCTGCCGCATCCGGTCAAAGCGATGCGACAGCTTCTTTAATGAAAATGGGATAAATTCGTCAACGGAGGGACGGCGTATGAGCGTATGTATGCTCTGCCCGCGAAAATGCGCGGCAGACCGCGGCGCAAAGCCGGGCTTTTGCGGCGTCGGCAGCGAACCTGTCGTCGCCCGCGCTGCGCTGCACCGGTTCGAGGAACCCTGCATCAGCGGCACGCGCGGCAGCGGCGCCGTTTTTTTCTGCGGCTGCAATCTGCGGTGCGTCTACTGCCAGAACGAGGCGATCAGCCGCGGCAAAGGCGGGCGGACGGTCACGCCGGAACGGCTGCGGGAGATCTATTTTGAACTGATCGCGCAGGGCGCGCACAACATCAATCTGGTCACGCCCTCGCACTTTGCCGCCGTCGCGGCGCAGTCGCTGGAGGGCGGTCTGCCCGTGCCGGTCATCTGGAACTGCGGCGGGTACGAAAGCGTGGAAACGCTGCGGATGCTGGAGGGGAAGGTGCAGATCTATCTGCCCGACTTCAAATACGCGGACGCGTCGCTGGCCGCGCGGTATTCCGCCGCGCCGGATTATCCGCGGATCGCCGAGGAAGCGATCCGTGAAATGTACCGTCAGACGGGGGACTTTTGCGCCGATGCGGACGGCATACTGCAAAGCGGCGTGTTGATCCGGCACCTTGTGCTGCCGGGGAATCTTGCGAACACCTTCGGCGTGATCGACGCCGTGCGCAGGATGTTCCCGCGGGACGCACAGGTCCTGTTCAGCCTGATGAGCCAGTATACGCCCGTCGCGGCGCCGCCGCAGTTTCCCGAGCTGTGCCGCCGCCTGACGCAGGCGGAATATGACGCCGCCGAACAGTATCTGTTCGACAGCGGCATCGAGGACGGATTCGTGCAGGACCCGGAATCGGCCGAAGAGGGGTATATTCCGGCGTTTGACGGCACGGGTGTTTAAGGCTCGCTGAAAAAACCGCGGCCTTCTTCATAGCCCGGCAGATACTCCGCGAGGATCCCGTTCAGCCGTATGCGCTGAGCTTCGCTGAGCTTTGCCGCGCGATTGTCTGCCTCGGTCAGAATACCGCTCTGCGTATCGTAGGCGTACCGCACGCCCTGCGTCTCGATCCAAACGTCGCTGAGATTGTCATAGCTCATGCCCCACGTCAGCGACGCGAGGATGCGCTTGACGGCTTGTGCGTCTTCGGCCCGCAGGCCGGGCGCCGTGTCGCCATCCCAAAGGGACACGTACACGTCCGACATGATCATGCCGGGCAGCGTGCGCAGAGAGGTCGCTTCGTCCGGGACCGTCCGGGCGGCTTCGGTTTCCGTTTCGGCTGCCGCGGTCTGCTCGGTCCTTTCCGACATGATTGCATCTGCGCTCGCGCTTTCCGGCGTAATTGCATCCGCGCTCGCGGTTTCCGGCGTCACGGACCGTCCGCACGCTGCCGCAAACAGCAGGAAGCAAATGCAAAGAATCATTACGGATCGGCGCATGTCAAAGCCTCCTTTTTAAAACAGCTTTTGTTTTTAAAGACGCGATTATTTTCGGGGAGTTACAGATCGAAGCAAAAACCGCACCTTTCCTGTTTGGACGCAGGACGAGGTGCGGTTTGTTTTTTTGCAGAACCGATCAGGCTTTGCCGTCGCAGCCGAGGACGTCGACGATCTTATGCTCGACCATCTTCTGGATCGCTTCGCGGGCGGGCTTGAGATACTGACGGGGATCGAAGTGCGAGGGATTCTCCGCCATATACTTGCGGATCGCGGCGGTCATGGCAAGACGCAGATCGGAGTCGATATTGATCTTGCAGACGGCCTTCTGCGCGGCCTTGCGCAGCTCGCTCTCCGGGATGCCGATGGCGTTGTCCATCGCGCCGCCGTACTGATTGATGATCGCGACGAATTCCTGCGGTACGGAGGAAGCGCCGTGCAGCACGATCGGGAAGCCGGGCAGACGCTTTTCGACTTCTTCGAGAATGTCGATGCGGATCTTGGGATCCTGGCCGGGCTTGAACTTGTAAGCGCCGTGGCTCGTGCCGATGGCGATCGCCAGGGAATCGACGCCCGTGCGCGTCACGAAATCCTGTACCTCTTCGGGCCTGGTGTAGGACGCGTCCTCCGCGGAGACGTTGACGTCGTCCTCGATGCCGGCCAGCTGACCGAGCTCGCCTTCCACCACGACGCCGTGGGCGTGCGCATATTCCACGACCTGACGCGTCAGCGCGATGTTTTCCTCATACGGCAGGTGGGAACCGTCGATCATGACGGACGTGAAGCCGCCGTCGATGCAGCTCTTGCACGTCTCAAAGTCGGGACCGTGGTCGAGATGCAGCGCGATCGGCAGGCCGCTTTCCTGCACGGCCGCCTCGACGAGTTTGACGAGATAAGTATGGTTGGCATACGCTCTGGCGCCCTTGGAAACCTGCAGGATCAGCGGCGCGTTCAGCTTGGAGGCGGCGCCGACGATGCCCTGGATGATCTCCATGTTGTTGACGTTGAACGCGCCGACGGCATAGCCGCCCTTGTACGCGTCCGCGAACATTTTGGTGGTGGTTACTAATGGCATATTGTATCACTCCTGTTTTTTCTTTCCGTATCAGTATAGCATAAAATGCGGCGATGTCAACCTTATTTCACGTCGTACAGAGCAAAGAATGAGACCGGCAGGTCTTTTGTCGGCGCCGGCGTCAGCCCGGAGAACATATTGGTTGCGGACGTCGTTTGGCCCACGACGGCGAAGTGTCTGGGGCCGTTGGCGGCGACAGCCATCGCCTGGTCGAACTTTGTGCCGTTCAGCGCGGTCTTTCCGATTTCGCTGCCGTTTTCGCTCACGGTCAGGACGAATGCGTCTGTATCGCCGCTGCCGAGGAAAGAGAACGCGCCGTTGGTGGATTTCGACGAGCCGACCGCCGCGAAGCCGCCCTTGATCTTTGTAACGCCCGTGATCGTGTCCTGCTCGAGGCCGCCGAAGGTCTTTACCCATTCGACGTTCAGATATTCGTCCAGACGAACAAGGAACGCGTCTGTGTCGCCCTGGTTGGTCGTGCCGGCAAAGACGGAATTTTGGTGCGTATTCTGGGTGAAGGAACCGCCGACGATCACGCCGCGGTCTGCGATTGCGATCGAGGTCACGTTGTCGTGCCCCGACCCGGCCAGCGTGCGGTGCGTCAGCAGTTCGCCGTCGGGGCCGAATTTGAAGATGATGACGTCGTTTCCGCCGTATCCCGCGTACGTCAGCATATCCTGCTGCATGTTTCTGCCGGTGGCGACGCGCGCTTCACACGCGCCGTAGATCGCGCCCTCGTCCGTTACGGCGATCGCGACGAACGACGCGGAATTCGAGCCGGAGTTGAAGCGCCGGACCCATTCCACCTCGCCGTCGGCGTTGAACTTGACCAGGATCGCCTTGATAAGCTCCGGCGCGGCGCCCTGCATGTCGCCGTCCGAGGAGATCGTTCTGCCTCCCGCGACGAAGCCGCCGTCCGGCGTGGCGCAGACAGACGCGAAAATATCTTCCTGTGTGCCGCCGAAACGCTTGAGCCACTGCTGCGCGCCGTTCTTGTCATATTTCACCAGGATGCCGTCCGACGCGTCGTCCTTGACGACGCCGAGACTGCGCGCGTCCGTCACGCCGACCGCGACGATACCGCCGTCCTTCAACTCAGCGCTTTGCTCGAAAAGGACGCCCATATACGCGTTCGTGCTGCTGCCGCCGACCGTTCCCTTCCATTGGAAAACGCCGTTTTTGTCGTACTTCACGACGGAGGAACGGAAACGCTGCCATTTGCTGTCCGTCCCCGCGTAGTCGCCGTCGTTTGACAGGAAACGTCCGGTTGCGACGTACCCGCCGTCGCTTGTCGCCGTGACGTGCGCAAAGAGGTCGCTGTCGGAGCCGCCGAACGTGGAGAGCGCGACGCGTTCGATCTCAGGCGCCGGGACCGTTTTCGAGGCGGTCGTGCCGGTCAGATTCTCCGTCGGCTGTTCCGGTGCGGTCGTGGAGATCGTTGTGGGCGCCATGGTCGTTCCGTCCACGGTAGTGGACGTGTAGGCCGTGGCAAACGTAACGGTGTTGGCCGGATTGTGTACCATATAGAACACACCCTGTTCGTTCAGCGCCAGATCGAAGCCGTAATCGTTCAGGAGCTTGAGAACCTCTTCGCGCTGCTTTTCGGTGAGCGAAAGCATGTTGCCGTCCCATTTCAGGTACGCTTCCGTGCCGATCACCTCCGCGACGGCCACGGCGAGCTGTTCTCTGGTCGGCAGCTGATCATAGCTGTACTTTGTCGTTTCCGCTTTACGGTCCGCGTCGCCCATAAAGACGAAGTCTTTTTGCCCGAGCTCGACGTCGTATCCCTGTTCGCGCAGCTCATCGCGCACGGCGGCTTTTTCGTCGTCGGTCAGACTGCTGTACTTGCCGTCCCACTCTTTGCCGCCCAGCGCTTTCTTCGCCGCGGCGGCGATCTCCTCTTCGGATGCGGTCGGGACGTAATCATAGTAGACGACGCCGTTGTCCGTCACCTTGGCGGTATAGCCCTGCTTGGCAAGCGCCTTCTGTACGGCGGTTTTCTGCTCCTGCGTGAGCTTGGAATAGTCGCCGTCCCACTTTTCGTCGCCGACGGCGTCCTGCACCAGCGCGTTGAGCGCGTCGTCCTCCAGCGTGGGCACGGTCGCCTCGGAATACGTTTCGCTGGCGACAAGACTGCCCGCCGCTTCTTTTTTGCGCCCGCAGGCCGCGATCGTCGAGACCGTCAACGTGACAGCCAGAACGGAAGCGATGATCCTGAAAACTTCCTTTTTCATGTAAAAACCCCTTTCTGCTTTTTGAACGAGGCAGATTCGATACCAATGTTATACTATCATACTCCGCCGGGGAATTCAATGACGAAAATATGAATGTTCTGTGAAAATCATGTGTTGTCCCGGCGGGCTGATTTTTTCAAAAAACGGATGATTATTATGATCGCAGCCGCGAGAAAAAGAAAGATCAGCACGGGGAACAGTATACGGACAAGGCCGATGCCGGTGCTTTGCGCGGGTTCGTCTGCCGCATACTCGATCAGCAGCCCCCGTTCGTTCGCGTATTTTTCCACCGGCGCGCCCTTTGTTGTGATGATCTTCGCCACGGCGCCGTCCGCCGTTTTGAACGCGTCCTCGCCAAAACGCGTCACGCATGCCGGCACACGCACGGACTGCACGTGCGATTCGATGAATGTATTTGTTCCGACGCCGGTGACCGGCAATTCAGTGATCGTTTCCGGAATGCTTGCGTCGACGGCGGCGCCCGTGAAGCGCGTCAAAACGATCTCCCGGTCTTCGACCGTGTATTCAAAGTCCGCGGCTTTGCCCGAAGCGGCGCGCAGCCGCATCGCCGGACGCGTGCCCATGCAGCACAGTCTGTCCAGCCGGATGCCTTCGGAACCCCAGTATCCCATGTCGCCGTCTCTGTCCACAAACGCGCAGCCGCCGGAGTCCACCGCCGCCGAGCGCAGCCGCCACTCGTTGTTTTCGCTGTCTGTCGGACAATAGATCCCCTGGCATTTTGCATAGTCCGTGCAGCCTGCCGCCAGCCATTCCTGCGGCAGATCTTCAGCCTGTGCGTAAGACAAAAGGAAGATCCGGTCCTGCGTGTTCTCATAATTGTACTCTTCCCAATGGCTGCCCGAATCCGGGCAGGCGCGGTTGTCCAGATCCGTTGCCGGGATCTTTTGGCGTTCCTGCGCAGAAAAAGCGGTCGCGGCAAACGACGAGTTCAGCCAGGTGCGCACGGTGCTTCTGGCATAATTGTTCGCATAGACCGTAAGCGTCGCGTCGCAATAGTACGTACCCTGTTTTCCGCAGATGTTTTGCTGGTACTGCTGGGAATCCAGAATGGTATCGCTGAGCACCAAACCGGTCTGCGGATCGAGCACGCGCCAGCGGATCGGTTCAAACCGGAACCAGTACGTCCGACCTTCAAAATAACCGTTGTCGTCCTGCATCGAATGCTCCGCCATTCCGAGATCGTAGAATGTTTCTGCGTTTTTGTAGGAAACGATCCGGATCGCGCGGTAGCGTATGCCGGAATCGACGGGATACTCGACGTCCGCGAATTCCATACCGGTTTTATACAGCGCGCTGAGATCCTTCCAATCGAGTGCTTGCGCAGACAGAGCTGACAGCAGGGAAGCGTCGTTGACCTCGCTCTGCGGATAGGCGCCGAATTCCAGAATATCGCCGGCGGCATATCCGGGCAAAGCAGGCGAGTCCGCCTGCGCGTCGGGCGTTTTCGGCGCAGCGGAAGTTGACGGACTGACGGCGGACGCCGGCGCGCCGGTCGTCGTGTCCGGCGCATTCGCGGAAAAACCGCATTCCGTCACAAACGCGTTCCAGCCCATGTCGCGGATATCCCCCAGAGAATAGGCCGGAATATCCTGTGCGTCCGGATTCAGATTCCACTCGGCTTCTCTGCACAGTTGATACAGCGCATCGTCCGACGTTTTCCGGTACTCCGTATTCTCGTGTTTCTCATCGTCCCAAAGAAGTTCTATGACGCTTTCGGATTTAACCTCTGCGCCTGCAACATAATAGTAAGTTCCGTACCATCCGCCGTCGCGGCCGTTGCTGTAATACAGGCCGGGGTAGGCGTCGCTGTGCAGCGAGAAAAACCCGACGCCCAGATAGCCCATATCTCCCAAATACCGGACGCCGTCGTTCGCCGTGTAGCAAAAAGCGCCGTCGCCGACGGCAAAATTCACTCCGTTTTGCACGATCAGTTCCGGAACGCCGTCGTCGTCCATGTCGTAGAGCGCGACGTAATACGGCTCGGCGGCGCCGTAGCTTTGGCCGGCGTTTTTGTATTTCCCTTCCAGTAGGAACGTTCTGTACATATCTCGCCAATCGGACTGCGCCTGCGCGTCGGGCGAAAGGCCGAACGGCGCTGCGGCGAAGATTATGCAAAAGCTCAGCAAAACCATCATGATTCGTCTGCGTTTCGAGTTCATTTATTCTCTCTTTCTTCTGCGTGAACGGCAAAGCCGCCGCAAGGCGGACTTGCAGCGGCGCCGATCGGATTATGGACAACGATCAAAAGACGTCCTTTGTGATGACCGTGTACACCAGCTTCGGCAGCATACACAGGAAGCGCGGGAACCAGTTTCCAAAGGTGAAAACAGCCAGCGCCAGGAAGGACGGAATCAGCAGAAGCGCGTATTCAAAAGCGCTTGTGGTATTCTTGCCGGTATAACCGATCTTGTTTTCGCCCGGCTCTTTGGTCAGCTCGAAGGAATCAATCTCGGTGATGACGTCCTCGGTCTCGCCTTCCTCTCTGTCCTTGATCACATAGGCCTTGTAGGTCAGCTTGCCGCCCTCGATGGTGATGTTGTTGAACACGCCGCCGATCCGGTTGAGATCGACGTTGTCGAGCGAGCCGTCCTGCAGGTAGCACTGATGATAGAAGCCCGTGTCGTCCTTGCCGCCCTTCTGAACGGTCAGCGCGGCGAGCTTGTCGAGCGTGATGAAATGGTCCAGCATAAAGTCGCGGATCTCGTAGCGCTTGCTGCCCGCGGTCCCGGCCAGCACGTACGTCACGCCTTCGCCGTCGCCCACGACGCGGTTGAGCTTCAGGCTCTTGGTGCGCAGATACTGGTGGTCATGGCCGCTCATCACGAGATCGACGCCGGTCAGCTCGCACACGCGCGCCAGCGTTTCCTTGGTATACAGCGCGTCGGGCCACTTGCCGTCCTTGCCGAGCGTGTAGGGCGACTTGTGCATGAACACGATCTTCCAGTCCTTGTCGGTGGAGCGCATGTCGTTGTAGAGCCACTTGAGCTGTGCGAGCGACAAGGACAGCGCGTCGTTTGTGTTGAGCACGGCGAAATGCGCGTTGCCGTAGTCATAGGAATAGTTGACGCCGTTGAGCGTCTGTACGCTTTCGGACGTGTCCAGACAGAACAGATTATCGAACCAGTGCCACACGCCCAGACCGTCGTGATTGCCGGCGATCGGTGCGAGCGTTACACCACTGTTGAAGCCGTCGAACGCCTCGGCGTAGTAGTCCCATTCCTCATTGGTGCTGTCGTTGGTAAAGTCGCCGAGATTGACGACGAAATCCGCGTCGGGATCCATCTCCAGGCCGGCGCTTACCGTGCGGACGCCCTTCATGAAGTTTTCCAGACTGCTTGCCTGCACGTCGGCGATGCCGATGAAGCTCAATTTATCATCGCCGTCGTCCGTGCGGAAGCTGCCCGGCTCGCTCCAGCCGGCGTCGCCCATGAGCTGGTACGTGTATTCCGTACCGCTCTTCAGATCCTTGACCGTGATCTTGTGCATGTAGTTGCCTTCCCACGCGGTGCACTGTTCGTCCGCAAGCGTGAGCGTTTCGGTCACGTCGCGGCCGTTTTCCAGCACGCGGATCTGCGTCTTGACTTCCGTCTTCGTATACCAGCAGAAGCCGCGCTGTGTTGCGGTATCGCCGTTGACGGTGCAGCTTGCGCGGAAAACGGTGCTGTCCTCGATGTACCCGGCGCTGGCGGTCATGCCGCCGCCGCAGAGCAGCGCGACGATCAGCAGGACGCCGATGCATTTCCGAATCGTCTTTTTCATTTTTTCTGCTTCCTTTCCTCGGACGCCGCACAGCCCGTGCGCCGCGTCCCGTTCAATACAAAAACAGTTTACCATATCCGGTCTGTTTTTTCAAGACAATGATAGAATTTTTGTGGGACGGTCAGATGCAGGTAAAGGCGGCGTCATTCCGAAGGAGGCGCCCTGCACCGACGGTGGGAATCCGTGCCTCGTCTGCCGGCTTGGCCGGCGCTCACAACAACGCTTCTTCTTTGAGCGATAATCCTTCCCGGCTCTCTGTTACTTTGGAGACGTCGGCGATTATGGAAAATACGGCCTGCTGAACGACTTTCTGGATACTGCGTGGAAAGACTGCTTTACAGACGAGCCTATAACGGCGGCAGATCAAACGTTGTGACGCGCCCCAGTCAAACGTCTGCGTTTGCCCCGTACGACATTTTGCGGCGAAATGCGCCCGAAGCGGTCAGGCGTCTCCCTGACCACCGCAGACGGCCGAAACAGATAAGACAGCAAAGCGGCAAGGCTTCACACCCTGCCGCTGCTATTTTAATCCCAGTTCATCGCGTCTATCGGGACGGTTTCAGGATCGTTTTCCGCTTCTTCCACGTACTCCATCAAATCTCCAGGTTGACAGTGCAGAACGTGACAGAGCCGCGCTATTGACCTATGGTCAAGTCCGCCTGTGCCGTTTTTTACCGCCGTCATTGTAGCTTGACCAAGTATTTTTTCTTTTCGGATTCTATAAGAAGTGTAGCCGTTATCTGAAAGCAGCTTCATCATCTTGTTATACACAATAGGCATTTTAACGAGCCCCTTTCCATCATACACTGTATAGCATAGAATATGCACTATTTCCAGTGATAACCCTAACAATATTATTCACAAGAGATTGTACATGCTGCCTGTTTGCTATTCACAATACGCCGACGGCGAAACCGCAAAGCGGACAGAACACGTAACACCGTCCGCCGACCGCCGCCGGGAGAGGAAGCAGACACAGAAAAAACCGCAGACCGTTAAAATCAACGATCTGCGGCGTGGCGCGCTGCAAGGGATTCGAACCCCTGACCTTTTGGTTCGTAGCCAAACACTCTATCCAACTGAGCTAGCAGCGCATGTTGTTTCTCACAACTGCTATATGATAGCACAATCTTTTTGAAAAATCAACACCTTTTAAAAATATTTTTTCGGCTTTTTCTTCGCGCTCTCTCTTGCAATTTATTTTTATGCATGGTACAATAAACTAATTTAAATTTTGGAACAGGGGTGGACAGAATGGAGTTTTCGAGCTGCTGCAAATTTGCAAAAGAGGGCCTGACCTTTGACGATGTGCTGCTGATCCCCGCCGAGTCGGACGTGCTTCCCAAGGAAGTCGATCTGCGCACCGAGCTTGCGGCCGGACTGATGCTCAACACGCCGATCATGACCGCCGCCATGGACACCGTCACGGAGTGCCGCATGGCGATCGCCATCGCGCGCGAAGGCGGCATCGGCGTCATTCACAAGAATCTTTCGATCCAGAGACAGGCCGAAGAAGTGGATAAGGTCAAGCGTTCCGAAAACGGCGTCATCACCAATCCGTTCTTCCTTTCTCCGGATCATTTTGTTTATGAGGCCAACGAGCTGATGAACCGCTACCGCATTTCCGGCGTGCCGATCTGCGACGGCGACGGCAAGCTGGTCGGCATCCTGACGAACCGCGATCTGCGGTTCATGACGGATTTCAACATCCGTATCTCGGAAGTGATGACGAAGGACGATCTGGTCGTTTCGCACATGGGGACGACACTCGACGAAGCGCAGAAGATCCTCATGCAGCACAAGATCGAGAAGCTGCCGCTGATCGACGACGAGGGCCATCTTTGCGGGCTTATCACGATCAAGGACATCGAAAAGAGCGTGCAGTATCCCAACTCCGCGCGCGACGAAAAGGGGCGTCTGCTCTGCGCGGCGGCGCTGGGCGCGACGGCGGACGTGCTGGACCGCGCATCCGCTCTGGTCGAGTCGGAGGTGGACGCGTTCGTACTGGACTCCGCGCACGGCCACAGCAAGAACATCCTCAATGCCGTGAGCAAGGTCAAGGCGGCCTTCCCGCAGATCCCGCTGATCGCCGGCAACGTCGCGACGGCGGAGGCGACCAAAGCGCTGCTGGACGCGGGCGCGGACACGGTCAAGGTCGGTATCGGCCCCGGCTCCATCTGCACCACGCGCGTGGTCGCGGGCATCGGCGTGCCACAGATCACGGCGATCTTCGATTCCGCCAACGAAGCGGCGAAACAGGGCAAGCCCGTCATCGCGGACGGCGGCATCAAATACTCCGGCGAGATCGTCAAGGCGATCGCCGCCGGCGCCAACGTCGTGATGCTCGGTTCTCTTGTGGCCGGATGCGAGGAAGCGCCCGGCGAGACGGAGATCTATCAGGGACGTCAGTTCAAGGTGTACCGCGGCATGGGCTCGCTCGGCGCCATGGCCAACGGCAGCAAGGACCGCTACTTCCAGGAGGACAACAAGAAGCTCGTCCCCGAAGGCGTCGAGGGACGCGTGCCGTACAAGGGCGCGCTGTCCGATACGATCTTCCAGCTTCTGGGCGGTCTGCGCGCCGGTATGGGCTACTGCGGCTGTCACAACATCGGCGAGCTGAAGGAAAATTCCCGCTTCGTGCGCATCACCAACGCCGGCTTGATCGAAAGCCATCCGCACGACGTCTTCATCACCAAGGAAGCGCCGAACTATTCCGGAAAGTAAACGGACCGCGTTTTACAGGGGCTTCCGCATACAGCGAACAAAACGAAAAGAAGGAACTTTTCATCCGGGTGATATGCTCCCTCTATGAGAGACAATGAAATAAAAAACATTGTCTACATAGGGGGAATATTTTATGTTAAAAAGAATACCAATAAGCACGGAAGAAAAGGTTCGAGTTACGAAAAGATGTATAGAAGGAAAGACAACTC
>JAFSYP010000069.1 GCA_017449935.1 Clostridia bacterium
GTTCTGCTGCTCGCCTCGCACTTTTACGAGAGCAGAGACGGCAGCACGGCGGGCTTCTTCGGGGACGGCGTCGAGGCGGGCAGGAACGTTTGGAAGACGGTCAACGCTCTGCTTGATATGGGAAAGGAATGGGTCGTATGAGCATCGGTGATTTGAATACGCCCATTCAGATACTGCGTCTCCGCTTTGGACGCGACAGGGACGGCTTTCCGACCGAATCGGAAGAATTGATCGCCTGCGTCCGCGCCAGAGCGGAGATGCGCAACGCCACAGAAAAGTGGAGCAACCGCGCTGTGCTGCGCGAAGCGTCCGCTGTCTTTACGTTCCGGCGTATCCCGCATATAGACCTCACGACCGACATGGTGATTGTCTGCGGTGCGGAACGGTACAATATCGTCTCGGTCGAAAACATCCGCGGACGCAATCTGTATACGCAGGTCGTGGCAAGGCTCGAAAGCGAGGCGAAGGAATAATGGCGACGATGAAACCAAAACTGCCGGAGGATCTAATGAAAAAGATCGACCGGCTCGGCAAAGAGACAGACCGCATCTGTGAGAAAGCCCTTACGGAGGGCGGCAAAGTGATGGAGAAATCTGTCGCGTCGCATCTCTTACAGGTGGTCGGCAAAGACACCGTTGTCGAATCCCGCTCCACGGGCGAACTGCAGGCGTCTCTCGGCGTCAGTCCGGTTCGTGTCGATAAGAACGGCAACTACGACGTCAAAATCGGCTTCCGGGAACCGCGTTCGCAGCAGACAGCGGCGAAGGGCAAACGGTCGTACAGGCAGATCACGAACGCCATGATCGCCAACGTGCTCGAGTACGGGCGCAAAGGACAGGCGCCGAAACCGTTTCTGGCGCCCGCAAAGAAAGCGGCGAAGAAAGACACGATGGCAAAGATAGAGACTGTTCTGCGGGAGGAGATCGATAAAGTATGATCCTGGACGAATTGGTCACGGTCATGGACGGTTTGCGCATCCCGGTCGAGACGGCGTCGTTCTCCGGCAAAGCGCCCGACCAGTATGTCGTGCTGACGCCGATGGAGGACGTGTTCGAGATCTTCGCGGACAACGCGCCGCAGATGGACGTCTGTTCCGTGCGCGTTTCTCTGTTTTCAAAGAGCAATTATCTGTATACAAAAGACCTGCTGGTCGACGCGCTGCTGTCGGCGGGATTCACGCTTTCCCTGCGCCGATACATCGGGCGCGACGACGACAGCGGGTATCATCACTACGTCGTGGACGTAGAAAAAGAATACATTGTGAGGAGTGATCCACTTGGCAACAATCGGTCTTGACAACCTGTTTTACGCACCCATTACCGAAGGCGCGAACGGCGAGGAAACCTACGGTACGCCGCAAAAACTGGCTAAGGCTATCTCCGCCGAACTGTCCGTGGAAATCGCGGAGGCGATTCTGTACGCGGACGACGCTGCCGCCGAAAGTATCAAGTCGTTCAAGAACGGCAAGCTCACGCTCGGTATCGATGATATCGGCGTAGACAAGGCGCAGCTTCTGACCGGCGCGGGCGTCGACGACAACGGCGTGCTCGTATCGACGTCGGAAGATTTGCCGCCGTATGTCGCGGTCGGATTCCGCGCGCAGAAGTCCAACGGCAAGTACCGTTACTTTTGGCTGTACAAGGTGCAGTTTGGCATCCCGTCCGTTTCTCTGCAGACGAAGGGCGACAGCATTTCTTTCCAGACGCCGTCCATCGAGGGAACGATCGTCCGCCGCAACAAACCGCTCGGAAATGACAAGCACCCGTGGAAAGCGGAAGTCACCGAGGGCGACGCGGGCGTGTCGGATGCTACGATCAACGGCTGGTTTAACGCGGTATATGAGCCGGCATACGCCGGAGATTAAGGAGGGTAAAAACCAATGAACGCAATTCCCGTAAACGCGGAAAATCCGACAGTCGAGGAACGTTCTGCCGAGATCACGATCGGCGGACAGCAGTATGAGCTCGTACTCACGACGCTTGCGACGAAACTGATCGCCCGGCGCTACGGCGGCCTCGAAAACCTCGGCGAAAAGCTGTCCAACACGGAGCATTTTGAAGATGCGCTTGATGAGATTATTTACCTCATCACGCTGCTTGCCAATCAGTCCGTGATGATCCATAACCTTTGGCATCCGGACGACAAGCGCGATCTGCTGACCGAGGAAATGGTCGAGCTGCTGTCCACACCGTATGACCTTGCCGAGTACAAAAACGCGATCGTCGCGGCGCTGTACAAAGGCACCAAACGCTACGTGCAGAGCGAGGAGAGCGACGCAAAAAACGCGGAAACAGCCGGGTAAGCGAAGAAGAATCGTTCGCCCGGCTGCTGTTTTACGGCGTGA
>JAFSYP010000070.1 GCA_017449935.1 Clostridia bacterium
GATCTCACGCGGCTGGTACAGTCGGTCGATACGACGGCGATTTCTTCGCAGATCACGCGGGAGTATCAGGCGGCGATCCAGCGCGCGACTAAAGCAATCACCGGTGCGGAATGGGGCGCGGTGCGTTTGACACCGTCTATCTGTCCGCACGAGATCACCATCGCAAACAACGAAGACCCGACACGCGCGACGAAAGTCTGGCGCTGGAATATAGGCGGTCTCGGCTATTCTCCGAACGGCTACGACGGTCCGTATACGACTGCAATCACGGCGGGCGGTGAGATCGTTGCGGATTTCATCACGGCGGGCACGCTCACGGCAAACATTATTCGTGCCGGAATCCTGACGTCCGTCAACGGGAAATCCTCGTTCAATCTGGAGAGCGGACTGCTGAAATCGTCCAATATTGAAGTCACGGGCGGCACGATCAAGATCGGCAACGCGGATTACTACACATATATCGCCAACGGCAGTATCGCGCAGCACATGACTTCCGGCGGCGGACTGATCGGCGGCTTAGTTCCGATCGGCGTCATTGAGGATAACCACATCACGGAAGGCCTGTATTGCGAAAACGGCACGGACGGTGTAGGAGTGTATGAGCGTCAGCCAGACGGTTTTTTCAAAACGCTCGCGCTATTTCACAAAACGAAATCATATATCAATTCACCGCTGCAGGTATCCGGCGAACTTGTGCTCGGCGCCGGAATCAATATGATCGGCGAACTTTCACTCGGCGGCAAGCTGTCCATCGGCGGCAATATTTCCTTCGGTCTTGCCGCGACGAACGACTTGAACTTCAGCGGCGACAACGGCATTGCGTTCGGCGGTAATACGGCGCTGCGGTTGTATTCGGGCAGTCTCGCGCTGGGTATATCGAGCAAGAATACGGCGTTTTACGGAAACGATCTCGTTCCCTCCGAATGCGACGTCAGCAGCCTCGGGCAGAAAAGCAAAAGCTGGTTCAACGTCTGCGGCTCCTATTTTAACCCCTGTTACGATGGTACGCAGTACGGCTCATTCGGAGGGGCAGGAAGCAATCTGTATGTGGCGTATAACGCTTCCGGCGCGTCAGGCGGCGTGTGGCTCGGCAAGATCAGCGGGAATTCCTATTACGGGTATCTCGGCGTCACGGATTCGGAATGCGCTGTTTGTGTAGATCTCAACGCCGGTGATATCTTCACGAACGGTGTGCAAGTCAAATCGACGGAAGACATCAAGCGCAACATCATGGAAGCCGGGAGTGCGCTGGACGCCGTCCGCAACAGCCGCATTTATACATACAACCTCGCGACCGAGCCGATCGTTCCGGTGGAGATGCATATGACACAGCCGCAGGACGCCGACAGCCCAGCACCCGAACTGGAAGAAGGCATCGTTGTCGCGCAGGGCGAAGAAGACAGTCTCAATTCCGCACCTGCACCTGTCATATCGGATCACACAAGTACAGGTTTTGTCATCGGCAGAGAAACGCCCGACGCTGTGCTGTCGGAAGACGGCGAGCACATCGACCTTTACGCGATGGCCGCTCTCAACTGGCGCGCGACGCAGGAGCTTCTTGAGAGAATAGAACAACTGGAAGAGATGTTGTAATACGATTTTTTGCGGGCATGATTCTTGCGGCTTTGCGCATATTAAAGTATGCAGTATTGAAAGATTCCGACGAATTGCAAGATGCTTCCCATCAAAATGAAAATATGAAAAATGCTGTGACAGTACCGTTTCTTTATTCCGAGCGCATAGAAAATCATCCCAAGAGTATAGACGGTGCCGCCGGCAATCAGCCAGATCAAAAACGGTTTTCCAAAGGCGGCAACTACCGGCTTGATTGAAAACAGCAAGCTCCAACCGATCACAAAGTATCCGCCCATAGCAATCACGGCATACCGTCGGAAGTCGATTGCGGTGAACGTTACGCCGACGGCTGTCATCGTCAGAATCAGAACCGTGATGATGAGCGTTCGTCTCGGGTAGGCAGATCGAAGGCCGGTCAAAAGAACCGGTGCATATGTGCCGAGGATCAGCGCGTAGATCGTACAGTGATCCAGCACCTGTAAAACCTTTTTTGCGTGTTCCGGTTTCAGACCGTGGTATACGCTCGAAATCGTATACAGAAAAACCATCATCAAACCGTAGATTATACCCCCGACCAATCCCCAATAATTGTGGTGCAGCAGGGAGAAAACCGTGCACAGCGTCAACACCAACACACCAATCCCGCCGCCGACAATGTGTGTGACCATATTGAATATTTCCTCGCCGCGGGTATAGCCCGGCAGTCTGCGATCATCCAGTTTGGTTCTTGTCATGTCCGTTTTCCTCCTTCCGTCGTCAGCAGCGTATATGTTTGATGATACAGTGTATCCAGAAGGTCGGCATTGGAACGAATCGGCGCTTCGGTTTCGATTCCGCCGCAGATCAGATCCGTCTCATGATGTGTATCGCTGCCGCTCGTCATCGGCTTATGCAGCGACTGTGCCCAATCAAGGGCTTTTTGGTTTCGCAACGGATCCGTATGCCCGTTGAATCCTTCTATCCCGTCCAGATAACGCGGATCACAGCGGCGAATCAGAGGACGAAAGGGATGTGCCTGATACACGAGGTAACCCTGTCGATGCGCTTCGTTGTACAGCTTTTTCTCGTTCCAGCGCAGCATATTCGGCTGATGCCGGAGCCAGTCTTCTTCTACGCCGTAAACGAGGTAATCGTTGACCGTTGCGTATCGGCGCAGTTCCAGTCCCAGAAGAACCGTAAAGCTGTTTCCGCACCATGCGCGCAACTCGTGATAGGCAGACAAATAGTATTCCATCGCTTTTTGCGGACGCAGATAATGATGCAGCATAAAGGTCATGGGGCTGTAGTGATCGGTCAAAACAAGCCCGCTGTAGCCTGCTTTTTCATATTTACGCACCAAATCCTTCGGCGTGATTGCTGCACAGAGAGAAACGCTGCCGGTGTGACAGTGCAGTTCATATTTATACATCGAATTCAAATCCGTTTCTGTATTATTTCCGCCGCTTTATTCGCAGCGTCGGTATGCCCGAAGTATATGCGGCGTTTCGGAATAAGACAACCCCTTAACAGTAGACAAAGGTCTATGAATAGTAGATTTCAGATTGACAAACCATTCTACGAATAGTAGAATAGGGTCAGCGTTTCATAAGGAGTTGATGATATGTCAGAAAGGATCACGAACCAGAGTATCGCTGAGAACCTTGCGCTGTATCGAAAACTGCACGGCATGACGCAGGCGGAGCTTGCAGACGCGATTGGCTATTCCAACAAATCTGTTTCTAAATGGGAACGCGGCGAGGGAACGCCGGATATATTCCTGCTGCTTCTGCTGTCCGAGATATACGGCGTCACCGTCTCGGAGCTTGTGGGCCAGACAGAGAAATGCAAAGAGACGCAGGAGAAAATGCGAACTGCGGACAAAGACCGCAAAGCACAGGAACGAGCAAAGAAAAGAGCGCTTGAACGGGCAAAAAAGCAGAAACGAAAAAAATAGAAAACAGCGACGCTACCGCCGCACAAATGCACACGCATGCACAGCATCTCTTCGGAGGTGCTTTTTTCATATCCAAAATACAGATCGGAGGAACGCCTATGAATGAAATCATCACACAAAAGCTGACGGAACTGTCGGCGCAAAAAGAGCAGCTTCTGGCACAGCTCAACGCCGTGATCGGTGCGGAACAGGTGCTGAAAGAACTGCTTTCAGGAAAGGAGGCGGAGACCCATGAGCGAAGTGACGCTGTCGGAGATCGAGCGGAGACTGGCAGTGTGTGAGCAGGCGGTCAAAGACCTGTCGGACAAGATCACGGCGACCGACCATAACCTCGTGGCGACGACCACGACGCTCAACAGCGTGCTTGCGACGCTGGGTGAACTGAAGGGTGCGGTCGAATCCCTCAAAGCGCGTCCGGCGACCATGTGGGACAAGCTGATCTACGCAGTCATCGGCGCCGCGGGTGCGGCGATCATCACTTATCTGATCGGAGGCAGAGCATGATTTTGGAATTTATCAACCAATACGGCTATATGATTCTGTACGCCGCTTTGACGGCAATCGCCGGATTTCTCGGCGCGCAGATCAAAAAGCTGTACGACAGAATGAC
>JAFSYP010000071.1 GCA_017449935.1 Clostridia bacterium
GAACTCGTGTTACCGCCGTGAAAGGGCGGTGTCTTAACCGCTTGACCACCGGGCCGAAAATGGTAGCGGCAGTTGGATTTGAACCAACGACACTCCGGGTATGAACCGAATGCTCTAGCCAACTGAGCTATGCCGCCATCTCTGCTCCCTCAAGAAGCTTGTCTATTATAGCGTAGAAAAGCAAATTTGTCAATACTTTTTCAAAAATTTTTCAAGCGGCCGGTCTGCATACGAACAGGCGCAAAGCGCACACTATCTGCGTGCCGCCGCAAGCGGCACGGAGGTGCAGTATGCGCAAAAAACGCTTTTTGCTTCTTGCGGCGACGCTTGTGCTGACGCTGCCCGCATGGACGATCCGCGTGAATGCGAAGGATCCGAAACCGCTGGCGGCGCTGACCTTTGACGACGGTCCGTCCGCGGCCAACACGGCGAAAATTCTGGACGTTCTCGAAGTGAACGGAGCGAAGGCGACCTTCTTCGTAATCGGCCGGAACGCCGCCGAAAACGCCGAACTTTTGCAGAGAGCAAAAGCGCTGGGCTGCGAGATCGGAAACCACACGTACGACCACGCGAAGCTGACAGAACTGAGCGCAGAAAAGATACGGCAACAGCTGCAAAAAACAGACGACGTCGTAACCGATTCGCTCGGCGAGAAGCCGAAGCTGGTGCGCGCGCCGTGCGGCAGATGCAGCTGCGGCGTACGAAGCGTGATCGACCGTCCGCTCATCCTGTGGAGCGTCGATCCGCGCGACTGGGAATACGGTTTGGATCGCGCGCAAAACACGGCGCAGAACAGGGAAACGGTCATCCGCGCCGCAACGGAAAACGTGCAGGACGGCGACATCATCCTCCTGCACGATCTGTATGCGTTCACGGCAGAATGCTGCGAAAGCATCGTTCCAAAACTGCAAAGTATGGGATTTGAACTCGTCACGGTCAGTGAACTGATGCAGCGAAAAGGCATTGAGCTGCATGCCGGTCAAACCGTGCGCTGCGCAAGGTAAAGCTCACTGCAAATAAGGTTTGTACGCATTGAGTAAACGAATGGA
Source organism: Clostridia bacterium (assembly GCA_017449935.1). GTDB lineage: Bacteria > Bacillota > Clostridia > Oscillospirales > Acutalibacteraceae > UBA1425. Next base: position 1,050 of record JAFSYP010000071.1, read on the forward strand.
CGCCGTAATATCCAGCAAAAGTCCGTCTGCGGTATAGGATTCGGCATGGACTTCGCCGTCCTGCCGCAGACGCGCCGCATCCGAAAGCATGGAGTACGGCAGCAAGAGCTGCACGCGCATCCGAGTCGGCGGAAGCGTTTGATCCACAAGCAGGAGCAGCGCTTCCAGCCCCTCGCCCGTGCGCGCGGAAATACGCGCGCTTTTGCCGAAAACCGGCAGACTGTCCATATCGCCGGCTATATCGCATTTATTCAGAACAGAGATCACCGGCGTACCGCCGCATTCAAGCTCGTCGAGCAGCGACCGCGTCACCTCAAGGTGTTCCGCACACTCCGGATCGGACGCGTCACAGACGTTCAGGATCAGATCGGCCGAGGCCGCTTCTTCCAGCGTAGACAAAAACGCTTCGACAAGGTGGTGCGGAAGCCGCCTAATCAAGCCCACCGTGTCCACAAGCATCACGCTGCGCCCGCCGGGCAGGCGAAGCTGGCGCGCAGTCGGGTCGAGCGTTACGAACAGTTTGTTCTCCGCCACGACGCCGGCGTCCGTCAGCGCGTTCATCAGCGTCGATTTCCCGGCGTTGGTGTAGCCGACGATGGCAACAGTGATCACTTCATCTTTTTTACGCCGCTCGCGGATCAGCTTGCGGCGTTTTTTCAGCGTTTCCAGATCCGTCTCCAGGCTTTGTATCCTGCGGCGGATATGACGGCGATCCGTTTCGAGCTTCGTTTCGCCCGGGCCGCGCGTCCCGATGCCGCCGCCCAGACGCGAAAGCTCCGTGCCCTTGCCGCCCAGTCGCGGCAGGGAATAATTCAGCTGCGCGATCTCTACCTGCAGCTTTCCCTCGCCGCTGCGCGCATGCATGGCAAAAATATCCAGGATAAGCATGGTGCGGTCGATCACGCGCACATCCGTTTCGCGCTCGATATTGCGCTGCTGCGACGGCGTCAGCTCGCCGTCAAAGATCAGCAGGTCGATCGCATTGTCCGCGCAGTAGACGCGCAGCTCTTCAAGACGGCCTTTGCCGATATACGTCGCGCCGTCGGGACTCTGCCGTTTCTGCACGAGCGTCGCCGCCACGTCGGCGCCGGACGTTTCCGCCAACTGCGACAGCTCCCGCAGCGCGCTGTCCATATCATATTCGCCCGTATCCACGCCGACAAGCACTGCGCGCTCCGGCTGCAGATCCTGCACTACGTTCTCCATCATGCATACCCTTTCGGGTTCTGCGACTGCCAGCGCCATGTGTCCTCGCACATCTCCGCAACGCCGCGTTCGGCTTTCCACCCCAACTCCCGCGCCGCTTTGGATGCGTCGGCGTAGCAGACAGGGATATCCCCCGAACGGCGGGAATCTATCTGATACGGCACGCGAACGCCGGACGCCTTCTCGAACGCATGGACCAGTTCGAGCACGGAAATACCGTGGCCTGTGCCGAGGTTGTAAATCTGTACGCCTGTCCCCTGCATCACTTTTTCAACAGCCCTGACATGACCGATCGCCAGATCGACCACGTGGATATAATCGCGCACGCCCGTACCGTCCGGCGTATCGTAATCGTTTCCGTAAATATGCAGGATCGGCAGCTTTCCGACGGCGACCTGCGAGATATAAGGCATGAGATTGTTGGGAATGCCCTGCGGATCTTCGCCGATCCGTCCGCTCTTATGCGCGCCGATGGGGTTGAAATACCGCAGCAGTATCACGTTCCAGTCCGGATGCGCCGCCTGCGTATCCATCAGAATGCGTTCAATGAAGTATTTCGTCGTGCCATAGGGATTCGTCGTGCCGCCTGTCGGCATGTCCTCGCGGAAGGGCACGGGATTGTTTACCCCGTAGACCGTCGCTGACGAGCTGAACACAATGCGCTTGCAGCCGTATTTCTGCATCGCTTTCAGCAGTTCGACCGTTCCGCCGATGTTGTTGTCGTAATACTCGACGGGCATCTGTATGCTCTCGCCGACCGCTTTGAGACCGGCAAAATGAATGATCGAGTCGATCGTATTCTGCGAAAAGATCTCGGCATACGCATCCGCATCCCGGATATCTTTTTCATACAGACGAACAGCTTTTCCGGTCAGCTCCTGTACACGGCGCAAGGACTCCGCGCTGCTGTTGGAATAATTGTCCATAACGACCACGTCGTACCCTGCGTTAAGCAGTTCCACACAAGTGTGCGATCCGATGAATCCGGCGCCGCCGGTAACTAAAATGGCCATATTGCCTCCTGTATATTCTAAAATAATTTATTCCATGCTTTTGGCGATATGCGCCTCTTGACAACCGAGCGCCTCGGCCGCGAGCGGCACGGTCGCGCTGGAAACGGAAAACTCGCGTACGCGGTCTTCCATACCGAGCGGGCGAAAATAGTCGCGGACAGTTTCAATGGACATATTGTTCCCCCGCTTTCGTTAGATCACGGCATAACTGCGCAGATAGACGCCGAGTATCCCGTTATAATCCGCCACATGGAACAACGAGCCGTCCGCTTTCGGGAATACGGTGACGTCGCCTGCCGGCGCTTCCGCACGGCCGCTGTCACGTGTAAAGTAAACGGCGGATTCTCCGGTCTGCACATTCACGCGAAGGACGTTGTTGATGCGTTCCGATTCCACGTCCTGCGACAGATACAGGACGCCGCCGTACACTTCGCCGCCGCAGATCCGGTCAAGCGACGAAAGGCCGCTGACGTCGATCTGCCGCACATGCGCCATCGTCGCGTCGATCCTGAAAACGTGAACGGAGTCTGCGGTCGGCCATGCGCCGGTGTACAGAAGCCCGGTCGCTCTGTCCACAGCCACCCATGTGATCCCCTGCGGAAACCAGCACGCAGGCAGTTCATAGCGCGTTTCATACGCAAGAGAATCCGCGCTGAATACGGCGATACACGGGGCCGCTTTTCCGCTTTTGGATTCCATGGCAGCATACAGCTTTCCGTTATACCAGCTTATCCCGCCAATGTTGTCATACCCTTTTTTGATCAGATCCCAGTTCACGGGAAACACCTTGTACTTGACACGCTTGAGCGTACCGATTTCATACTTTGCCAGCGCCGTATACTTGGCAAAGCTGACGGCGCCGGACGTGTAGTAATACGCACCGTCGTTTGTCAGTCCTTTGCTCATGAACGAAGCGTCGATCAGCGTACGCACTTCTTCGTGCACCAGACGCGCAGAACCGGTATTGCCCGCGACAGGGTCGGCCAAAACGGTCAGGAATACGGTAAACGCCACGAACATGCTGGGCGTTTTCTTCAAAAAGTCCGCGACCTTGCCGAGCGCCGGCTTGATCTTGCCCCAAAGATCGCCCCAGTCGATCTTACCGAACAGATCCTTCATTTTGCCGAGAAGCTCGCCGAAGTCGATATTTTTCAAAAAGTCCATAGCATTCCTCCTCGCTTATTTCGCCGCCTGCACGTTTTCGGTTTTCGGTTCCGATTTGCCGATCCACATATTTTCCCACTTCTGACCGGCGATCCGCTCACAGGTCTTCTTCTGCTCCGGCGTGAGCGTAACGGAACCTTTTTCCTTGCGCTCAGCGATCGCGGCACGGATCATGGCGTGGTCTTCCTTGCTCATGGAGAACCCGCGCAGCGCAAGCATGGAGATGACGACGAAGACGATCGGGATCACGGCCACGCAGACGCGCACGCCGACGCGCGCCATGGCGGTCTGTGCGTAGAGCGTATTATGCAGCTTTTCGTAGTTTTTGACCGTGTCGCCTGTCACCAGGCCGAACAACTGCAGGATCATGCCCACGAATGCCGCCATCACGCCGCTGATGCTCTTTTTGATCAGCGTGCTGAAGGTGGCGATCACGCCTTCTCTGCGTCTGCCGGTGATCATTTCGTCCACATCGGTGATGTCCGGGAAAATATTGTTGGTCACAAAACCTATCCCGGAGAAGCCGATCGGATACAGCACCATACTCAAAAACAGCAGGATCGTCCAGATTAGACTAATGGCAGGGCTTTGGCTGCTCTGTACAAACAGACCGATCGCAAGGCCGGCGATCATCAGCGGCGTCGTGATGGTGCCGCACTTTTTCTTGCCGAATTTCATCGTGATGGCATAGTTGAACGGGAACGCCGACGCTTCCGCAACGCCGGCGACAGTCGTCAGAAGATTATACAGACTGTTTTTCTGCGCAACGTATTTGATGAAGAAATATTTCGAGTTGCTGTAAAAGCCCGTCGCCATCATATAAAACAGACTGATAATAAAGTACTGGCGGAAAGAACGGTTGCGGAATACCTGTCTGTACTCCGAAAACACATAATCGGGTTCAAATCTGGGATTGACCATATCCAGCGAGCTGCGCTCCCGGACGGAGAAGAAAGTCGTCAGAGCCGCCATGGAGTAGAAGACGGCGAGCACGACGCCGACCAGCAGGAACTTGCCGCGCGAATCGGAGTCGAACGAAGACATCTTAACAAAGCCGAAAATGGACGCGACCAGCAAAAACGACGGCACCATGCCGGCAGAATTCATGAGATACCCGACGGAATTGTACTGCGTGCGCAGAGAATAGTCAGGCGCCAGCTCCGGAAGCATCGCTGTGTGCGGGACGATCATGATGGTATACGCCGTCTTGTACAGCATATAGGCGAGAACGTAATACAGCATCGTCGCCCCGGCATTCCCGTGCGCGGAGACGCCGAAGGAATTCCACATCATGACGTAAGACAGCGCCATGACCGGAATCCCCCACAGGATATACCGCCTGTGCCTGCCGAGCCTCGAACGCGTGCGGTCGGTGATGATGCCCATGGCCGGATCCGTGATCGCGTCCCAGAGCGTGGCAAGCATCACGACGATGCCCGCCTGCGACGTTGACAGATTCTCAACGTCTGTCAAAAAAGCCAGAAAATACAGACCGATCACATATCCGCTGCCGCCGGAAAAAATATTGATGCAGTTATAGCCGAGCATCGGCAGGATCGCTTCCTTAAAGCTGCCTTCCACGCCGATGGCGCGCTTGATCGCATCGCCGACTTTTTTACCGCGTCCCATTACATTCCCCCGCTTTGAATCGTTAGTTTTTCTGTAAGGATCGGAAAACCTCCTGCGCCGCAAGCAGAACGCCGATCTTTCCAGAATGGAAATTTAGACCGCCCTGCATCCAGACCGCGTACGGCTCGCGCAGCGGCGCATCCGCCGAAAGCTCGATGGAGCTGCCGAGGATAAACGCGCCCGCCGCCATGATTACCTTGCTGTCGTAACCGGGCATATCCCACGGTTCCGGTACCGCCGCAGAATCCACAGGCGATCCGCTCTGCAAGCCGCGGCAAAATGCGATCAGCGTTTCGGGACGACGCAGAAGCAGCGCCTGAATGATGTCATAACGCGGCGCATCGAACGCCGGCGTCGTTTCAAAGCCCATCTCATCAAGCAGCGCCGCGGCAAAAACCGCCGTCTTGAGCGCCTCGCCCGTCACATGCGGCGCATGGAAAAGGCCCATGAACAGATTCCGGTTCATTCCGAGCGACGCGCCGACCTCCGCGCCGAGCCCCGGCGTCGTCATTCGGTAAGCGCACAGCTCCACAAGATCGCGTCGACCGGCGATATAGCCGCCGTTTTTGGCAAGACCGCCGCCCGGATTCTTTATGAGCGATCCGGCGATCAGATCCGCGCCGACCGCAAGCGGTTCCGAACGCTGAACAAATTCGCCGTAGCAATTATCCACCATCACCAGCGCGTCGCTGCATTCGCGCGTCACGCACACGATCTCGCCGATATCCTCCACGGACAGGCTCGGACGCAGCGTATAGCCGCGCGAGCGCTGGATATAGACGAGCTTCACTTTCTGCGCGCGCAGCGCGTCACGGATCGCATCCAGGTCAGGCTTGCCGCCGCGCAGCGCGACCTCGCGGTATTCGACGCCGAAATCCGAAAGCGAACCTCTGCCGGGAGGGCAATGCAGGCCGATCGTCGGCTGAATCGTATCGTACGGCTCGCCCGTCACAGACAGCATCACGTCGCCCGGACGCAAAAGACCGAACAGTGCGACAGTCAGCGTATGCGTGCCGCAGGCGAAGCTGTGTCGCACCAGCGCGCTCTCGGCGCCCATACTCAAAGCAAAAACCGCGTCGAGCTTTTCACGTCCCGTATCGCCGTAACCGTAGCCCGTGCTTTCCGCAAAATGCGCTTCCCGCACGCCGTTGTCGATAAAGGCGCGCAGCACCTTCTGCTGGTTGTATTCCGTCGTCCGCTCGATCGTTTCAAAGAACGGCGCGGCTTTTCGCAGCGCCGAATCGGATAACCGTTCGATCTGCGGATCTATTTGAAAGAAGGACATAGTACGAATTCTCCGATCTGCCGAAATCCCAGGGATTCATAAAAACTGACCCGATGCGGCTTACACAATATCTGCGCGCGTTTGCCGCACTGTGCCAAACTGAGTACAAGATCTCCGCCGAAACCGCGTCCGCGATATGCGGGATGCGTGGCGACCGCGCCGAGATAAACGGCGCGCGAGCTGTCAAACAGGATCGACGCCGTAGCGACCGTCTGCCCGTCTCTGACACAAAGCACGTTGGCCGTCCCCTTCCGGACGCGCAGCGCAAAATCGCCGAGCCAAGCCGAATAATCACTGATCGTGAAGCCGCATTCGCACAAAAGTGAATAAACCTCCCGATAAGAAAAAGCGTCGTCTTGCGGTGTGATATATCGCGTACGGCACGTTCGTTCGGTACCGAAGTATTGCATAACGGCGCCGCTGTCATCTGTCGGGATCTGCATCAATTTCGCGGTCTCTCTGCCGCACAGGAGAGAACACAGCCCGAGAAAAGACGCAAACTGCCGCCATTCCGACAAATCGGAATCGGCGGTAACGCTCAAAGACGCGTGGCCGAACGCGGCGGATAAAACGCCGACGCACCGCCCGTCCACATACTGAGCATAAAAGGCGACGTCTTCTCTTTTCGCCTCATAGGTATTCCAATACCCCAGCGTCCGCGTGCCGAATACGTCGCGCTCACAGACGGCGGACAGCTCCGACGACCACGCAAAGACACGCCGGATCACTGTGCCAGCTCCGCCGCAAGCAGGGCCGCCAGATCACGCGACGCATAATAATCCTTTTCCGTTATCACGCAGGACGGAGAATGCAGATATCTGCAAGGCAGCGAGATCGCCTGCACAGCTACACCGGCACGCGTTTTATAGATCACGCCGGCATCGTTGCCGCCCGCAACGACCGTTTTCGGCTGGGCGGGGATCCCGTGTTCGCGTGCGACCGAAAAAGCTTTCTCGTACATTTTCGGCAGATAGACCGTGCGTCGGTCCATCTGCGAGATCACAGCACCTTTCCCGAGGCAGCAGACCTTGCGCTCGCCTTCCACGCCGTCAATGTCCGAGGCGGTCGTCGTCTCGAGAACGATCGCGTACTCCGGATCAATCCGGAACGCCGCGGGTCCGGCGCCGCCGATCCCGGTTTCCTCCTGTACGGTAAAAGCAAAATACAGATCATATTCGAGATCCGAATGCAGCATTTCCAGCATGATCGCGCAGCCGCAGCGGTCGTCCAGCGCGCGTCCCTTTAAATACCCGTCGCCGAATGAGACGACGTCGGAATCAAAATAAGCATAATCGCCGACGGAAACGACCGCCGCCGCTTCTTCTTTATCGGCAGCGCCGACGTCAATATACATGGATTCCCCTTTCGGATATTGCTTTTCTTCATCGCCGTGCAGCAGATGCACGGGTTTTACGCCGATCACGCCGGGCAACAGCTTGTCTCCCACGCGCACAGCCTTGCCGCACAGCGCCGGGATACTGATCCCGCCGACGGTATCGAATTTCAAAAAGCCGTCGTCCGTAATATGCGTGATCATCAGCCCGACTTCATCCATATGCGCGCAAAGCATTACGCGATGGTTTGCGCGGCGCCTTCCCTTTCGAAAAATGATCACGTTTCCCAAAGCGTCCACCGTCGTTTCAACGCCCGACGGGATCTGCGAAAGAATATAGTCGCGAACGGCGTCTTCTCTGCCGGAAGCGCCGAAGAGAGAACAGAGTTCCCGAATACGTTCGATCATGCCTGTCCCTCCCGCTCAACGTACAAAGCCAACAGCTCGCCCGTCGCTTCAACGTCTTTCAGATCGCAGACCTCCACGTTCGTATGCATATTGCGGATCGGGATCGAAAGAAGTCCCGTCTTTTTCCCACAGCGTGATACCGCATATGCTTCCGCATTCGTACCGGTCCTGCCGCTCATCGGTTCAAGATTATAAGGTATCTGACATTCTTCCGCGAGCGCACGCAGCCGATCGCTGACAGAACGCGTCAGCGAGGGTGCAAGACCGATCAGCGTGCCCTGGCCCATCGGCTTTGTTTCGGTCACCGAAAGACCGGGCGCACCGGCAAAACTGACGTCCACCGCGATCGCCGTTTCGTCGTCGCTGCGGAACGCGGCGGTCGTCGCGCCGCCGCCGCCTGATTCCTCCTGCACGGAAAACACGACGGTTACTTTCTTTCGGATGTTTTTCTCCTTCAATATATCCACCGCGTGCAGGATCGCCGCAACGCCTGCGCGGTCATCCAGCGCAGCGCCGGAGATCCGACCGTTCAACAGTTCGCGCGGCGCGCCCAAAAGCTGCACGCGGTCGCCCGGAGAGATCAGACTGCGCGCACGTTCGGCGGACAGACCGACGTCGATCGCGACGTCTTCCCATTCCGGGCCCTTATCCTCGCCCTTGCGCAGATGCGGAGGGGTGGATACGACAACGCCGTAAAGCGGCTCTTTTCCGAGCACGCGCACCTCATGACAGGCCATCGTGCGCAGATCCGCGCCGCCGCATTTGCTGACTTTGATAAACCCTTCGTCCGTCACAGCCGTGACAAACAGGCCGATCTGGTCGATATGCGCGTCCAGCAGCACACCGCCGCCTTCGCCCTGCATCTCGCCGATCACGCTGCCGAGCGTATCGCGTTGAACGGGCATATACGCCGAAAGCAGACGTGACGCGACTGCCGCAGCGTCATCTTCCGCACCTGTTATGCCCGGCGCGGAAAGCAGTTCAAAAAGGATCTCTTTGACGTCCATGCTGTCTCCTTTTATCTATTATAAATCAAATATCGCGAAGCGTATCGGTCGCACGGCGAACGATCGCGCCCGGCACGACCGGGAAATCAACGGGCATTCTGAACAGCATCATCGGATGCGGCACGGAATCCACGGATTCGCCGTCCGCATTGACCAGAGACTCGACGCGCACTTTCACAGGAGGCTTGCCCTTGTCAAGGATCTCGACCTCGTCGCCGACGCAGAATTTGTTGCGCTGGCGCAGATACAGGAACTTGCCGTCCCAGGACAGAACCTCTGCGACGTTCTCATAGTACCGACGGTAGATGTTCGGATAAAAGATCTCCGCGTTGTCCTTCGGGTGGCCGAAGAAAAAGCCGGTACAATACTCGCGGTGGCTGACCTTGTATACCTCGTCCAATATCCATTGTTCCGGCATATATTCGGGCGACGGATCGCGCAGATAGCCGTCGATCGCACAGCGGTATGCGTTGACGACGACGGAAACGTAATAGTTGGACTTCGCCCTGCCTTCGATCTTAAAGCTCGTCACGCCCGCCGCGACCAGCTCGGGGATGTGGCGGATCATGCACATATCGCGCGCGTTGAGGATGTAGGATCCGTCTTCGTCTTCGCCGATGGGATAGTATTCCCCCGGTCGGCGCTCTTCGACGAGACGGTACGTCCAGCGGCAAGGCTGCGCGCATTCGCCGCGGTTCGAGTCGCGGTTCGTCAGATAATTGGACAGCAGACAGCGTCCGGAAAAGGAAACGCACATCGCGCCGTGGACAAAGCACTCGATGTCCATATCGTCCGGAATCTTCTGCCGGATCTGCGCGACCTCCGCGAGCGAGATCTCCCGCGCGGGAATAATGCGTCGGGCGCCCATATCATAAAAGACATTCGCCGTTTCATAGTTCGTCACGCCGGCCTGCGTGGAAATATGCACCTCCACCTGCGGCGCGGTACGCTTAAGCATCCGCAGCGTGCCGAGATCGGTCGCGATAAATGCGTCGATCCCGCAGGAAGCCGCCTGCGGCAGATACGCTTCCAGCTCCGCAAGCTCCCCGTTTCGCGGCAGCGTATTGCAGGTCAGATAAACCCGCACGCCGTTTTCGTGCGCAAAACGCACCGCTTCGCGCAGCTCCTCCAATGTAAAATTGCTGGGCGCGGAACGCATCCCGAACCGCGTGCCCGCAAGATATACGGCGTCCGCGCCGAAATGCACCGCACTGTGCAGCGCCTGCATATCGCCGGCGGGTGCGAGAAGCTCCGGTACTTTTTTCATGATCTTTTCCATGTCGTCAGCTTGCCGCGTTTTTCCACGCGATCTCCGAACGGTAGCGGTTATGCTCCGCGTTCGTACGCGCAAGATAGATCTCGCCGTTCTTGTCGTGCTGGAAGTAATAATAATCGCTGTCGTCCGGATACAGCGCCGCCTTGATCGCATCCTCGCCGGGATTGCAGATCGAACCGGCCGGGAGCTTTTCGCACACATATGTGTTGTAACTCTGCATAAACGCTTCCGCGCGCACGTCGCCGATCACGGGGCGGACATAATTGTCGATGTAATTGTAAGTCGAGTCGCAGTCCAGCGTGGGGAAGCTCATGCTGTGGTTCAGACGGTTATGCAGCACGCCGGAGATCGCCGACATCTGCTGTTTGTTCGCCGCTTCGCGCTGGATGATCGACGCAAGACGCACGACCTCGTCCACGGTCATTTCCAGCTCCTCGGCGCGCGCCTGAAGCTCCGGCGTCCAGATCTCGTCAAAACGCGTCAGGAATCGTTCTATCACGCTGTTGGCATTGTAATCTACAAAGAATTCATACGTATCCGGGAACAGATAGCCTTCCAGCAGCAGATAGCGTTTGGCGGAATCCGCCGACTTGGCCGAGTTCAAAAAGCTGTAATTGAAGTTAATGTCCTGCGCGGCTTTGTACAAAAAGTCCGCGTCGCACACCTCATACTTTTCGAGCTTTTCAAAGATCTGTTTCGCGCTCCATCCTTCGGGGAAATACAGATTGACCGTTTCGGTGAGCTGCTGATTCTCCTTGACCTTGTTGAGCATACCTTCCAAGCCCATATTCGCCTTCAGATTGACCATGCCCGCGATATATTCCGGTTCTTTGGAGTGACGGATCTTGCTCTCAAGACGGTAAAACAGTTTGCACATCAGCGGCCGGCTGATCAATCCCGCATTGTACAGCACGTCGATGATTGTCTCCGTGTCCGCGTTTTCCGGCAATTCGACGGCGACCGGCTCGGCGCTGCGGTTGATCGCAAGAATATCGTTGACCGTCGAGATCCCGATCCCGGACAGCAGCGAAGTGCACAGCAGCACGGAAATAAGCACCTTGGCCGTCGCGGTAAGGTATCCGTGTTTTTTCTTCTTTTTCTTCTTTTTTGTGCTCTGACCGGACGCGGGCTTTTGCGCGGTACGGCCGGTCTGCTGCGCGGGCCTTGCCTGCTGCGTCTGTCGTGCAGACGGCTGCGCGGAACGCTGCTGCACAGGCCTTGCCTGCTGCGGCGTTCCGTCCGGCGCGCGTCGGGAATGGTTGGAAAAATAGACTTCGCCCTTGTAAACGGGTTGATCCTTCGTATACGACAGATCGCCAATCCCTACGTCATCGTCGATATGCACATGAAAATTGCGCACTTTCTCGCTGCGATCCGGATATCCGCTGCCCTGCGGTTCCCGGTTATTTTGGTTTTCGGGCGTCCATTCTGCCATACTCTATACCTCCTTTTGGGAAAACAATGCGCACGCGGATCAAACGATCCACTGCGCGATCGGAATATCAAACGGCTCGATCGGCAAGGCCGGAGTCATACAAAACGAATAACAGATCCCGAGCGTACGCACAGGATGCGCAAACAGATAACGGTCATAGTACCCGCCGCCGTGGCCAAGCCGGTGACCGGCATGATCTGCCGCAAGACACGGCACGATGCACAACGCCGACGCGTCCGGCACACAAAGCGCGCAGTCCGCAATCGGTTCCGGAATGCCGTAAGCGCCGCAGGAAAGATCCTGTCTCTTCCGCACAAAACGGAACTCCATCAAGCCGTCCTGCAGGCAGCGCGGCGCGGCGATCTCTTTGCCGATTCGCCAAGCGTGTTCAAAAACCGGCATGACGTCGATCTCATGCGGCATCGGAACGAAGCAAAGGATCGTTCGGGCGTCCAGGAAAGCCGTGCTGTCCAGCAAACGTGAAACGATGGCGCTGTCCAGCGCGCGCTTATGTTCGGGCGCGAGCGCACGTCGCAGACGCAGGTACTTTGAACGCAGCGCCTGTTTTTCCACGTTCATTTGCACTGCATGGATTCCCGCAGCGACGTAGCCTTTTGTTCGCCGCAAAGCGCGGCCGTTATCGCAAAACCGAATTCCAATGCGACGCCGGCGCCTTTCGCGGTGATCACATTATCGTCGCGCACGACGCTGTCCGCGGACACGTCCGCGCCGAGAAGCGCCTGCTCAAAACCAGGAAAACAAGTCGCCTTCCTGTCCTGTAAAACGCCCAGACTGCCCAGCACGGACGGCGCGGCGCAGATCGCGCAAACCAAGCCGCCGCGTTCAAACACGGAACGGACCGTATTGCAAACGATACTGCTGGCGCCGAGGTTTTTCGTGCCCGGCATACCGCCCGGCAGGATCACCACGTCAGGGAGCCGGCCGGCGATCTCTTCCGCCGTCCGGTCGCAGACCACGGGTATGCCGTGCGAACCGGTAATCGTGCGGCCGCTGACGCCGACCGTGACGATCTCCTGCCCCGCGCGGCGCAGGATGTCCAGCGGCGCGAGCGCTTCGACCTCTTCAAAACCGTTGGCCAAAAATAAATAGATCATTGTATTCTCCTTTATTCCATCGAAAAGCTGACGTATGCGTTGCGCAGTTCGATCCGCTCTGTCAAATAACGGATCATGCCGCCTTTTTCCGGCGTGCCGAACGGGATGTCCGCAGGAAAACGAAGGCAAAGCTCCGGACGATCGGACAGTTCGGACAGCAGTCCGAGCGCTTCCGGGAATCTGTCCGGCGTACAGATGCATTCCGCATCCTCGCCGCTGACGCAGACGAACACGTTGTCCGACGCGGCATATTCTCCGCGAAAAAGACGATACTCGTCCAGCGCATAGCGCAGCGCGTTCGCGTCCCACAATAGCCCGTCGCGCGCAGAGAACAGCTTGTCCAGCACAGGCAGAGCGTCTGTGCGTTTCACGGACCGTCCGTAAGCAGACAGCTCCTGTCGTGAGATGCGCCATGACCGGCGGGTGAAAACCGCCTCGTAACCGCAGCGCGCATAGTATCGGTAAAGGCTTTCTTCGCCGGGCAGAAGAACGACAGCGAATTGGCCGCGTATACGGGAGAGCCGCTCCGCTTCGCCCAGAAGCGTGCGCATCAATCCCCGTCCGCGATACGCGGGATGCGTCGCCGCGGCAAATAAATAGTACGCCGGGAAACGCTGCGCGCCGGCGCAAAGCGCTGCGGGCAGCAAAAATAGCTGCGAAACAACCTTTCCATCCGACTCGACGACAGGCGTGTCCTCCGGCACAAAGCGGCGCGAAAAGAAAAAATCAAGATATGCGTCTTCGTCTCCGAAGCATTCCCGCCAATTCTCGCGCAGCGCAGGCTCGTCCTGCGGCAGGGCGGTTCGTAATTCAATCTTTGCAGACGGCATTGTATTTCACCAACAGCTTCAGCGGATGGTACGAGAGCTTCGCCTTGCGCAGGCCCTCGTCGCCCGTATCTTCTTCGCGGTTGATCAGCGGGAACTCCCGAAGCTCGCGCGCGGCAAACTCCCGGTTGATCATCGGATACGCGCCGCGGACATGGGAAAAGGCTTTTTCAAAATGCGTGCAGAACATATGCCTGCCCATCGCCTCGCCCATCGTGAACGCCACGACCGCACCGTCCAGGCGCACAAGCGCGCCGCGCAGCCGCAGCGCCGTATAGTACTCGAACGCACGATCCAACGCACGCTGTTCGTTTTCCAGGTCAACCGGGTTTTTGTCGATGTTTTCGGCCTTCCAGACTTTGTCCATTTCGACGCAATCCGCCAGGTTCTCCGTCGTGATGCGCTCGTATGTATAACTGCCGCTTCTTTCAAACGCAGCGATATGATTGCGTTTGGCGTGGTATTTCTTTCCGGGCAGCGACGCAAGATCCTGCTGCGTATAGATATAATCGAAGAAATCCCGATCTGTCTCATAGGTAAACCGTTCGGGATAGACGGCTTCCAGAAGCTGCCTGTCCCGATCCGTCACACCGAAAAGACAAAGCTGTCTGCCGTTAGCACGGGCGTGATCGTGAAGCGCATCGACCGCACGGCGCAGATCGCCGCGTCCCATCGGGAAACAATAGGCTGCGTCCTCGTCCGTCCCGGCCGCCAGAAAATAATCCTCGAATCGGGCGATGTGCGTACGGTATATCGGACTCCAGACGAATATATTGCCGAAGCAGTACTCGCAGCTCTCACGCTCGGAGGACGCCATCAGCTCCGTTACCCAGTCCCGATCCTCGATCCGAGGAGCTTTAAACTCCAATGTCAAGCGTTAAACTCCTTTTGTATTGTTTGATAGATCTGCGCTGCGATCGTTTCGATCGGCAGCGGCTGTTCGTTCTGCGCGCAGTCAATGATCAGCCATCCGAGCTTTTCGGCGGCATACAGCGCAGCCGTGCGGCACGATCGCAGGTAAGATATGTTCGCCTCGTGGATGTCCTTCTTTTCCTCGTCGCCGCTGTATCGGCGCGTCATCAGCCGCTGCGAAACGTCGATCGGCATATCAAGATATACCACGCAGTCCGGCTTCGGCAGGTCGAGCTTTACGTATTCAAAATCCTCCAGCCAGGAAAGGTATGCGTCCCATTGTGCGCGCGGCAGCTTCTGCAGCTGATGATACGCATTGGACGTGGTGTATCGGTCGGCAAGGATCACCGTGCCGGCGGCATAATCGTCCTTCCATTTGCGCAGATAGTTCGCCGCGCGGTCGACCGCATAGAACGCGGACGCCGCATAAGCATTCACCGCGCCGGGATCGCTGCCGAATTCGCCGCCGAGATACATCCGCACCAGTGTGCTGGACGGATCGTCGTAATCGGGGAGCTTAATCTTGCGCACGGCTCTTCCGTCCGCAGCCAGACGCTTTGCCAGCGATTCAAGCTGCGTACTCTTTCCGCTGCCGTCCAATCCTTCCAATACGATCAGCTTTCCCTGCATGGTTTTTCCTCCAAAAGAACATTCTTCCGCATATTAGTATTTATTATACCGTAACCGATTATAAAAATCAAGATGTGCAGAAAATAAAAAGCAAAACCGCCGCACGTTTCCGCACGGCAGCTTTTCGCATTCGACTGTATTTTATTCGTTTCGCAGCCCGCGAAGCAGCGCGATCTCCTCGGCATAACCGTCGAGGTCGTTCGGCGTTTCGAGATAAAACGGCAGATCGCGCAGCGCGGGATGATTGACGATGCGCGCGAACGCCTCGGTCCCGATGTGCCCGAGGCCGATCTTCTCGTGCCTGTCCTTGTGTGACGAAAGCGGATTCTTGCTGTCGTTGATATGTACCGCGCGCAGATGCGAAAGCCCGATCACGTTGTCAAACTGCGTCAAAACGCCGTCGAGGTCGTTTACGACGTCATAACCGCCGTCGTGCACATGACAGGTGTCCAGACACACGCCGAGCTTTTCCCGAAGCTGCACACGATCCATGATCTCCCGCAGCTCCTCAAACCTTGAGCCGACCTCGGAGCCTTTGCCCGCCATCGTTTCGAGCAGGACGGTCGTCGTCATCTCCGGCCACAGAATCTGATTGAGCGTGGCGGCGATCTTTTCGATCCCGACCTCCACACCCTGCTGAACGTGACTGCCGGGATGAAAATTGTAAAGCTGGCCGGGCGTATACTCCATACGCAGAAGATCGTCCTTCATCGTCTGGAGACAAAACTCCATGACGCGCGCATCCGCAGCGCAGGCGTTGAGCGTATACGGCGCGTGCGCGAGGATCGTTCGGATCCCGTGTTCGGCAGCATAGGCATGGAACGCGGCCACGTCCGCTTCGTCCATTTCCTTCGCCGAACCGCCCCGCGGATTCCGTGTAAAAAACTGGAACGTGTTGGCGCCCAGTTCAACAGCCTGCCGCGCCATAAAAAGATAGCCCTTGGAAGCAGACAAATGACATCCGATCGTAAACATAGCGCACCTCAAAGCATGGAAAGATATGACTTCAGATTCTCAAGACTGATCTCCAGCGCGGGAAGATTCTCCTCGATTCCTTCAAATTCAATGCTCACAAAGCCGTCATAGCCGTGATCGCGCAGAATACGAAGGCACTGAAGGACCGGCACATTCCCGTGACCGAGGATCGCGCCGCGCAGACGATTGCCGCCGCGCGTGCCGAAAAAGCCGCGGCCGGGATCCGGTTCGACGCCGGATTTTACGTGGAAATCCTTGACGTGTACATGGCGCGCAAACGGCGCGACGCGCGACACCGCCGCAACGGACGGCTCGTCCGCGCACAGGAAGTTGCCGACGTCGACGAGAAGGCCGAAATTGGAATGATCGACCGCGCCGACGAGTTTCTCCACGCGCGTGCTTTCCTGACAAAACTGGCCGTGATTCTCCACCATCGTCACGATGCCGCGCTCAGCGGCGTATTCCGTCACCCTGCGGCAGCCTTCAGCGAGGATCGGCAGCGCGCTGTCAAAGGTTTTGTAGCAGCGAAAATTGTTGCGCCAGCCGCCTGCTGCATCGTGCCGCATCCCGCCCGCGCCGAGGATCTCGGCCACGCGCACCTGTGCGCACAGACGGTCGACCTCCTGCGAAAGGTCGGGCGCGTTCAGAAGATCCGCGCCGACGGTATAGTTGACGATCGGTAAAGAAAGACGCTCGGATTCTTCACGCAAAAGCTGCGCGAATTCTTCCTTCGTCATGCTGTCCGGCGCGTCGAAATCGGTCATCTCGATCGCGTCGAAGCCCATCTCCTTCGCCAGCACCATGATATCCAATTGGTTTGCGCCGCTGCTGCGCATATAGCTCGAAAAGCTGTAAGAGCTCACACTTGTTTTCATCGCAGTCACCTCAGCGGATCTTTTCCTCAAGGAAAGTCACGGCCTTGCGGATATCCGCTTCCGGATCGTCGCCGACCTCGCGTTCAATGGTCAGGAAGCCTTTGAATCCGATGTCGTCAAGCGCGGCAAGATATGCGTCCCAGTTCACCGAGCCTTCGCCCAGCGGGACCTCAATGAAAGAATCGCCTGTAACGATCTCGCTCTTGCACAAGCCGTAAATGATGTCGGGGCTTTTATAGAACAGCTGTTTGCCGTCTTTGGCGTGAGTGTGCACGATGTATTTGCGCAGATTGTATACGGCCTTGGCGGGATCGTCGCCCGTCACCATGACGAGATTCGCCGGATCAAGATTGACGCCGACGCCCGTGGAGCCGAGCGAATCCAGAAAGTTTTTCAGCACGGCGGAGGTTTCCGGGCCGGTCTCGACGGCGAAATGCGCGCCGACGCTGTCCGCGTAACGCGCCAGCTCAAAGCACGCCTCCTGCATCACCTTGAACCGGTCGATACGGCTGTCCTCGGGCACGACGCCGATATGCGTCGTCACAACGTCCGTTTCCAGCTCCTTTGCCAGATCAATGATCCGTTTGGAGCGTTCGATCTTTTCCGGGTTCTTGTCCGCCCACATGAAACCGCCCCCGCCGAGATCGCCGCAAAGCGCGGAGATCGTCAAGCCGTGGCTTTTGACAAGCTCGAGAAAGTCGCGTCTTTTCTGTCCGACAAGGTTTTCCGGCGCCATCTCGCCGCGCGTCGCGTAGACCTGAATGCCCTGCGCGCCGACCGAAGCGGCTTTCTGCACTGCGGTCGGGATGTCCGTGCGGAAACTGTCAATAATTACGCCGATCGAAAAAGGATACATACTGCATTCCTCCGTTTTTTCTTTGATTATAGCAGATAATGACAGCCGTTGCAAGAGAAAACAGCTTTGTGATAAGCCTTAATTTTGCAGAAAAAACACTTGACCGGGCGCACATTTTGCGTCTATAATATTCTTTGGTTTCCAAATACTATACCGATGGGAGCGAGATCATGGACAAATATGCGCGATTCAAATACCAGCCCTGTATTCCTTTGGGCGAAGACGGTCGGCGCGTGACCGCGTCCGCCGCACACGCTGCGCTCGCGCGCGAAGCTGCCGGCGAAGGGATGGTCCTGCTGAAAAACGAAAACGGCGCTCTGCCGCTGAAAAAAGACGAGCGTGTGGCGCTGTTCGGCAAGGCGACGATCGAATACATCAAAGGCGGCGGCGGCAGCGGCGACGTCCACTGTCCCTATATCCGCAACATCTATGAAGGTATGCGCGAAAAAGAAGCCGAGGGCAAGATCCGCGTTTATATGCCGCTCGTCGATTTTTACTGCGACTATGTAGAAAGGGAAAGCCGGAACATCCCCACGCAGGCGGAGATCAACAAAATCTGGGACGTTGTGAACGCGATGGACTTTTGCCAAAAGCGCGACGACATCACTTACGACACATTCTTCCGTATGCATGTGCGCGAAGCTGAGGTGCCGGACGCATTGATCGAAGACGCCGCAGCCAACGCGGACACGGCAATCATCACGATCAGCCGTTTCTCCGCCGAGGGCACGGATCGACGCGCCGTCGAAGGCGACTACGATCTGTCCGCGCTCGAAAAAGAGCTTATCCGAAAGGCGTCCGGACTGTTCGGAAAGGTCGTCGTCGTGCTCAACACCGGCGCCGCGGTCGACTGTGAGTCGTTTGCCGACGATCCGAACGTGCAGGCCGTTCTGATGGCGTGGCAGGGCGGCATGGAGGGCGGTATGGCGATCGCCGACATCCTTTGCGGCGACGTAAATCCCTCCGGCAAGCTCCCCGATACGATCGCGCGCAGCTATGCGTTCCAGCCGTCCGCCGGAGACTTCCACGAGAGCTTTGATTATCTCAACTATTCCGAGGATATTTACGTCGGCTACCGTTACTTCGAGACGATCCCCGGCGCAAAGGAAAAGGTCCGCTACCCGTTCGGCTTCGGTCTGTCATACACAACGTTCCGACTGGATTCCTGCGTGATCGGCGCCAATAACGGCCGCATCACCGCCGCGCTGCGTGTAACGAACACGGGCAGCTTTGCCGGAAAAGAGGTCATTCAGCTTTATTATTCTGCCCCGCAGGGCAAACTCGGCAAGCCGGCGTGCGCGCTTGGCGCTTTCTATAAGACGCGGCTTCTTGCGCCGGGCGACAGCGAATTGATCGCACTCGGCATGGACGTCGCGCAGATGGCTTCGTTCGACGATCTGGGCAAAGTGCAAAAGTCCGCCTATGTGCTTGAGAAGGGCGAATATACATTCTATCTCGGCACGTCGGTCGAAAACGCCGAAAAGCAGGATTACGTCTATACCGTTGAAAAGGATACGGTCGTGCAGCAGCTTTCCGCGCTGTGCCGCCCGTTCAGACTGCAAAAGCGCCTGCTTGCGGACGGCAGCTTTGAAACGCTTCCGACAGGCGAAGAATCATACCTCTATGTAGATCCGACGGACGTCGTCTATGCCCACACGGAAACGGAGATCCCCTTTGACAAGGTCGGCAGCAACGTCACGCTCGACGCGTTCGTCAACCAGTTCACGCCCGACGAACTGAAATCCTTCGTCGGCGGCACAGGCCGTGTCGGCGTTTGCAACACCGGATGCTTCGGTCCCCTGCCGCGCTTGGGCGTTCCCGCTATCCCGACCGCGGACGGTCCGGCGGGGCTGCGTCTGGATGAGGAAACCGGAATCCCGACGACGGCGTTCCCCAGCGCGACGCTCCTGGCCGCCACGTGGAACGAAGACCTCCTGTACGCCGTCGGCAGAGCCGCCGCGGGCGAAGTGCGCGAAAACAATCTCGGCGTCTGGCTCGCGCCGGCCATGAACATCCACCGTAATCCCCTCTGCGGCCGTAATTTTGAGTATTACTCCGAAGACCCGCTGCTGGCCGGAAAAATCGGCGCGGCGGAGATCCGCGGCATCCAATCGCGCAAGGTCGCCGTGTCGCTCAAGCATTTTGCCTGCAACAACAAGGAAGCGAACCGTTTCGGCTGCGACGCGCGCATTTCCGAACGCGCGCTGCGCGAAATCTATCTCAAATGCTTTGAGATCGCTGTGCGGGAGGCTGATCCCTGGACGATCATGTCATCCTACAACCTTATCAACGGCAGACACACCAGCGAAAGCTGGGAGCTGCTGTGCGGTATTCTGCGCAACGAATGGGGCTTCGGCGGCATGATCACGACCGACTGGGGCCAGAAAAACGATCCGGTTCGCGAAGTGCGCGCCGGCAACGACCTGAAAATGCACATCGGATATCCGGACGATCTGCAGGCCGGCCTCGACCGCGGCGAGATCACCGCAGCGCATCTGAAGGTCTGCGTCATGCGTATTCTGGAAATGTTCATGAAGCTCGACTAAATACAGTAAAAAACAGCCGGCGTTGATCTGTGCATCGACGCCGGCTGCTGTATTTTATATTCTATTTACCGATCCTCGCGGAAGTAAGACCGGCCCAATGCCGCGGGCGGCTGATTCTCACGCTTTTTCTGAACGCTGGAGATGATCAGAACAAGGATCGTGATCACATACGGGATCGCTTCCAGCAGCGCGCTCTGTGCGCTTGTCATGCGCACGCCGAACACGCCGATGTAGTTGTACAGCCAGTAGCACAGACCGAACAGGAAGGACCCCCAGATCAGATTCAACGGACGCCAGATTGCAAAGATCACGAGCGCAACGGCAAGCCAGCCCAGCGCCTGAATGCCGCCGGCTGCACCGGTCGACCATCCGCCATAGTTGTAATCCAGGATGTAGTAAGCGCCGCCAAGCCCGGCAATACCCGCGCCGACAGACGTCGCAAGATACTTGTATCTGCTGACGTTGATACCGGCTGCGTCCGCCGTGCCGGAGTTTTCGCCGACGGCACGCAGATTCAGGCCCACACGCGTGCGCTTGAGGAAAACCGCCATCACGATTGCGATCACGATTGCGACGTACAGCATGAAGCCATGGCCGAAGAAGACTTCTTCGATGACCGTCGCAATCTTTCCGGAGCCGAGTTCAACGGGCATACGCTTGGAAAACAAACGGTTGGCAAACGTCGCTTTCACCGTCACAACGCCTTCCGGAATGATGAACATGCCGAAGAATTTCGCAAGGCCGGAACCGAAAATGGTCATGGCAAGTCCGGTGACGTTCTGGTTGGCGCGTAACGTCGTCGTCAACAGACAGAAGAGCGCTCCGGCAAGCGCCGAGAAGAAGAAAGCGCAAAAGATCGCAATAAAGATGGACAGGAACGCGTTCGGATTCTGCGCATTCATTTCATACAGATACGTACATCCGAAGCCGAATGCGCCGCCGATACACATGATACCGGGCGTTCCGAGGTTCATGTTGCCGGATTTTTCCGTCAAAGTCTCGCCCATCGCGCCGAACATGATGACCACGCCGAACAGGATCGCCCGCGTGATCCAGGAAAGGATCGTACTAAGCATCGGATGCACGCACCTCCGTTTCGCTCTTATGTTTGGGATGCGCCTTCTTGCGGAAGACGAGCTTATAGTTCATAAAGAACGCGCCGCCGATGATGCAGAAAAGGACGATGCCGATCATGACGTTGCCCGCGCCGACCGCAAAGGCCGGGAAGGAGTTGCCGAGCTGACCGGTGCCTTTTTCAAGAAACTGGATCAGGACCGCGATCAGGATCATGCCCAGCGTATTAAAGTTCGCGAGCCATGCCACGATGATCGCCGTAAAGCCGTAGCCGCTCGTCACGGTGTGGACGGCTTCGGCGGAGTACGCGATGTTATGATTCTGGCCGGCCACGGTCAGGCCGCCGCACAGACCGCAGATCGCGCCGGAGATCGCCATGGTGCGAATGATGACCTTGCGCACGTTGATGCCCGCGTACCGCGCCGTATTGGCGGAATCGCCGACGACGGCGATCTCATATCCCTGTTTTGTCTTTTTCAGATAGAAATACATGATCACGGCCAGCGCGACAAAGATCACGATATTCCAGCCGTAGCTGCGGTCAAACAGAGGCGGCAGCCACGTTTGCTCCGGGAAGGTCGGCAGCGCGGAGAGCTTGCCCTTCCACATATTGTAGAAGTAGTCCATGATCTTCATGGCGACGTAGTTCATCATCAGCGTAAAGAGCGTCTCGTTCGTTCCCCAGTACGCCTTGAAAACGGCCGGGATAACGCCCCAGATCGCGCCGCTGACGATACAAACGATGACCATAAGAAAGATCAGCAGCGGTTTGGGCATACCGGAACCGAAATCGTGCATGAGGATCGCCGTCATCAACCCGCCCATGATGATCTGGCCCTCGGCGCCGATGTTCCAGAATTTCATCTTGAACGCGGGCGCGAGCGCGACGGAAATACAAAGAAGCTTTGCCGAATAGATCGCCGTATCCCAGAGCATGATCCGCATACTGCGCGCGTTCCCGGGAATGCCGAACGTACCGTTCCACATCTGCGAGAGCGCGTTGCCGATGGTAACCTCGCCCTTGCCGACGACCAGGATATAGATGCCGCAGATCAGCAGCGCGGCCAGCAGAGAGCCGGCGCGCACGGCGATCGAACGGCCGGTCGAAGGAAGACCGCGTTTGACGATCCGAACAAGCGGTTCACGCGTCGTGTGTTTTCCGGATTCAGTCATGCTGCGCCTCCTTTCTCATGTTCGTCATCAATAAGCCGACCTCGGATTTCGTGGTCGTGCGCGCGTCGACGATCCCGTTCACCCGACCGCCGCACAGGACCATGATCCGGTCGGAGATCTCCAGCAGAACGTCCAGATCTTCGCCGACGTAAATGACCGCGACGCCCGCCTGCTTCTGTTCGTTGAGCAGCCGATAGATGGTATAGGACGTGTGAATATCCAATCCGCGCACCGCGTAAGCAGTCATCAGCACCGTCGGGGACGCCGCGATCTCACGGCCGACCAGCACTTTCTGCACATTTCCGCCGGAAAGCGCACGCACCGGCGTGTCGATCCCCGGCGTCGCCACATCCAATTCTTCCTTGATCTTCAGGGCGAGTTTGCGCGGTTTTTTCATTTCGGCAAAAATGGTTTTATTATCGTTATAATACCGGAGCATCATGTTCTCGGTCATGCCCATGGAGCCGACCAAGCCCATGCCCAGTCTGTCTTCCGGAACGAACGAAAGCGCTACGCCGAGATCGCGGATCTTTCGCGGAGATTTGCCGACCAGCTCGGTCGTCTTTCTGTTCTGGGGCGAATAGTACAGGATGCTGCCGCCCGCCTCCACGCCCTGAAGTCCGGCGATCGCCTCCAGCAGCTCTTTCTGGCCGCAGCCGGATATGCCGGCGATGCCGAGGATCTCGCCGCTGTTGACGGTAAAGGATACGTCGTCAAGCACGATGATCCCCTCCGCGTTCTTGCAGGTGACGTTCTTCAGGATCAGGCGCGGTTCGGGATCGACCGGCTCGGGACGGTCGATGTTCAGCTCGACCTTCTGGCCGACCATCATCTCCGTCAGAGAATCCTCCGTGGCGTCCTTTGTGTCGACCGTGCCGATGTATTGCCCCTTGCGCAGGATCGTGACGCGGTCGGAGATGTCCAGCACCTCATGCAGCTTGTGCGTAATGATGATGACGGACTTGCCGTCCTCACGCATATTGCGGATCACCTGAAACAGCTTGTCCGCCTCCTGCGGCGTCAGCACGGCGGTCGGCTCGTCCAGGATCAAAAAATCAGCGCCGCGGTACAGCACCTTGATGATCTCCAGCGTCTGCTTCTGCGATACGGTCATATCGTAAACCTTTTGCTGAATGTCAAGCTCGAAGCCGTATCTGTCACAGATCTGCTGCATTTTGGCCGCCACAGCCTTTAAGTTGTATTTCTCCTGGCTGTCCATGGCCAGCGCGACGTTTTCCACGGCGCTGAAGATGTCCACGAGTTTGAAATGCTGATGGATCATACCGATCCCGCACTCGAATGCATCCTTCGGAGAACGGATGGAAACGCTCTTCCCATCGACAAAAATCTCGCCTGCGTCCGGATAATAGATCCCCGAAAGCATGTTCATCAGCGTCGTTTTGCCGCTTCCGTTCTCACCCAGCAGCGCCAGGATCTCGCCGCGGTATACGCACAGATCCACGTCCTTGTTGGCGACCAGCGAACCAAAAGCCTTGGTTACGCCGCGCATTTCGATGGCGACTTGTTTTTTCTGCTCCATATGCCCCAACCGAACCGATCGTTCGTTTCGTTCCTTTCACTGAAAATATCTAAGAAGGGAAGCCCGAAGGCTTCCCTTCCGCAAAGAGTTTAACTTAATCCGCGTAATCGGACGCGATCTCGTTGATGCCGTCGATACGGATGTCAAAGTACGGCGCCGCACGCAGCGTAGACTCGTCAAAGAACGTCACGCCGTTTTCGGTCTTGATGGCTTCCGCACCGTTCATGCCGAAGGCCTCGGTGTAGGAATCCAGATTCTTTCCGTCCTTCGTGAAGGTGGAGCAGTCGAACACCTTGATGGAACCGTCTTTGATGCCGGCGATTGCCGCGTCGACCGCTTCCTGCGTGCCGTCCGCGCAAGCCTTGCCGAGATCGGTGATCATAACGGCATCCTGCGAATAGCCTTCCGCCCAATCCTGCGGAACGGGCGTGCCGTCAAGAACGGCTCTGAACAGCGTTTCATAGTACACTTCCCAGTTGTTGGAAGCGGAGGTCAGCACCACGTCGGGCGCCACGTCGGTCATCGGGACGTTGTAACCGACAGAGTAGCACATCGTGTTCGTACCGGCGGTATGCGCCTTCTGCACGGCGGCAGGCGCGCCGGTGGAATCCGCGTGCTGGCCGATGATGACGCAGCCCTGCTCCATCAGGAATTCGCCGACAGCAGCTTCTCTCTCCTCGCTGAACCAGGAGTTGGTGTACTTCACGGTCATAACAACGTTGGGCACAACGCTCTTCAGGCCGAGATAGAACGCGGTGTAGCCGGAAACCACTTCCGCGTAGTTGAACGCGCCGACGTAACCGATCTTGATGTTTTCGCCCTCATAGTTCTTCGGGCAGTCGGTCGGATTCAGTTCGCCGGAATCCAGCAGAGACTTCAGCTTCATGCCGGCCACGACGCCGGAAACGTATCTGGACTCAAAAACCTTTGTGAACGCGTTGAAATAGTTCGGCAGGCCGGAACCGGCAGCCTCATCGCCCGTCATGGCGACGAAGACGACTTCGGGGTTGTCCTTAATGACGCTGCCGAAATTGAACTGATGACCGTAGGAGTTTGTGATGATGACGTCACAGCCGCCGGCAATCAGGTTGTTGGCGTTGGTCTCGACGGAAGTATCCTCCGGGATCTTCTTTTTGTACTCGAGCGTAACGGTCTTGCCTTCTTCCGCAAGCGCTTTCACGGCGGCTTCCATGCCGTTCATGTGCGCGAGCGTATAGCCCTCTGTTTCGTCGCCGACAAGGATCGCGCCGACCTTGATGGAATCAGACGAAGACGCTCCGTTTGCCGGTTCTTTCTTGCCGGGGTCCTTGTCCGCACCGCAGGCAGCAAGGCTGAGAACGAGGACCAGTGCCAAGAGAATCGCGAGAATCTTTTTCATGTTGTTTTCCTCCATTTTAATATATAGCAAAATAGTTTTGCTCAACATTCAATGACGGAACCGGATCGTTCCGTCATCGTCCATGGACTCGACGATCGCCAGCGATTCCAGATGAATACCCGTCTGACGGACAAGGTCGCCGCCGTCCTGAAAGCCCTTTTCAATCACGATCCCGGCGCCGACAGGTTCCGCGCCCGCGGAACGCACGAGACGGATCAGGCCGAGAAGGGCCTGTCCCTTCGCAAGAAAATCGTCGATGATGAGGATGCGCTCTCCCGCGTGGAGAAACTCCTTCGATACGATCACATCGTAGACCTTGCCGTGCGTGAAGGATTCGACGCGCGCGGTATACACGTCCGCAGCGATGTTTTTGGTCTGCGTCTTCTTTGCGAAAACGACAGGCACGCCGAAACGCTGGGCCGCGATACACGCGATCCCGATACCGGAGGCTTCGATGGTCAGGATCTTGTCGATCCGATCCGCAGAAAACAGCCGATAGAACTCCTCTCCGATCTGCTCGAGAAGACGAACGTCGATCTGATGATTCAGAAAACTGTCCACCTTCAGGATATTTCCGGGAAAGACTTTTCCGTCTCTGCGGATGCGCTCCTCCAGCAGAAGCATCCGACACCACCCCTTCGACAAAAATCAAATGTATTATACAATATGTTGTGGGAAAATGCAATATCCCCGCCGCATTTTTTCAAATAAAATTATTCGGTCGTTCCGTGACGGTGCCGGTTCAATTCATCCAGAATACGGTCGTGCTCTTTATCCGGCAGCGCATACCTGAGCGTCGGCATCGCGGAAAGTACCATGCCGATCGCCGGCGGCACGGAAACCAGGAAGAACATGGCGGCGGCATACTTTCCGCCGGCATAGGTGGTAAAGTCCGCGCCGTTCATCAGCGCGTCGTTGAGCACCGCGACGTTCTCTCCGGAGAAGCCGACGATCGCATACACCGCGCCGGAGATCAGCGACGCGATACCGGCGGACAGCTTGGTGATAAAGGACTGACCGGCAAAGAATACGCCGTCGGGACGGATGCCGTTGTTGTACTCCTCGTAGTCCACGCAGTCGGCGATCATCACGGACTGCAGCACGTTCAGGCCGCCCTGCGCCCAGGATGCGACAAAGAAGACCAGACTGATCAGGATCGTCATCGGCCAGCCGAGCAGGTTGCCGCGCGCCAGCTTATAGATCACGAACACGAGCGCGAACGGAACGGCGCCGAACAGAGAGTAGATATTATACAGCTTTTTCTTTTCGATCTTGCGCGAGATACCGGGCGTCACGCCGGAGGAGATCAGCATTCCGCCCATGATGCCGATGAACAGCGGGACGACCTTGACGATCATGGAAACATTGACGGCGCCTTCCGCGTCCACAAGCGTTCCGCCGAGGTTATTGTTGAAGAAATAGTACATCACAAGGCTCATGGCCACGATGGAAAGCAGCTGGATCGGGCTTCTCAGTACGCCGGAGATCAGCAGCTGACGGAACGGACGGCAGCGCCACATGGTCTGGAAATTCTCCTTCATCGTGTGTGTTTCGCCGGACTGCGACACGCGCTCGTGAACCGTGAGACCCGCGATCTCGAACAGGATCGTCGAAAATATGGTCAGGACCACAGCCGTCAGGATATACGCCGCGCGCAGAGAATGCGCGTTGTCCATGCCCTTGGAAAGGAAAATGCCCTGAAACGCAGGCGCGATAAATGTAAACGCCATGCCGATCACACCGAACGACGCGCATATACGCGCGAGAGACAGCGCTTTTGCACGGTCGTTCTGGTTTTCCGTCATCAGGCTCGTGACGCCCCAAAGCGGGATGTCGCCGATCGTGTACGTCATGCCCCAGAGAATGTACGAGATCGCCGCCCACGCGATAATCAGGATCCTGGAGGAAAGCGGCGCTAAAACAGAGCCGGAACCGCTCGCGTCCGGCCACGCATACATGCCGTTGACGAACGGAAGGATCGTCGTCAAAAGGATCACTGGCGGGACAAACATCAGATACGGCTTGCATTTGCCCCACTTGGTACGCGTTTTATCGACGATCGAGCCCATCATCGGATCGTTGATCGCATCCCAGACTCTGGCGACGGCAAATATAATCGAACAAGCCATCGCGGGGATGAAGATCACGCTTTGGAAATAGAAGGTCAGACCTGTGGCAATAATATTATAAATAATGTTTTGTCCGGCAAGACCGACCAGAAAACCGGTCAGCTCTCCTTTGGAATATGTGGTGGGGTCGATCGCTCTTTTTCCAGCCATACGCAAATTCCTCTCTCCTGATAATAATCGCACGGATATATCATCATTATATATATCACGGCGCAGGATTGCAAGTTTTTTTCAAAAAAACATGTAAAACGAAAATGTTATTTTTTCTGTTTTCCACAACATTTTGCGGTTTTGCTCTTGCAATCCGTGAAGATATAGATTATAATAGCTTAAATTTGATTTGTGGGAGTGTGCGGCATGGCGCGTATCGGACAGTATGTAAGCGGCGTCTTTTCTCAACGCATCCGCAGCGTGTACACATCGGCCGACGGCCTGCCGTCCGACCGCGTGATGTGCGTGCTGCCGGACACCGACGGAACGGTATATGTCGGCACGGACGCCGGTCTGTTCCGCATGGACGAGGACGGATTCTGTCCGGTCTGCGAGGATACGCTCTGCGCACCCGTTCACCGTATTCGCCGCTTTTCGGACGGCTCCCTTGCCGTTCTGTCCGAAAACAGGTTTTTTGCGCTTCGCGGCGGCGCGCTGTCTCTCCTGCGCGAGTTTCCGGACCGCGTCGCGGATTTCAGCAACGCGCGGGGATTATACTGGTTTTTGACCGAAGCGGAGCTTTTGTGCATCGATCCGCTGACGAACGAGGTCTGGGTCCGAAGAAATCTGGAGGGTGGCAGAGGCCACTGCCTTGCCGTCAACGATACAGATATATATATATCCACGGATTCGTTTCTCAGCACCGTCCACGGCAAACGCAGAGAATGGAAAAACATCGTTCCCGACTTCTGCGATATGCCGGACAAAACCGCGCATACGCTTTGCTTCGACGGCGCGGGCTACCTCTGGCTCGGCACCGAGGACGGCGCCGCGATTTATGACAACACCAATCTTTGGCTCACGGGTGAATCGCTTTCGCAGCTTCCGCAAAACGCCGTTTACGCCATTGCGCATGACGCGGTCGGCGGCGTTTGGTTCGCCTCGGACGTCGGTGTGATCTGTCTGAAGCGCGGCGCGCTCAAATACTACTCCGCGGATCGGTGGGTTCCTTGCGGACGCGTCAACGATCTTGCGGTCATGGCGGACGGCGAGACCGTTTATGCCGCGACGAACAAAGGCCTGTCCGTAATCTCCGCCTGTCCGATGACGCTGGCGGACAAGGCGGATTTGTTTGAGGATACGATCGAGCGGTACCATGTGCGGCGCGGATTTGTCGCGACGCGGATCATTCGCGGTTACGATATGAACAGCGGCGAAGTACAGATCTCGGACAACGACGGTCTGTGGACCGCGTGTCACGTGGCTGCGGAGAGTTTTCGGTATGCCGTAACAGGCGATCCGACCGCGCTGTCGCGCGCAAGACGCGGGATGCAGGCGCTTCTGCTGCTGCAGCGGATCTCCGGTATCCCCGGCTTTACCGCGCGTGCCGTACGCTATCCGGGCGAGACCGGCTTCGGCAACGGCCATAATGAATGGCGTCCCGCGCCGGACGGCACGTGCGAATGGAAGGGCGAAACGTCCAGCGACGAAATGACCGGCCATTTCTTCGGCGGCTGCATCTACTATGACCTTTGCGCCTCCGATGACGAAAAGCCTGTCATCCGCGACGCGCTGTGCGGCATCATGGAACATATCATCCGCAGCGGCTATCGTCTGGTGGACGCGGACGGCCTGCCGACCACATGGGCCTGCTGGGACCCCGCGCTGCTCAACAACGACGACAAGTGGGCGTTTGAACGCGGCGTGAATTCGCTGGAGCTGCTGGCTTTTCTGAAAGTCTGCGCCCATATCTCCGGCGACCGGAAATATGAAACGCTGTACCAACGGTTCGTGCATCTGCACCACTATCCGCTCAACGCCGCGCGCCATAAGATCCGGGACGCCCACATCTGCCATATCGACGACAATCTCGCGTTTCTCGCTTCTTTTACGCTTCTTCGACTTGAACGCGACAGCGCCGTGCGCGCGCTGATCCTGTGCGGCATGGAGGACCACTGGCAGTATGAGCGCGTGGAGCGCCAGCCGCTGTTCGCTTTCATACACGCTCTGTTCACAGAACGCGACGCCGATCTTGCGGAGGGTGTGCAGACGCTGCGGGAAATACCGCTTGACATGATCCATTACGCCATGGAAAACTCCAAGCGCAAGGGACTGACATTCGACACGCAGCAGGAAGCGTGGCATGAAGCGCCGCAGGTGCTCTCGCCCCTCCCCTATGACGAGCGCAACGTCCACCGCCCCGACAACGGCGGTTTCGCGTTGGACGCGGCAGGCGGCGACCGCGCGCAGGAACCGACCATGTTCCTGCGCCCGTACTGGCTCGGACGATATTTCGGACTGCTTCGTGAAGCGTCCGAACTGTAATTAATAAAAGGAGATAATAGCATGACTAAAGCAGAGTATCAAAGATTTGCCGGGGTGTACGCTCTGATGCTGACGCCTTACAACGACGATCTGACCGTAAACTACGACGTTTATGCCGAATATACGGAGTTTCAGACGGCGACCGGCGTGGGCCATTTATTCGCCGTCTGCGGCACGTCCGAAATGGCGGAGCTGACGCTCGACGAACGTGAAAAGCTCGCGAAGACAACCGTCAGATATGCCGGCGGCACGCCCGTGGTCGCGACCGCGAATCTGGAGCCCTCCTGGTTCGCGCAGGTCGATGAGGTCAAGCGCATGTCGCAGACCGGCGTCGACGGACTGATCTTCGTCACAAAAGGGATGCACGACGATCCCGAACGTCAGTACACGTACCTGAGCGAGCTGGCTACGCATACCGAGCTGCCGCTCTTCCTGTATGAATTTCCCGGGATCCAGCCGCATAAAATGGAGGCGGACGTGTATAAAAAGCTGGTCGATACCGGACGGTTTGTCGGCATCAAGGACACGACCAGCAATATGCATGACATATTGGAAAAGATCGCTGTTCAGGGTGATTCCAACGTGCTTCAGGCGAACGTGCCGCTGCTTCTGGAAGCATGGAAGAAGGGCGCGCGCGGCGTGATGGCAACGCCGACTTCCTGCGGCGCACAGCTGTTCCAGCGCATGTGGGACGAGTTCACGGCGGGCGATCTGGCCGCAGCTGAGCTCACGCTGCAGTATATCAACCATCTGGACAACGCCATCGACAGCGGGTTCAACGCTTCGGCGAAATATCTTGTGCAGCTTCAGGGAGTCAAAGGCATGAAGCCGATCAATCGCGGACACAGCACGCTGAGCGAGCCGCGGATGCAGTCGCTGCGCACCTATTATGACTGGGCCAAGGCCAACGGTCTTGCCTTCTGATCCAATCACTATTCTCAACTGGGGGCCGTTTGATTGAAGAAACATCGTTCCTTACTGCGTACCGTCTGCACCGTCCTGTGTGCCGTGATGCTTTCGGGCGCGTCCATGATACCCTGCGACTCCATTCAAACCATCCGTGTGACGGTTCCGGAAGCGTCCGGAAAAATCAAGCTGAACATAAGCGATCTTTCCGTGAGCGCGATCCCCTATATCGCGGACGCCGCGATGGGGGAACTGGAGGGGATCCTTCGATATATCATCGGGCAAAGCATCACCGACGGGAAGGAAATCCATGAACCGGGGCAAAATACAAAAAGCAACGTGGCGATCTCCCTGCTTTCTCTGCGCAAAGAAATGCGGGGCGTTTGTTCTGTTCGTTTTTCTCTGGAACCCGTCGGGACGGACGGCGACGTGTCCGAGCTGTGCATGTACACGCGCCGTATGTTCAGCAAAAAAGAAAAATGCATCCCGACCGGCATCCTGTTCAACGATCGGACGAAAACCGTTTTCACAAAGGACGGAACGGGCGTTTTCGGAATCGGGTATGACTTCAATTACGACTTTAACACATTCACCGCCGCGGACGATCCCTGGCAGAGGAACTTCGGCTTCTGTACGCTGTACGACGGCGCCGCATTTCTGATCGGCGACCGGTATGAGACCATCCGCGTGCCGTTTCGTTACGACGGGCGGGACTGGATGGTGCAGCTCTGGAAGGGCGTTTACAGCTGGAACATGCTCGGCGGCGAGATCGGTCTGTACAACAAGCCGATCGAACGGCGCGTCGGCTTCTACGACTGCGCTTCCGACCCGGACCGCATCGAAATGGGATTCACGATCTCTCTGAACGGCGATCCCGTCGTAAAAGCGGAGAAAGCGCCATCCTGGTGGCAGACGGCCTTCACGGTCCATCCGCTTGCCAAGCCGAAGAAGCTGACGATGGATTTCACCATGACGTTTCCGACTGCGCAGATGCGGGACGCCTTTGCGCAGTCTTTGGCGTCCACGGCGCCGCAGGTGACGATCCGACAAAACGGATTGACGCTGTCCTGCTGCTGGCCGGCGTCGGTATAACGATCCATCCGTAGACAAGGAGAAGCAATATGCCCGAACGCAACCCTGTTTGCTGCAAAAAGCGCTGGCTGTTTGTGCCGGCGCTGTTCGTATTGCTGCTCGTGCTTGTCATTTACGCGCAGAACAGGATCTTCCCCTTCGGCACGGAAAGCGTCGTACACGACGATATGGGACAATGCAACGTCCCCTTGATCTATACCGTCTGGGACGCTCTGCACGGCAACGGCAGCATCCTGCTGAACCTGCGCACGGCCGGCGGCGTGTTTATCTCCGGCGCGTATGAAAACGCGCTGAGTCCCGTGAACATCCTGCTCTTTCTGCTGTGTCCGCGGGACAAGCTGCTCGAGAGCATGTCGTTTTTCCTGCTCATCAAGATGATGCTCGCCGCAACGACGGCGATGCTGCTGTTTTCCCGACGCTTTTCCATTTCGCCTTTTTGGTGTATGGTCTTTTCCGTTCTATATGCGTTTAATCCGTTTTTGCTGCAATACTATTCCAATGCCTCGTGGCTGGAGGTCGTTTGGGTCGCGCCGCTTGTGCTGCTCGGCGCGGACATACTGCTGCGCGGCAAGAATCCGGCGCTGTACACGCTCGCGCTGGCATACTGTCTGATCGTTCAGCTGTACATCGCGTATATGGTCGTCCTGTTTCTGTTCCTGGAGGGCGCCGCGTATATCGTCCTGCTGCTGCCGAAAAAGAAACGCAGGTCCGCAGCCGTTCGCTTCGGCATTTCCACGGTTCTCGCCGTTTGCGTTTCCGCGTTTTCCGCGCTGCCCAGCTTTTTCTACATGACGTCCAGTTCCCGCTTTCAGTCGACAAAGAACTATTTTCAGGTCCTTCTCAGCAGCGCCACCAATCCGGCGTCCAAATTCGGCATGGTCACGGTGCTGACCGCGCTATGCTTTGCGGCGGCGCTTGTCGTTTTTCTGCACATACGCAGCGATACGAAAACCGTTTTGTTTTTCGGATTCAGTCTGCTGCTGTTCCTGCTTCCGGTCGTCTTTGAAAACATCAACCTGCTGTGGCACATGGGCAGTTATATCAACTTCTCCATGCGGTACGCGTTTCTTTTGCAGCTGATGCTGCTGATCACGGCATGTTTCGCGATCGAGAAATATCCCGCGTCCTTCTTCTGCGGCAAGACGAACGTCCATGTTTTCGCCCTGATCGGCGCGCTCAGCGCGTTCACGGCCGGCGTGATCTGTATGCGGCAGTTTTTCGACGGGACGGAAACGCTCTATGTTCCCAAAAAGATCGTTCCGCTTATGGGAGTCGCGTTCCTTCTGGTCTTTGCGGGATACTTTTTGCTGCTCAAGTTCGGTTTCAAAAAGCTGTCCTGTGTCCTGATCGCCGGGTTCTGCGCGTTCGAGTGTCACTTTTACGTCACGCATGCCGTGCTGACCGGCTCCAAACGTCTTTTTGAGTACAGTCTGGCGTACATCTCGGAATGCAACGATATTCACGACACGCTGTCGCTTGACCGCAGCGAATACGCGCGCATCAAAAATATCGACGGCACGCTCAATTCCAATTATCCGCTGATCGTGGATTATCCGTCCATGTCCAACTTTACCCACACGATTCCCTCGACCATCAAAAAGACGATGGTCAAGCTCGGCTACTCCTCGGTGTATACGCGCATCCTCGATACCGGTGGAACGCTGTTCACGGACGCGCTCCTTGGCTATCGCTACGCGATCTCTTTGGCGGAGCTTCCGCAGGAGGATTTCCGCTATCTTTCGGACGCCGGCAGCTACGGCGTCTACGAAAGCCGATACGCCGTTCCTTTCGGCACCGTTTGCTCAGACGCGATCACAAAGTCCGAGCTGTTCGGGGAGTCGGCATATGAGACACAGAACAACTTATGGCACTGTGTGCAGGACGGTGAAAAAGATCTGATGGAGATCCCGCAGCTCCGCGAGACGTCCGACAAGTCCGGCGTGACGTACGATCTGGACGTTACAGGCACAAGAGAGGTATATATCGTCTGCTCGGGCACCACGAAGCGCAGAAGCATGCGCATCACCGTCAACGGAGATCCCGTTTCGGTCCCGTCGCTGGGCGAGCCGTACAACGCCTATTATACTACGCGATTCAACAACAGCCTGCTGTCTTTGGGCGAGTACACCGATACGCATTTGTCGATCCGCGTGCAGTTTTTGAACAATACCATCACAGAGAAAAAACTGGTCACAAAGATCGCGCTGATGGACAAGTCCCTTTTGCAAGACTTCGCGCAGGACAAAGCCGAACATGCCGTCTCCGTCCAAGCCGAACGATGCACGGTCCGTGCGTCCGCCGCCGCCGAAGAAGACGGACGGTTTCTGTTCCTGCCGATCCCCTATGACAGCGGGTGGAGCTGCACCGTAAACGGTAAAGCCGTATCGCCCGTGCAGGCGCTCAGTACATTCATTGCGATCCCGCTGCAGAAGGGGGAAAACTCCATCCGTCTGCATTATCTGCCGACGGGCTTCCTCCCCGGTTTGATCTGCAGCGTATGCGGTCTTATTCTTTCCGTGTTTTGGTTCCTGCGATACAAGAAGTTTACGCGGTCCTGGAAGAAAAACAAAGCGTTCGCCGCTGTTCTGCCCGTCTACTGTACCGCGGATCTGTGCGCGCTTGCCGCGCTGTATATCATTCCCATCCTCTGCAAATGCATCATGGTGCTGCTGCGCCTGCTGCGTTAGTCGACCGCTGAGGAGGACATATTTAATCGGGAGGCGCTGTCATGTCGAGAATCAGTATTTTGGTCCCGTGCTTCAATGAAGAAGAAAACGTACTGCCCATGAGCCGTGCGCTGACCGAAGTCATGCGCGAGCAGCTGCCGCAGTACGACTATGAGATCGTCTTTATCGACAATCATTCCGAGGACCGCACGCGCGTTATTCTGGAATCGATCTGTCACGAAGACAAGCGGATCAAGGCAATCTTCAACTGCCGGAACTTTGGTCAGTTCAATTCGCCGTACTACGGCATCCTCCAATGCACCGGCGACTGTGTGATCGTGATCTGCGCTGATTTTCAGGATCCGGTCGAGATGATCCCGCAGTTCGTCACCGAATGGGAGAACGGATACAAGATCGTCTGCGGCATCAAAACGGCCAGCCGCGAAAACAAGCTCATGCGCTTTTTCCGTTCCTGCTATTACAAGCTCATCCGGAAAATGAGCAGCACGGAGCAGATCGAACACTTCACCGGTTTCGGGCTGTATGACCGCAGCTTCGTGGAGGTGCTTCGCGGGCTGCACGATCCCACGCCGTTCCTGCGCGGCATCGTGGCGGAGCTTGGATTCGAGCGCAAGGAGATCCCCTATGAGCAGGCAAAGCGGCGCGCCGGAAAAACGCACAACAACTTCTATACGCTCTATGACGCGGCTATGCTCAGCTTTACGTCCTACACGAAGATCGGCCTGCGGATGGCGTCGTTCCTGGGCATGATCATCGCCTGCATCAGCGCGATGATCGGCGTCGTCTATCTTATCCTGAAGCTCGTGCATTGGCACAGCTTCCCGATGGGCTCGGCACCCGCGCTGATCGGAATGTTTTTCCTCGGCGCCGTACAGTTGTTTTTTATCGGCTTTTTGGGAGAATATATTCTCAATATCAATACCCGCGTAATGAATCGTCCCCTTGTTATCGAAGAAAAAAGAATAAATTTTAACACAGAAAAGGAGAATGAAAATGGCAATCACACATCTGTACAATGATAATTTCGCGCAGACCGTCGAAGGTTCCGAGCTTCCCGTGCTCGTGGATTTCTGGGCGACGTGGTGCGGCCCGTGCCGTATGATCGCGCCGATCGTCGAGGAGATCTCGGACGAATACGACGGCCGTCTCAACGTCTACAAGGTCGACGTCGACGAAGCGGAACAGATCGCGATGCAGTTCGGCATTATGAGCATCCCGACGCTCATGATCTTTAAGAAAGGGGCAGAACTGGAACGCATCGTCGGTTACCGCAGCAAAGAGGATCTGGAAGCGCTGATCGGCAAATACCTTTGATCCGATAACAAAAATGCCAAAAGCTCGCTGTCTTCGGACGGCGAGCTTTCTGTTTTCTTTCATGTAAACGCCGAACAAATCAGCGTTTGTTTATCGTATTCAGTTTTCAAAGCGAATCACATAGTTCGCGTCCGGAAGGCCGTCTTTATGCACGAGCGGCAGAAGCATTTCGGAAACGCTGTCGATCCCGGCGCCGCGCAGCTTTGCCGAAAACGGCTTAGAAAGCGTGTCGCAGAGGCGGAAGAAGCCGCAGGCGACGCGGTACTCCACGCACCGTTTATCCAGCGCCGCGTCTCCACGGTAGAGATTGGCCGCCATATCCAGTACGAACGGCACGACCGGCTTGTCTTTGATCAGCGCGATCTCCCGTTTCGTCACACCGCAGCGCTTCGAGCCGGACAGCCGCCATATTTTTCCGAATGTCAGATGATTGACCGTTTTTGCAGCAGGCCGGATGATCCAGCGGAGCTTTCTCGCTTTTTCCTCGCGCAGGCTGAATCCGTCCGCTAAGCGGATAAAAGTCTCGTAGTCCTGCTCGGCAGACCGCAGCACATCCCCCACCGTCCCGAGAAACTGCTTTTTCGTAAACTCCGGCAGGGACAGCCCGTCCGTGTCCAGCCCTGGGACCGCGTCAATACACACGGTTGAAACGTCAATGCGACCGTCGTCCGGCTCAAACCGCAGCCGCCGGTAATACGGCGGGAACCCGACCAGCGCGGACGTCGAAACATCGTAAAAGGCGTTTCCTTTTTCCGAGCGGATACAGGAGGTATTATGGATGTGACTGTGTCCCGTCAGCATACAGCAGACGCCGAGATCGGCAAACTGCTTTGCACGCGCTTCGCCGTTTTCCAGCAGATCGCCCGACGCGATCAGGCGGTACAGCGGCGAAGGCGACAAGACAGGATGATGCGTCATGGCGAATACGTACATCCCCTTTTCTTTTGCGTCCGCGATCTGCGCGGCGATCCAGTCGAAGCATTCGTCCGTAAAGCCCGCGTGGTCGTAGCCTTTGTCGTCATTAAGCGCGAGCAGCCGGTATTCCGGCGTCAGATCGACGGCATAGCTCATGGTCGCCTCATGCACGCTGACCGCTTCGCTTCGTCCGAATTCCTGATAAAACGCACGAAGATCCTCCCGCTGAAAAGCAGGCACGTCGACCTTTCGGTTATTCTTGTCAAAGCCGTAGGACACGCCCTCGCCGCGGTAGTCATGCGTCGCCGTCGTGACGTACACGCGCTTTCCGCGCGCCTTCAGGGAGCGCAGCAGCTCGCGCATCTCCTCGTGGGACGTATTCTCGCCGTTGTTGGTCAGGTCGCCGCTGATCAGGATGATCTCCGGCTGTCCCTCTTCGCAGAGCGAATCGAACACATAGCGGATGATCTCCTCGCTTCCGCGGCGGTAAAGCTGCTCTCTGGCGGCCGGGAAAGCGTACGGATCGCCGTCTACCCAGTTCTTTTTGGAATAATAATGCGTATCGGTCAGGATCGCAACGTCCAGCGGTTTCATTTAATACCCTCCCTCTGTGCGCCGTAACGCACGGGAACTGCCTTTTTGAACAGCATGTGATCATATTCTCCGCGCCACTGATCGCCGGTGCGGACATTCTTTTTGAAGGACGCCTCGTCCGCCTGCACGCAGATCTCCGAAAGGCCGGCTATATTGCCGCCGTCCTTATACACCGTGTCCCAGAACGCGTGATGCCCGATCTCGGCGACTTTTTCAGGAATATACATATAGGTCAGCGCCTGGTCGTAGCTGAACGCATCCGAGCCGATGAACGTAAGACACTCCGGCAGCGACGCATAGACCGAGTCGCCGTTCCGCGTCGTGATCTCCCGCAGATTCACACAGCGAAAAAACGCCATCGTTTCAATGCTTTCCAGTCCGTGCGGCAGCTCGACACGTACAAGATCGCTGTAATTGAAAGCCAGCATACCGATCCGTTTCGTCTGCTGCGGCAGAGCGTACGTCTGTACCTTCTGCACATAATCATCGGAATAATCCGGATCCCCGACAAACAATTCATTTTCAATGCCGGCTTTTTCACGCAAATACAGGTCGCGGTCGATCGGATAACAGAGAATCTCCGACAGGTCTTTGGTGTACAGCACGCCGTCAAGATCGCAGTAATTCGGGTTGTTTTCATCCACAAAGATCGCCTGCAGATTCCAGCAGCTGTAAAACGACTTGCCGTCGATCTGCGTGACAGACGCGCCGATACGGACCGTTTGCAGCTGATCGTCGCAGTTGAGCATATACTCATGCAGCACCGTAACGGGCTTGGCCGCGTCGCCGTCCACGCAGTCGATCGTCATCTCATGGATGTCGCCGGGATTGCTGAATTTGACCAGTTCATAACTACCGTCTTGCAGTTCTTTATACTGAAACGTATCTTTGTGGATCGCGCGGACGGAAAGGAAGATCGACAGTCCGATCGCCACAAGCAGCGCGGCAACGACCAAGACCTTCTTTGAGGCGGAATGCTTATACCGGCCGCCGATATGCGGTTCCTGCAAGCCCTCGATCCGGTATGTCCAGATCTCGTCCTCCGGTATCTCCGGCGGCGGCGCCTGGATCGGATCGACTTTGGGACGTTTTACGCGTTTCTCTTCTTTTTTCATGACGGCACCTCCGCGTTTACAGGCTGCGTGTCCGGTTCCGGATCGGTCTGCATCTGCTCCGAAAGAAGCTCATTCCCGGTCACTTCCTCGCGCCGGCGCAGAACAGCCATCACCTTGCTCTGCTTCGCGTCGTCATAATCCCAGAACAGGTACGGGATCGTCATCAGGAGGTAGCCGATGATGTCGATGATGATCGGGATGACGATGATTTTGATGCGCGAATCGTCGATAAACAGCACATCCCAGTTGCTGTTGAAGCCGAACTTCAGCAGCAGCAGCGGGATGATCAGACCGACAAACGACGTGATGGGACCCGTAAACCAGCCGAACACGCCGGAGAAATTCTCCAGTCTTTCGCCGGACAGGTACATCTGATAGTCGTTGATACGTACCTCCATATCGTACGACGCCGTCGCCGGCACGGTTTTGCACATTTCCAAAAAGAACAGCGTCACAACGCAGATGGTCCCGCACAGGATCAGCCGGTCACCCAGGAACAGAAGTGAAAGGACAATGATCGAATTGCCGATCGCGCGGGAGAGCTGATAGAAGATCATGAGCTGTTTATACGTAAAGCGCTTGAGGAAATACGGCGCGAGCAGATCCGGCGGCGTTCCGGCAAAGGAAACGAGCGCCACGATCAGGCTGTACAAAAGGCCGCTCAGGCGGAACGTATACAGATACAGGATCGTCACAAACGGCAGCATACCGTTGCCTAAAGAATCGAGGAGGTTAACGACCGTGAGCATCCATTTATACTTGTTGCGCATGACGCCGAACATGCCGTCCCAGAAATGGATCTGCACCTTCTTTTCAAGCGGCGGCTGCGGGATGCGTTCCTGCACCCTTCCGGCAAAGACCATCGTCAGCACCGCCGCCGTCACGAACGTGATCGGGATAACGTAGCGGTAGACGTTGATGTCCTCCCACTTGTAGCGCAGCATACCGATGATGACCGGCAGCAGGATCGCCAGAATAGAATGGAAAATATGCGAGAGCTTGATCGGGTAGGAACGCACGAGGATGCGCTCGCGCACGTTCGGGCTGATGTTTCGCGTGCAGATCTCCAACTGGTTCTCGAAGCCGAACAGATTATAGCACGCAAACAGAAGGTTCGCGACCCATACGCGCGTCACGACGTCGGGGATCTTGTAAAACGGCAGCCATCCGATCAGAACGACCATAATGCATTTGGGCAGAAAATCGCTGTACAGGGAATACTTGTACCGCCCGAACTTCGGGATCAGCTTCTTTTTCCAGAAGATCGCGCGCGCGCCGACCCACCCGGTATACAAAAGATGCGTGCCGAGGATCTTGAACGCCGACGCACAGCTGATGCCCTCGAGCGAATTCATATACGTCACAAACCGACTTGCGGGATCAAACAGCGCCGCGACGTTGCCGATGATCATGGCAAGTCCGACGACGATCAAAGAGATATACAGTGCGATTATCCGCCGTTCCGTCTTCTTTTCGAGTCTGCCGAGGTTGTCCGAAACGAGCCAGGAGATCAGCGTCCAGATATAGCCCAGCGGCATGTTTATGATCGAAATGATGGAAAACGTCAGATACGGCAGCTTGTAGTGGTACATGATCAGGAAGCACGACGCGGCAAAAACGATGTACTCCAGCGTCTTTGCGCCCGTGTAGTTGCTGCCGACCGCGATCAGGATATCCTTGTACTCTTTGTACGGAACATACTTGCCCTCGGCAGGCGTGTTCCAATGCATCTTGATCTCCTTGAACAATGCTTTGATTTTGCCTGAAAGATCGCTCGCCATACTATTCCTCCTTATATACCTGCCATTTTTTAACAGGACAGCGCTGTGTGCGGAATGCCGCGCGAAACTCCGGATAGCATCCGCATTTCAGGCATGTGCCGCCGATCAGGTGACAGCACGCGCGGCAGACGGCAAGACGGTCGTCGTACAGCGCCTGCGCCGTGCGTTCGGCAGCCGGGATCTTTTCGATGTGCACGCGCACGGATTCAAGTAGATCCGCGCGGCCGCTTTCCCAAAGCAGGCATCCGATACACGCCTCTGCCCGCTCGCTCATCGGACCTTGAACCGCACGACGCTGCACGGCGGCAGTTCGGCGGTAAAGCCGTCCGCCGTCACCGTGAAGCCGTCAAATTCCTTGGTTTCAACAGCATTCGGCGCGTCAAAGGTATTGTATGCGTCGATCGCGCCGGTCAGTATCTGCGCATTGACAGACTGTACCTTCGTGTCGGCGATCTGGCAGCTGACCTGCGCGGCGTCGGCGGCGGATGTATTGACGATCGTCGCCCAGATCACGCCGTCCGCATCCATCGAAGCGGATTCGATCAGCTGAGGCAGCGGACGGGTCGGCCGGTCGCCCGGATCTTTGGCGCAGGGCACGTCCTGTACGGGCGTTGTGATGTACGAGCCGAGCAGCGTGTTGTTCTGGTGCTCGCGGAACATCCGGAACACATGATAGGTCGGCGTCAGAAGCATCCGCTCTCCGTCGGTCAGGATCACCGACTGCAGCACGTTCACGGTCTGCGCGATGTTCGCCATGCGGATGCGGTCGCTGTGCTTATTGAAAATATTCAGCGTGAGCGCCGCGACCATGGCGTCGCGCATGGTGTTCTGCTGATAGAGGAAACCGGGATTCGTCCCCGGCTCCACCTCGTACCACGTTCCCCATTCGTCCACGATCAGATCCACGCGGTGTTCGCGGTCGTGACGGTTCATGACCTCGATGTGGCGCGTGACGATCCCGTCGATGCGGTACGCCTGCGCGAGCGTCTGCGCATACTGCAGGGGCGTGAACGCCGTCGCGCTCTTTTTGGAGCGCGTTTCACTGTCCCATATGTCGGTGTAGTAATGCAGCGAAAGGCCGTTCGCCCTGTGCTTGACCTTGTCCATCACGCGGTCCGTCCAGTGATAGTCCTCATTGTTTGGGCCGCAGGCGATACGGTAAATACGGTGGTCCGGATCGTAGTTGCGGATGTACGTTTCATAGCGTTTGAACAGACAGCCGTAATACTCCGGGTCCATATTGCCGCCGCAGCCCCAGTTTTCGTTCCCGACGCCGAAATACTGCACGACCCACGGTTCTTCGCGTCCGTTCGCCTTGCGCAGCTCAGCCATCGGCGACGTGCCGTCAAAGGTCATATATTCGACCCACTCGTTCATCTCCTGCACCGTGCCGGAGCCGACGTTGCCGTTGATGTATACGTCGCAGCCGAGCTGACGGCACAGCTCGAAAAATTCATGCGTGCCGAAGCTGTTGTCCTCGACGACCTTGCCCCAATGCGTATTGAGGATCTTTTTGCGTTCCTCTTTCGGCCCGACGCCGTCCTTCCAATGATACTCGTCG
The DNA here is from genome assembly GCA_017449935.1 of Clostridia bacterium. GTDB lineage: Bacteria > Bacillota > Clostridia > Oscillospirales > Acutalibacteraceae > UBA1425. The sequence continues at coordinate 43,276 of JAFSYP010000071.1, forward strand.
GCAAAGCATCCGCCCGGCCAGCGCAGCACGGGAATGCCCATCTCCCGCAGTGCCGACACAACGTCTGTGCGCATTCCGTTGACGTTCGGGATCTCGGAGTCCACGCCGACGTATAATCCCTCATAAATACAACGGCCGAGATGCTCGCTGAAATGGCCGTAAATATCCTTGCTGATCCGGCTTATCTTCTGGTTGGGATTGATCAGGTATTTCTCCATGTTCGCCTCCTAAAAAACAAGGGGGCGAATGCTGTTCGTCCCCCTAAATTTGTATAAAATTATACCGTAACAGATACAATTTGTCAAGCAATTTGCACAAATGATTTTTCATATTGTTAAAATTCCGCAATTCAGATAAAACGGAGCGTTACGGATCACGCCGTACGTCCTGCCACGGCCGAACGCCGCGGACGCCGGCATACAGTACGACGCAGATCACGATGGAAACGAGAGAGCCGAGCGGCGCCGCAAGTCCCATCGGATACAGCGTATGCGGGAAGCGCACCGACGCGAAGTAAGACGCCGGAATACGCACAAGCAGCGCAGAGATCATGTTGTGCACAAAGGAATAGTTTGATTTGCCGTAAGCGCTGAAGAAGCCGCTGAAGCAAAAATGAACACAGGCGAGAATACTGTCCAGAGCATAGGCGCGCAGATACTGCGCCCCCATCTCCACGACCGCGGGACTGTCCTTCGCAAACAGCGACAGGATCTGCGGAGCGAACAGATTGCACACGAGCGCGCAGACGACGCCGTATCCGATACAGATGCGTATCCCATACCGAAGCGATTGACGCGAGCGCGCGTGTTCTCCCGCGCCGCAGTTCTGCGACGCGAAGGCGCAAACCGTGGAAAGCATCGACGACGGCACCAAAAACAGGAACCCGATGATCTTTTCGACGACGCCGACGGCTGCCGCCGCTTCCACGCCGCGGCGGTTTGCGATCGCTGTGATCGCCAGAAAAGAGATCTGGATCAGCCCCTCCTGGATCGCGATCGGTACGCCGACGCCGAGGATCGTGCCGATCTCATGTTTTTGCGGACGAAGATCCGCCTTGCGCAGCGAGACGCCAGTCTGCATCCGCCGGACGGCAAGCGCCGCGATCGCGACCGATACCGCCTGCGAGGTCAGCGTCGCCGCGGCCGCGCCTGCCGCGCCGAGCCGGAACCGCCCGATCAGCAAAAGATCGAGCGCTACATTCAGTACGCCCGCGATCCCAACAAATATGAGCGGTCTGCGCGTATCGCCCAATCCGCGAAAAACGCTGCTCAGCACATTGTACGCCGTGATGAACGGAATGCCCGCAAAACAGATCGTCAGATAACTGCGCGTCTGCGTGAGCGATTCCGGCGGCACGGACAAGATCTTCAAAATCGGATCCGTCAGCAAAAGAAGCAGCGCGGTCAGAATGACGGAAAAGACCGAAAAGAACAGGACGGAGTTGCCGATATACCGCGACGCGCCCGCCGCGTCTTTTGCGCCGACGCACCGTCCGATGCAGACCATACTCCCGCTTGCGAGGCCGATGGCGACGACCGTCACCATATGCATCACCTGACTGCCGACAGATATGGCCGTGATACAGTCGGCGCCGTTGAACCGGCCTGTGATCAGCAGATCCGCAAGACCGTAGAAGGTCTGAAGAAAACAGGAGATCAAAAAGGGTACGGAAAAAGACAGCATCCTGCGCGGGACGCTGCCGACGGTCAGATCTTTCCGGGATCGATCGCTCACATTTTCCCCTGCCCTTCCGTGTATTATGTCGCAAACTGGCTGTTATACAGCTTCGCATAAAAGCCGTTTTTCCGCAATAGTTCTTTGTGCGTCCCGGTCTCGACAACGCGCCCGTCGCGCATGACGAGGATCATATCCGCCTCGCGGACGGTGCTGAGCCGATGCGCCACGATAAACGTCGTGCGCCCGGTCATCATGGCGTGGAACGCCTGCTGGATGTGCGCCTCGGTGCGCGTGTCGATGGAGGACGTCGCCTCGTCGAGAATGAGCATCGGCGGCAGACACAGCATGATGCGCGCGATGCATAGAAGCTGCTTTTGCCCCTGCGACAGACTTCCGCCGTCTTCACCGATCACGGTGTCATACCCCTGCGGCAGACGGCAGATAAACCCGTGCGCGTGCGCCGCCCTGCACGCCGCGACGATCTCGTCCTGCGTCGCGTCCGGCTTGCCGAGCGACAGATTTTCCCGGATCGTGCCCGATCGCAGCCATGTATCCTGCAGGACCATACCGTATCCGGCGCGAAGGCTTCGACGCGTCAGGCAGCGAATATCTTCGCCGTCCACGCGAATCTCTCCGGCGTCCGCGTCATAAAAGCGCATCAGAAGGTTGATGAGCGTCGTCTTGCCGCAGCCCGTCGGTCCGACGATCGCGATCCGCTGTCCCGGCTGTACGGAAAGGTTCAGATCCTCGATCAAAGGCTTGTCCGGTAAATAAGAAAACGCGACGTCCCGAAGCTCCACGCTGCCGCGCACATCCTGCAGTACGACGGCGTCAACGTCGTCCGGCTTCTGCGGCGGCTGCCCGATCAGATCAAATATCCGTGAGGCGCACGCCAGCGCGTTTTGAAGCTCCGACACCACGCCGCTGATCTCGTTGAACGGCTTGGTATACTGGTTCGCATAGGACAGAAACGCCGAAAGGCACCCAACGGTGAACGGCGCCGCCGTCCCGGCCGTGGCGATGCAGATGATCGCGCCGGTCAGCGCGACAAGCGCATAGACGACGTTGTTGACAAATCGCGTCGTCGGATTCGTCAGCGACGAAAAGAAAACGGCTTTGAGCGACGTCTTTTGCAGCCTGCCGTTGATCTCGTCAAACCGCGCGGCAGCGTTTTCCTCCTGCGAAAATGCCTTGACGACCTTCTGGTTCGTCAGCATTTCTTCCACAAGCGCCGTCTGCTCGGCGCGCGTCTCGCTCTGCGCTTGAAAATACCGGTAGGTATGCGTCGCAATAAAACGCGCCGCGACAAAGCTCAGCGGCGTCAGCACGATGACGACGGCGGCAATAGTCGGGCGGATCGCAATCATGAACCCCACTGTACCGAGGATCGTCGCGCCGCCGGTAAACAACTGCGAAAAGCCGAGCAGCAGACCGTCCGCAAACTGATCGACGTCCGTGATCACACGGCTGACGATCTCGCCGGCAGGATGCTTGTCCAGATAGGAAAGCGGCAGGATCTGCAGGCGGCAGAACGCTTCGTCGCGCACGTCGCGCACGACGTGATACGTCACGCGGTTGTTGACGGATGTGACGATCCACTGCAGCAGCGCCGTGCCGACGGCGACGACGCCGATCCGCACAAGCAGCTTTATAACAGATTCATAATCAACCTTTCCCGCGCCGACGACATGGTCGATCACACGGCCGACCAATACGGGAATATACAAAGTCAAAGCGACCGTCAATGCGGAAAGCAGGACCGAAACGATCACATGAAACCAGTACGGTCTGATGTACAGCAGCACTTTTTTCAACGTGCCGCGCTCGGCCTTCACACGCGTTTTTTTCATGCTTCGGCCTCCTTCCGGAACTGGGAATCGTAGATCTCCCGATAGACCGCGCACTCCTTCAGCAGCGCGTCATGCGTTCCGATACCGGCCACGCGTCCCTCGTCCAGCACGACGATCCTGTCCGCATGCTGCAGCGACGACGTCCGCTGCGAAACGATAAATACAGTCGGATGATAAGAGAGCGAGCGCAGCGCCGTGCGCAGCGCCGCATCCGTCGCAAAATCCAGTGCGGAGGCGCTGTCGTCCAGAATAAGTATCTCAGGTCTTCGCACCAGCGCACGCGCGATCGTCAGGCGCTGCCGCTGTCCGCCGGAAAGGTTGCGCGCGGACGGTTCGATCACCCCGTCCAGTCCGCCTTTTACAGACAGCACGTCCTGCGCCTGCGCCGCCGCGACCGCTTCAAGCAGTTCTCCGTCCGACGCGCGCTCGTTTCCCCAAAGGAGATTGTCCCGGATGGAACCGGCAAACAGCACGGCTTTCTGCGGCACGACGCCGATGCGCCGACGCAGTTCGTCCGGCTGGAATACGCGCACGTCCCTGCCGTCCACAAAAACCTGTCCCTCGCTCGCCTCATAAAAACGCGGGACCAGATTGACCAGCGTCGTTTTTCCGCTGCCGGTGCCGCCGATGACGCCGACCGTTTCGCCCGGCCGGACGCAGAGATCGACGCCCTGCAGCGCCGGATCGCCTGTTTCGTTGTAGCGCAAGCCGACGCCGCGGAACTCCACGCGGTACGCCGGATCGCCCTGCGGCAGATCGGCGCAGACGGTCTCTCCCGCCGAGACGTCCAGTACGGCGCGGATGCGCTTGCCGCAGGCGACGGATTTGGTGATATTGATAATGAGATTTGCGAGCTTCACAAGCTCCACAAGGATCTGCGACATGTAGTTGTACAGCGCGACGACGGCGCCCTGCGTCAAAACGCCGGCCTGCACGCGCACTGCGCCGGAATGCAAAAGCCCGATCACAGCCAGATTCAGCAGTATGTACGTCAGCGGGTTCATCAGCGCGCTGATCCGGCCGACGTATTTCTGCATCGACGTCAGCGCGTCGTTCTCGCCGCGGAACGCGTCGATCTCGCTTTCCTCTTTTCCGAAGGCGCGCAGCACGCGCACACCGCTGAGCGTTTCCCGCGTTCTGCCCAGCACCCGATCGAGCTTTCCCTGCGTCTTTTTATACAGCGGAATACTCACGAGCATCACGCCGAACACGACGACCGAAAGCGCCGGGATCACGCCGACGAACCAAAGCGCCGCGCGGCGGTCGACGGTAAACGCCATCACCATCGCGCCGAACACGACGAACGGAGAGCGCAGAAGCAGCCGCAGCGTCAGATTCAGCCCCGTCTGCACCTGATTCATATCCGCCGTCATACGCGTGATCAGCGTCGATACGCCGACGTCGTCAAGCGTCCGGTAGGAAAAGCGCTGGATATGCCGGAACAGAACAGAACGTAGTTTCGTCACAAATCCGACGGACGCCTTTGCCGCAAAGTATTGCGCCGTGACCGAAAACAGCAGCCCGACAAAGCCGAGCAGGACGAGCACAAGGCTCATCCGCACGGCATGACCGCGGTCCGCGCCGACGATCCCGCGGTCGATGACGGACGCCACGACGAGCGGTACGATCAACTCCAGCGTCGCTTCCAGAAGTTTGAACAAAGGACCGAGCACGCTCTCGCGACGATAGTCCCTCAGATAGACGAACAATTTGCGCATAAATGCCTCCGGTGTTCAGATGACTGTATTATAACATACCGTTCTGATAAAGACAAGCGGCAAGCGGCGCATATACAGACCGCAAAACGGAAAAAATATTTTGCGTGAACGGGCTTCCGGATGTCGAAACGCCTTGACATCCGTCGGGAATTGGAATATAATTTTTTGTAAGTTTATACAGAGTATTCATTTCTGAAAGGACATTAAGCAAAATGGAATTCAAAGAATATGATTTCATCCCCGTCATCCTCGGCGGCGATATAACGGCATACAGCCTCATCCGTTCCTTCTATGAACAATACCGGATCAAGTCGCTGGCCGTGAACATGTCGCAGGGCGGCCCCGTCGTGATGAGCGGCCTGTGCGAAAGCCTGTACTATGAGAATCTGGAACGGGAGGACGTGCTGATCCCGGCGCTGCTCGAGGTCGGCCGAAAATACGGCAAGGACAAGAAGCTGCTTGTGCTCGGCTGCGGAGACTGGTATGTGCGCATCCTCAGCGAAAACAAAGACAAGCTGTCCGAATACTACGTCATCCCCTACATCGATCCCGCGCTGCTCAACGAGATCGTCCTGAAGGACAAGTTCTACGGCTATATGGAAGAGCTGGGCATTCCCTATCCGAAGACGTTCGTCTATGACTGCAAGGAAAAAACGCCGCTGACCTTCGACTTTGATTATCCGATCATCGCAAAGACGGCCAACAGCGCCCTGTATCACTATGCAAAGTTCCCCGGCAAGAAAAAGGTGTTCTGTTTCGACAACAAACAACAGCTTGAAACGATGCTGGAGAATCTCGCGACGTCCAGCTATGATTACAAATTCCTGATCCAGGACCGGATCCCCGGCGACGATACGGGTATGCGCGTGCTGACCTGCTACTGCGACAAAAACTCCGACGTACGTTTCGCCGCGTTCGGCCACACGCTGCTGGAGGAGCATACCCCGTCCGCGCTGGGCAATCCCTGTGCGATCATCAACGATGTCAATATGGAGGTCGTCGACCAGGCGCAGCGTTTTCTCAAGCGCGTTGGGTACATCGGCTATGCGAACTTCGATCTCAAGTACGATCCGCGCGACGGCAAGTACAAGTTCTTTGAGATCAACGTGCGGCTGGGCCGCAGCAACTACTACATCACCGGCAGCGGCTTCAACGCAGTCAAGTATCTGGTGGACGAATACATCTACGGAAAGACGTTCGAGGGGCTGACCGTCGCCGACAACGAGCATCTGTTCACCTTTGTGCCGAAATATGTCATCAAAAAGTTTGTGCATGACGACGAGATGCGCGCGCGTGCGCTGCGTCTGTTCAAAGAGGGCAAGTGGAGCAATCCGATCGTCTATAAGCCCGATATGACGCTCAGGCGCCGGCTGTACGTTGCGGCGTACGAACTGAACCAGATCAAGAAATTCAACACCTACTGCAAATAACGGAGGAAGAGAAATGTGCGGATTTGTCGGATATATTGACGCGGATATTCCCGCAGCGGATTCCTGCATCCGAAAAATGGCGGATACCATCGCGCACCGCGGCCCCGACCAGGACGACTATTTTATCACCGACGGCGCGGCGCTCGGCTTTCGCAGACTGAGCATCATCGACCTGGAAAACGGCAGTCAGCCAATCGAGAATGAAGACGGTTCTCTTGTGCTGGTCTTCAACGGCGAGATCTACAATTTCCAGTCTCTGCGCGCGGAGCTGATCGAAAAAGGCCACGTCTTCAAGACGCACACGGATTCCGAGGTCCTGCTGCACGGCTACGAGGAATACGGCAAGGATCTGCTCAATCTGCTGCGCGGCATGTACGCTTTCGTGATTTACGACAAGATCGCAAACAAGCTGTTCGGCGCGCGGGATATTTTCGGGATCAAGCCCTTTTACTACTATTTCCGCGACGGCGCGTTCCTGTTCGGCAACGAGATCAAGAGCTTCCTGCCGCATCCGGCGTTCGTGCGCGAGCTCAACCGCGAGCGCATCCCGGAGTATCTCTCTTTTGAGTATATCCCGAACCGCGAAACGCTTTTCAAAAACGTGTATAAGCTGCTCGGCGGCGAATGCTTCACCTACGAAAACGGCGAAATGCATATCGAGCGGTATTTCGATTTCAAATACGACATCGACGACAGCAAGACGATCGAGGAATGGGCGGACGTCATTTCCGACACCTTCCGTAAATCCACCGCGGCGCACAAGATCTCCGACGTGGAGGTCGGCTGTTTCCTGTCCAGCGGCGTCGACAGCTCGTACACGGTGCATGAGCTGAACAAGCTGCAAAAGCTCAAGACGTTTTCGATCGGTTACGCCGAGCAGTCCGAGCAAAAGTATTCGGAGCTTGCCTGCGCGCAGGAGTTCGCCGCCGTGGAAGGCGTGGAAAACTATTCCATTCAGATCACAGCGGACGATTTCTTTGACAGCTTCCCCGCGGTGCAGTACCATATGGACGAGCCGCTGCCGAATCCGTCCGCCGTTCCGCTGTATCACCTGGCCAAGAACGCGGCGAGATTCGTCAAGGTCGTGCTTTCCGGCGAGGGCGCGGACGAGCTGTTCGGCGGCTACAATTACTACAAAGAACCGCTGGACTATGAAAAATACATGAAGGTCCCGCAGGGTATCCGCACGACGCTTTCCGTAGTCGCTTCAAAAATGCCGAATTTTCACGGCAAGCGTTTCCTCGTGCGCGGACGGTACCCGATGGAAAAACGCTATATCCGCAACAACTATGTTTTCGATTGGAAAGAGCGCGACAAATATCTGTCAGCGCCGATCCCCTCGCAGGACCCCGCCGTGTTCACCAAGCCGCATTTCGACAAGGTGAAGGATCTCGACGACGTGACGAAAATGCAGTTCGCCGACCTGAATACGTGGCTGCTGTACGACATTTTGCAGAAGGCGGACAAAATGAGCATGGCAAGCTCGCTGGAGCTTCGCGTGCCGTTCCTCGACCGCGAGATGCTCAAGGTTGCGCTGGCGATCCCCGCAAAGCACCGCGTGCATCGGGACAAGACCAAGGTCGCGCTGCGTCTGGCTGCCTCGCGCGAGTTGCCGGAGAAGACGGCAGAAATGCGAAAGCTCGGCTTTCCGACCCCGCTGAACGACTGGCTGCGGCAGGACAAATACTACAACATGGTACGCGAAAAATTTGAAAGCGAAGCCGCCGCTTCGATCTTTAACACAAAAGAGATTCTGCGTCTGCTGGACGACCACAAGAACGGAACAGCCAAGAACATGAAGAAGATCTGGAGCATCTACTCCTTCCTGGTGTGGTACGATGAATTCTTTATTAAACGATAAAAAACTCTCTCCGAAAATCATTACTGTCACGCTCAACCCCTGTCTGGACAAAACCGTAAAGGTCGCCGGCTTCGCCGTTGAAAAAACCAACCGCGTGCTTGACAGCCGGACCGACATCGGCGGCAAGGGGATCAACGTGTCCCGCGCGCTCCTCGGCTGCGGCGTCCCGTTTATCGCGACCGGGCTCGTCGCCGGCGTTTACGGACGCAAGGTCGTCGATTGTCTGGAAAGCATGGGCGTTCTGACCGCCTTTTGCGAGGCGGAGGGCGAAACGCGCATCAATCTGAAAGTCATTGATACGCTCACTGGCAACATGACGGAACTGAACGAAAAGGGGTTTCCGGCGTCCGACGCATATCCCGATTTCATGGAAACGCTGATGCTCTTTCTGCCGCAGGCGGACGTGATGGTCCTGTCCGGCAGCCTGCCGCCGGATCTGAACGTCGGACTGTACCATGAGTTGACCGCGCTGGCCAACACCTTCGGAGTCAAGGTCATCCTTGACTGCGACGGCGATTGTCTTAAAAGAGGGATCAAAGCCAAGCCCTACGCCATCAAACCGAATCTCGCCGAATTTCAGGCGTATACCGGCGCGGATCTGCGCACGGTCCCGGAGATCGTCGCGGCGGCGCGCGAACTGAACGCACAGGGCGTGAAGCTGGTCGCCGTTTCGATGGGCGCGCAGGGCGCCGTCTTTGTACGTGACACGTTCGCGGTGCGGACGGTCCCCTTCCCTATCGAGCCCGAATCGGCCGCGGCAGCCGGCGACACGATGGTGGCCATGCTCGCTTATGCCACGGTACGCGGCATGACGATCGTCGACACGGCACGTCTGATGACGGCAGCCGGAACGCTGACCGCCGCCCTGCCCGGCACGCAGGTCGTCTCTTTTGAGCAGGCGCGTGCGCGTGCGCAGGACGTCGACGTTCAAATTCTTGAACTGTAAATCATTGAAATGGAAGGTGACGTGATTTGAGTAATCCGCAAGCCTCCGCGCAGAGCGCAGAACAGGGACTGCATCTGAACAAAAAAACGATCCTGTTCATCCTTGCCGCGATCATCGGCATCATGATATTTGTCGGCGTGCTGACGCAGGTCGTTCCGCGCGGCGAGTATCTGCGCGACGAGGCAGGCACGATCATCGCTTCCGACGAAAGCGGCGCGACTACATATCATGAGATCGACTTCCGCCTCCCGTTCTGGAAGGTACTGACGGCGCCCGTCGAAGTGTTCGGCTCGTCCGAAGCGCTCGCCGGCGTTGCGATCATCGTATTTATCGTACTGATCGGCGGTACGTTTTTGATACTGGACAAAAGCGGCGTGCTCTCTTATATCATGACGTCGGTCGCGAACCGGTTTTCAAAACGCAAATACCTGCTTTTGCCGATCGTTATCCTGCTGATGATGGCGCTTTCGTCCGTGGTCGGGATCTTGGAGGAAAGCGTGACGATCGTGCCGCTGTGCGTGGCGCTGTCGCTGGCGCTCGGCTGGGACTCTCTGGTCGGGCTGTCCATCAGTCTGGTGTCTATCGCGTTCGGCTATTCCGCCGCCACATTCAACCCGTTCAACGTCGTTCTGGTACAGTCTATGGCGGGGCTGCCGATCTTCAGCGGACTGGGATACCGGTTGTTCGTTTTCGTGGGCGTATATCTGATCCTGACTGCTTTCGTGCTTCTTTACGCCAAACGGATCGAGGCTTCACCGGAGCGTTCTATCGTCTATGAATCGGATGAAGCGCTGCGCGAAAAATATGCGCAGACGGATCTGTCTGTATCGGAAGACCCAAGGCTGAAAAAGGCAACGCGAATATTTGTCGGCTGTATCTCCGGCGTTTTGCTGCTTGCAGCCGCCAGCTTTCTCATTCAGCGCATTCCTACCATCCCGGAGGGAACGCGCGAGATCGTCAGTTATATGCCTATGGCGGGCATGGCGATCCTCTTTACGGTCGGCGGACTGTGCGCCGGCTCGGTCGCCGGTACAAGCGGCAAGGCGCTGCTGAAAGAGTTCTGGCAGGGCGCGCGAGAGATCGCGCCGATCGCGCCGCTGATCATATTTGTCATGGCGATCACCTTCCTGATGCGCGAGGGAAAGATCATTGACACGATCCTTTTCCACATTTACAACGGCGTATGCGGCTTCGGTCCCGCGACCGCTCTGCTGCTGATCTCGCTGGTCGTGCTGGCGATGGAGTTCTTCATCGGCAGCGGCACGGCAAAGGCCTTTCTCATTATGCCGCTCGTGCTCCCGCTGGCGGATATGGTCGGTCTGACGCGGCAGTCCATCGTGCTGGGGTTCAGCGTAGCGGACGGATTCGGCAATATCCTGTATCCCACCAGCGGCGTGATGCTGATCGCGATCGGCCTGGTCGGCGTTTCTTACGGAAAGTTTCTGCGATACACCTGGAAGCTGTTCGCGGCGGAATTCGCTTTCTGCGCGCTGGCGCTGATCCTTGCCGTCCGCATCGGATACGCCTGATCCGCTCAATCCGTTATTGTCGTCTTATAAATAAAATACACACCTGTTTGGGCATCTTGCGGCGCCGCCGTAAAGATGCCGTATTTTTTGCCCAGCTCCAGCGTCGTCTCGATACGGTTCCGCAAAAGATCCGCTTTGCCGGAAAGACCCTGCAGCGCCTCCAGCGTACCGCTTTGCAGCATGTTCTGCACAGAACCGTACAGCGTGGAAACCTGCGTCATCGCCCCGCGCTCGGAGAAATCCGACAGCATAGTCAAAAGCGACCCGTTTTGTCGGATCGCGCCTTCCAACGCTTCCAGGCGCGCCATCATCTCGGGCAGATTCTGCACGGCGGTGCGCACCTGCGGCGTATTCAGATCGGCGATGAACGCCGAAAGTGTCGGGATCAGACGCGTGAACGCAGCGGACACGACGCTCATATCCGACAGCAGCGCAATAAACGTCGGCTCCTGCAGCAGCTTCGCATATTCCGAAAGCGTCGTCCCGCTGAGCGAGTCAATGGTTTCGGACAGAAGCTGCGCGTTCTCCTGCGTCAGATACGTTTGCAGCACATCCAGCAGCGGCTGCTCCTGCGCGTAAGCGTGCATGGCGTCGGACGCCGCGCTGAACAGCGCCGTGCTCTGCGGCAGATCGCGAAGCAGCGCCTGCAGCTCGCCGCTGTCATTCAAGGCGCGGATCTGTCCGAGCAGCGGCTCAAGGTCCAGCTGCGGCAGTTCAAAGCTGCCGAACACGGCTTGCAGCGTGTCCTCAAGCTGGAGCGTAGACAGCGGAAGCAGAAGAAAGTAAATCTCGCCGATGCGGCACTTTTGCGTTTTGAAGGAGATCGTAAACGATTCCGGCAGAAAACGCGCATCCTGTACGGCAAGATTCTCCGCCATGCCCGGCAGCAGCAGACCGAACGCGACGTCGCGGCTGCCGTCGCCGAAAGAGCCGCCGTTCTCGACATGCACGTCCTCTGCGCCCTCCGGCAGGATCATCCCGCCGGCAAGCAGAAACGGCGTGTACAGCTCCCCCTGCTTATGCTGATTCTCAGCGCGGACTCGGACGTCCACCGTTCCGGCGCGATCCCGGAGCGCAGACGGTTCGACGGGCTGTCCGTTCAGAGTATAGTCGATCTGCAGCGCGACCGGCGGCTGCTTGTCCGTCTCGCCCGTGTAGTACAGCTGCGTGGTCGGCATGTGCCACGTTAGATTGATCCCGTCCGTCACGGGCTGTTCATCACCCTTCAGGTTTTGGATATTGCGCAGCACGGACAGATCGTCCACACGCACCTGCGGTCTGTCCGTCTGAATGCGATCGGTCACGGATACGCTCTGTACCGCGCCTGTCGGAGAGATCGAAACGAACACCGCCTCTTGTTTGCTCCACGAGCCGGGACGTGCGGAGTAGACGTCCTGTACGCTTTCCCGCTGCGCCGTTGACGGCTGCGGCTGCGACGGTGACTTTCCGCAGGACGCGATCAAAAAAAGCCATGCCGCCGCCAAGGCAAAACAAAAGATCCGTTTCATGCAAAGCCCTCCCATCCGGTATTAGTCTGCACGAACGGACAAAAAATATGCCGGAAAGGTTTCTGTCCTCTCCGGCACGATGTATTCAGATCTGCTTTTATTCTTCGATCGCGGCCTTGCGTGAATTGACCGCCTTGAAAAACTCCATCGGGAACTTCGGCTCGCGGTCATAGGTGTACAGACCGTTCAGCTCCTGCTCTACGTCGTACAGCTGCGTATAGCACAGACCGCACATCTTCGGGTTGTCCAGCAGCACGTCCGTCAATCCCTTGTACCGCGCTTTGAATTCCTCCTCCGTCTTCGGCGCTTCGCCGTATCCCCAACCGGCCGCGTCTTCGCCGGCCCAGCGGATACCGCCGTATTCACTGATGAACACCGGCTCGCCGCGCCAGATCTGCGCGCCGAAGTGATCGTCATGCACGTCGAAAAGCTCGTTCTCTTCCGTCAGCTTCCTGTACCGTGCACGGTACACGTCCACATTCTGCTCATAGTCATGCGTATCGTATATATCGGTTTCCACATGGTAATTGCCGCTCGTGTCGATGCACGGACGCGTCGGATCGACCGCCTTCGTCGTGCGGTAAACGATGCGCAGCAGCTCGTCCCACTGGCGGCGTCCGTCATAATCCCACGTTTCGTTGAACGGACACCAGCCGATGATCGCCGGATGATTGAAGTCGCGCTCGACCGCCTCGAGCCACTCCGGCAGAACGGACGCGACAGCGCGCGGATCGGAATAATCCAGTCCCCAGTTCGGATACTCGCCCCATACGATATATCCCATACGGTCGCAGTGGTACAAAAACCGCGGCTCGAAAACCTTTTCGTGCAGTCTGGCGCCGTTGAATCCCGCCGCCATCGACAGCTCGATATCGCGCAGCAGCGCGGCCTCGTCCTTCGCCGTGTAGATCCCATCGCGGTAGAAGCCCTGGTCGAGCACCAGACGCATAAATACGCTGCGGCCGTTGAGCATAAACTTCGATCCGTCAAGATGCACGCTGCGCAGACCGAAGTAACTGCGCACGGTATCTTCGCCGAAGCGCAGCGTCAGATCATACAGATTCCCCTGCCCGAGGTCCCACAGATGCGTCTCGGACAGATCGATGCTGCCGCTGATCGTCTCGCCGGAGGATTCCGCACGCACCGATCCGACCGCCCTGCCGTCGAAGAACGCCTCGGCGGAAAATACGCCCGATCCGCACACCTCAGCTGTGAACTGGACGCTGCCGGCTTTCGGATTCGGATACAGCCGGATCGATCGGATATACGCTTTCGGCGTAAATTCCAGCCACACGGTCTGCCAGATACCGGTCGTGCGCGTATAATGACAGCCCTGCGAGGCGTAAGCGAAGCACTGCTTGCCGGAAGGGATCAGACCGTCGCGCGCGTCGTCCTCGGCATACACGGCGATCACGTTGTCGCCCGCGCGGACAAGCGCGGTCACATCAAAGCTGAAATGTACGTAGCCGCCCTTATGCTCGCCCGCGAAAGCGCCGTTGACGTACACGCGCGATCTGTAATCCACCGCGCCGAAATGCAGAAAGACGCGGCCGGCGAGTTTTTCTTTCGGGATCTGTACGACACGGCGGTACCAGACAGCCGGGATAAAATCCGTATTGCAGACGCCGGAAAGCACGCTCTCCGGACAGAACGGCACGACGATCTCACCGGACAGGCGCTCGGACTCATAGAGCTTGCGCGCTTCGCCGCTGCGGCCGGGGTCCGTCTCAAACTCCCACTGGCCGTTGAGATTGATCCAATCGGCGCGTTCAAACTGCGGATTCGGGTATTCAGGTCTCGGAATAGACATAGCGTTCTCCTTTATGATTCAAAGTATTCAGATTCCAAAGCGGCGCAAAGCGCGTGATAGACGGGCAACGTCAGCTCCTGCACCTTGAAGGTTTCGGTCTCCGGCAGACAGATACATTCCGTGCAGAGCGAACGAAGCGCGCCGCCGCCGGCGCCTGTGATGCCGATCGTATCGATCCCCAGCGCGTTGGCTGTGCGGACGGCGTTGACCACATTAGCGGAATTGCCGGACGTTGAAAGCGCCACAAGCAGATCGGGACTGTTTTGCGAAAGCACCCACACCTGCTGGGCATAGACCATTTCCGGATCGACGTCATTCGAGAACGCGCTCAAAAGCGCGGACGCCTCGCACAGCGAGATCGCCGGAAAGCCGTTTTGAAGCCGGTCCGGGATATGCTTTGCCGCATCCCCCAGATCGTCAAAAAGCGCCCTGTCCCCGTCATCCAGCGGACGGCGAAGCAAAAAGCCCTTCATCAGCTCGCCGACGATGTGCGCACAGTCCGCGGCGCTGCCGCCGTTGCCGCACAGCAGGAGTTTCCCGCCCGCGTCAAAGCAGTCGCACAGCAGCTCGAGCGAACGGTAAAGCTGTGTCTCCAAAATCCGCAGCGCCGGATAGCGCGTACAGAGCAGTTCAATATGTTCATTCATACACGTTCCTCCGTATGACATGCCAGAACGCCGAGCGCGGCATAGTCGCCGAGCTGCTCGCCCAGCGCGGCAGGGACGACCTCGCATACACGCAAGGATCGCGCAAGCGCCTCGCGCCGCAGCACACGCCGCATCCTCTCGTGCAGCAGATGTCCTGCGCGCGCATAGATGCTGCCGATGACGATACGTTCCGGATTGAGGATATCGACCAGCACGGAGAGGCCCGCGCCGAGTTTTTCACCGACCTCGGCATAGACTGACAGAGCAAATTCATCGCCCGTGTCGGCATATTCTGCAAGCGTTTTGGCGCTCAGATCATCTGAACGCAGCGCGGTTTTTCCGCCCTGTCTGAGAAATGCCGGAAGACGCACCGCAGCGAGCTGCGCGATGCCGCCGCCGCTGCAAAAGCCTTCAAAAGAACCGACCTTTCCATAGCCGACCGGTCCGTCTGAACAAAGCCGGATATGCCCGACCTCGCCCGCCATATCGTTTGCGCCGCAGTAGAGCCGGCCGTCAAGGATAAGCCCCGCGCCAAGTCCCGTTCCGAACGTCAAAAACACCATATTCGTGCAGCCCTGTCCCGCGCCGAACTTCCATTCAGCCACGGCGCAGGCGTTCGCGTCGTTCTGCAAATAAGCCGGGATGCCGAACCGCGCCGAAAAGAATTCCGTGATCGGCACTTCATCCCATCCGGGAAGATTCGGCGGACCGAGCACCAGACCGCGCCGACTGTCGAGCGGGCCGCCGCAGCTGATCCCGATCCCGACCGGTTCGTCGTGCAGCTGCGCGCACATCTGCGCGGCCGCGTCCGCGAGCACGGCGCACATATCCTGCCACCGCGGGTAGTCGGCTGTCAAAAAAAGACGCTTGTCGAGGATCTCAGGTCTGCCGTCCGACGCGCGCGCAGCCACCGCCGCGCATTTCGTGCCGCCGATATCCAGACCGATCCAAAGCGCCATCCTCGTCACGTCCTTTCGCCACCTATTATACCTGTCCGCCGGCCGGGTGTCAACCGTTCCGACGAGAAAAAACGTCGCCATATAAACGCGCCAGCTTTTATCCCGCGTTGTCTCGGTGGATGGGACGCCGGATCAGAAGGCGCGCGAGCTTGGGGCCGTTGAACGGGATCAGCGGGTAAAGATACCCCCTGCCGACGACGTTTTTCGTCGAAACGAGCACGGCAAACACCAGCGCATAGCCGATGAAGAATCCGGCGTAATTGAACAGCGCGGTCAGCACAAGCACGAAAATACGCGCCATCTTATAGGCGTGTCCCATCTCAAAGCTCGGCTGCGTAAAGTTGGCTACCGCGACGAACGCCATATAGAACACGACCTCCGCCGTCAGCCAGCGCGCTTCCACGGCGAACTGTCCGAGTACGAGCGCGCCGATCACGCTGAAGGAATTGCTCAGAGAGTTCGGCGTGTTGATCGACGCGAGCTTGAGCGCGTCGATGACCAGCTCGATGGCGATAAGCTGCACGAGCACGGGAACGGCGATGGGCTTGTCGATACGGATGAAATCGAGCCACTGCGGGATATGCTGCGGGTTGCGGATCAGAAGATACCACACCGGCGTGAGAAACATCGTGGACGAAAACACCAGAAGTCGCACAAGCCGCAGGAATGAACCGAGCATGGGCGGGAAATAGAAATCGTTCGTATCCTGCAAAAAATCGAAGAACCCAGACGGGATGACCATGACGGCAGGAGAATTGTCCGTGATGACGAGAATACTGCCCTCCGCCGCGGACGCTGCGGCGGAATCGGGACGTTCGGTATACCGCACGCGCGGGAACGGGTTGAAATGCCGTCCCGGCACAAGACATTCGAGAAGGCTCTCCTGCGCCATGGCAAGCGTTTCCACGCGGATGCTTTGCAGCTTGTCCATAACGGTTTGCAGCATCTTTTGGTCCGCCTTTCCGTCCACAAAGCAGACTGCGACGTCGAGCTTCGAGCGCGTGCCGATCTGCAGCAGCGTGATCGTCAGCGACGGATCGCGAAGCCGGCGGCGCAGCAGCGCCGTATTTTGCAGCAGGACTTCATTGAAGCCCTCGTGCGGGCCGAGCAGTACGCGGTTGTTCTCCGGCTCGTCCGGCGTGCGCGATGCGTACTGCCGCACATCCATGAGCACCGCGCCCGCTACGCCCTCTGCCAACAACACGGCCTGTCCGGAAAGCAGCGCCGTGACGGCCGTCTGAAAGTCCGTCGTCGTGTCGGATTCCGTAAACGGGATGAACCGCTGCGCGAGCTGCCGCGCCTGCGTAACGGCGGCGTATTCGCCGCTGTCGAGCGCCAGAAGATCGCCCAGCACCTTGACGGCGCTGTCGGTCTGGATCAGGCCGTTGATGAAATAGAGCTTCAGCGCGCGGCTGCCGATCCGGAACGACCGCGCGACGACGTCAAAGCTGCGCGCGCATCCGACCGCTTCCTCAAACGCGGCACATTCTCTGTCAAACTGTCCGTTGAATTCCATAGGCGCCCCCATTAAAATAACTGCGCACAAAACTGTACGCAGTTAGTTTGTCTGCCGAAATCATCGGTATTCATTATACAGCGTGATGATCGCGTTCCATGTGATCGGTCCGACGACGCCGTCCGGGTCCAGATCGAACAGATTCTGCACCGCCACGACCGCCGCCTGCGTCTGTGTGCCGAAGATACCGTCGACCGTGACAGACGGGACGTCGCTGTTGTTTTGCGCGATCGTGCGCAGGAACACCTGAAGCTGCTCGACGATCTTTCCCGACGCGCCCCGCATGATATAGTATCCCGGGTACAGCAGATATGTCAGGCCCATATACTCATCCGGCAGCGACTGCAATATCCCGCGGTAAACGTCCAGCACCGTATTCCATGTGTTCCGTCCGACTATCCCGTCGACCGTCAGACCGTAATACCGCTGGAAAGCCTCCACGGCCTGCTGCGTCGCAGGGCCGAATATCCCGTCCTCGGTAATATCTATGGTCAGGCTGTCGTTGAACTGTCCGACAAAATTCAGATAATACTGGATCGTGCGCACCGCGATCCCGCGGTCGCCGCGGCGCAGGACGTTCGTGAAGACGCGCTCGACTTCACTGATGGTCAGTCCTTCGCTGTAAATCTCGGAAAGGTTTTTGACGCCGTTGTAGATATACTTGAGCTTATACCACGTCTGTTTGCCCACTACGCCGTCCACTTCCAGCCCGAAGATCTGCTGAAATACGACGACCGCCTGACGTGTCGCGGCGTCGTATATCCCGTTTACGCTGCCGATGCGCGGGATCGCGGGATAGTTCGCGGAGATCCGGTTCAGTTCACGCTGAATGGTGCGCACATCGGAGCCGGCCGAGCCGATCGTGAACGGCGTGCCCGAATAGGACGGGATGTTCGGCGCGGTCGGCGCGTTGTACACGAGCGACACGTCTCCGCCGAAATAATAGCGCAGGATCTGTGTCGGCGAATACCCTTGATTGGCAAGAGAGACCGTGCCCCACTGAGACAGTCCCGCACACGTCACGCCGCTTCCGCTGCAGTACTGCGCCGCCAGCGGCTGTACCTGACTGCCGCGAATGATGTACGTATTGAAAACCATATCCACAAGATCGCTTATCGGTTCAAAGAATTTGCGTCCCGGAACGAACGCCTGATCGAACGCCGTGTTGTTGGTGATGTCGAAGGAATATCCGCGCGTGCGGTAGTATTCCGTGAAAACACGGTTCATGGTAAAAGACTGGATCGTGTAAATATTGGCAAGCATCGCGTCCGTCGGCCACGTGGGATAGATCTCGCTGCAAACCACATTTTTGATATAGTCGATATACGGCACACGGATATTGTCCGCGCTCTCGTTCGGCGCGCCGAGATGGACCGTAATGCTCGTCGGAATGGTCACGACTGCCATCTTTTACGCCTCCCCGCCGAAAAGCGCGGCCGCGTCCAGATCGGGCCTGCACGGGATCATCTCCACGTTCTGCACCGTCTCCACGCTGTCAAAAATTGCCACGTCACGGATGCGCACCTCGGTAAACAGCGGATGCGTCACCAGAATATCATACGTTGAATACGGCTGCATCGCCGACGGCGCGTCGGAGAGCATACGGTCCGGCGCGGGCAGCGTGATGCGGTTCATGATCCCGTTGGCGTCCGTCTGCGTCTTATAAAAGATACAGCAATCCTGCGGGAACTGCTTGCTGATCTCGATCGACGCATTCGGGATCGGGAACGCCTGATTGGCGGCAAATACCTGCACGCGAAGAAACCCGGATTCCGGATTCAGCCGCAGAAACTCCGCTTTGGACGGAAACTGTTCGATGCTGCCGTTGAGATACGGCGGGAACTTGTCTGCGTTTTCGATGAACGCCTGCTCCTGCTCGTTGTCCATCGGCGGCTGCGCGGCCTGCTGCGGGATCTGCTCATGCAGCGCGACGTTTTGTAGACGCATTTCCGTCGAAACCGTTACGGCCTGCGGAAAATCCTCCCGCACAAGCTGTCCGGCGGGCAGAATCCGCTCCGGCTCTTCCGGCTCCGGCGGTTCGCTCTGCGGCGCTTGCGGTTCTGCCTGCGGCTGCGGCGTGTATTTCGGATGCCTGCGGCTGAACTCCATCAGCTCCTGCCGGTATTTTTCGATCATGGGTTCCAAGGGATCGTTTTGCATACGGGTACCTGCCTTTCATTCGTTGTCCGCTGACAGTATATGCGGGCGCATGAAAAAAGTGCCGCAGCCCGGATCGAAACAATTGACCGAACAAATGGTTGCTTTCATCGAACATTTGTTGTATAATCATATGGAAAGAAGGTGACGGGATGCTGACCGAACGCGCATATCTGGCGATCGACCTGAAGTCTTTCTATGCCTCTGTGGAGTGTGTGGAACGCGGTCTCGATCCGCTGACGACCAATCTTGTCGTGGCGGATAAGAGCCGGACAGACAAAACAATCTGTCTGGCGGTGTCGCCGTCGCTGAAAGCATTCGGCATCCCCGGCAGAGCGCGTCTGTTCGAGGTCGTGCAGCGCGTCCGGGAAGTGAACGCCGAGCGAAAACGCCGCGCGCCGGGCCATGTGTTCCGCGGCAGCTCGACGCGTTCTGTCGAGCTGGGCAGCGATCCCTCTCTGCAGCTCGACTATATCACCGCCGTGCCGCGCATGTCGCTGTATGTGCAGTACAGCAGCCGGATCTATGAGATCTACCTGAAATATATCGCGCCGGAGGATATTCATATCTACTCCATCGACGAGGTCTTTCTCGACGTGACGAACTACCTGAACACATATCGCTGCACGCCGCGAGAGCTGGCCATGCGCATCATTCTGGACGTGCTGGAACAGACCGGGATCACCGCCACTGCCGGGATCGGCACGAATCTGTATCTGTGCAAGATCGCCATGGATATCGTGGCAAAGCATTTAAAGCCGGATACGAACGGCGTTCGGATTGCTGAGCTGGACGAGCAGTCCTACCGACAAACGCTCTGGACACATACGCCGATCACCGACTTCTGGCGCATCGGCGTCGGCTACGCCCGAAAGCTGGCGGAATACGGGATGTTCACCATGGGCGACGTCGCGCGCTGCTCGGTCGGCAAGGACGACGACTTCTACAACGAAGCGCTGCTGTATAAGCTGTTCGGGGTGAACGCGGAGCTGCTGATCGACCACGCGTGGGGCTGGGAGCCGTGCACCATCGCGGACGTCAAGGCCTATCGTCCGCAGCAGAATTCCATCAGCTCCGGCCAGGTGCTGCATTGTCCGTATACCGCCGCACAAGCTGCGCTGATCGTACGGGAGATGGCGGACACGCTTTCGCTCGATCTGGTCGAACGAGGTCTTGTGACCGATCTGCTGACGCTGACGATCGGGTACGACGTGCAGGGCACGGAAAAATATTCCGGCGAGATCACCGTCGACCGCTACGGACGCAAAACGCCGCGGCATGCGCACGGTACGGCGCATACGCCGCATAAAACGTCTGCCGGCTCGCTGATCGTGCAGGCGATCACGGATCTGTACGACCGGATCGTCAATCCGACTCTGCCGATCCGCCGCATCACGCTTACCGCGGAGCATGTGCAGGACGAACGGTCCGCACGACAGGAAACGTCGGTCGAACAGCTGGACTTTTTTACGGACTACGCGAAAAAGGACGCCGAAGACGCGGCCCGGGACGCTGCGCTGCAAAAGGAAAACCGCACGCAGAAGGCTATGCTCGAAATACGCAGAAAGTACGGAAACAACGCCATACTCAAGGGCATGAACTTCAAAGAAGGCGCGACCGCCATCGACCGGAACAGTCAGATCGGCGGTCACAAGGCATAGGAGGCGCGCCATGCAAGCAAACGAAAAGGATACGCACCGCTACGACGATCTGCTCACAATGGCACATCCGGAGCCGCACACGCGTCCGCGCATGTCGCGTCACGACCGCGCGGCGCAGTTTTCTCCCTTTGCCGCGCTGACCGGACACGGCGAGGCCATGGAGGAAACGGCGCGTTTGACCGATCAAAAAATCGAACCCGGCGAGATCCAACTCGCCGAGCTCAACGACAATCTTTATTATATTCAGTCCCATCTTTCAGAAAAGCCCGCGGCAACGATCACCTACTTTATCCCGGACGCGCGCAAGGACGGCGGCGAATACCGCACCGTCACGGGACGCGTCCGGCACATCGCGGAAGCGGAGCAGTTCGTCGAGCTGACGGACGGCACGCGCATCCCCATCGGCGATATGCTTTCGCTGCAGGCGGAAAAGCCGTAATCAAAAAGCGGGATCAGGCTTTGAATTCCAACTGATCCAGAACGCCCTTGAGCGACTCAAACTGCTTGGCGTCCTTGATATTGTCCAACTGGATCTCCACAAACATATACGCCTTGTTCTTATCCGGCACGGTCTGCCCGTAGAAAACATAGCAGCGCATGTTCCTCGTCTTGAGAGAATCATAGCTGAGATGATAGAAATCCAGTCCGCCGATCTTGAGTTTCTTGATCTCGGATGGTTTTTCTTTTTCGCGGTTCTTCTGTACGGCCTCGACGAGGAGTTTTGTCTTGGACGCGCCCATCTCGTCATTATAAGTGGTCACGCCGACGGTCAGGGTAGGCGCATTCTCTCCGTCGCCGTATTTCGCCTCGAGATAGGTCGACGTGCCGACATATTCAACTTCTTTCCAGCCTTTCGGCAGATCGCCCTTCAGATAGCGAAAATCGCCGTCGTCCCATGTGACGGATTCTTGTTCGACGGTCGGCGCATCATTGACCGAGGAGCCCGTATTCGTCTCGGAAACCGGTTCGGGCTTTTTTTCGGTCTTGCCGCAGCCGGAAAGCGCGACAAACATGGCGCACAGCGCCAGCAGACAGATCCTTTTCATTTTCATGATCGTATTCTCCTTTTTTGTATACTGTGCCGGAAGACGGTCCACAGATTGCGCAGATCCTCCCGGTAAAACAGACTGTTGAGCAGCAGCGTCCAAACGCCGCAAATAAGAAAGACGGGAACGGCGTACAGCGCCCATCGCAGATAATCCGCGATCTCGGGACGCGGCAGAAGAACGCAGGACAAAACGGACAATCCGCACGCGGCGAGATTGACGGCGCACCGGCCGAGGAAAACCGCAAACGGACGGCGCAGGATATGGCGCGACAGATACAAAGCATACTGCACGGTGCGCACGGTCATGGCGACCAGCGTCGCCAGCGCGACGCCGGAAAGACCCAACGGGATCACCAGCGCAACGGAAAGGACAACGTTGATCCCCGCCTCCAAAAAAGCGCCGTTGCGCGTCTGTCGATAATGCCCGGCGGCCAACGTGACGTTGTTGTACGGGATGCGGATACAGTAGACCGCCTCCGCCGCGGCGAGCAGGACGCCGAACATCGGCCGCAGATACTGCGCGTCCGTCACACCGCGCGTGTACACGGCGATAAACGGCTGAAGCAGAATTCCCGCGCAGGTAAACAGCACTGTCACCAGCGTGAAGGAAAAGAACTCATAAACGCAGAAGTTCCTGCGCAGCGTTTCGGTCTCCTCCCGGGCGATCATATTTCCGAACGCCGCTTCGATCCCGGAGGAAAACGCGCTGACGATTTTTTCGATCCCGGCGACGACGCTGTAATAGACCGTATATACAGAGACGTCCGCGATCTGCACCGCGCGCGACCACGCCGAAAACAGCGTGAGCACAAAGACGTCCGTGTTCGTGTGCAGGAAATACGCCGTGTGGTGTCCGAATCCGTCCCAACGCTGCGCGATAGCCGAAGCATCCGGCGCGGCGTGCGCGTCGGGCGCGTACTGTCGGCGCACTATCCATCGCAGCAGCAGCGGACGCAGCGCATACACGGCGGCCGTGCCGAGCTTGACGACATGGATCGACGCGTGCAGACGGATCAGCACGACGCACAGCGCCGTGTTAAGCAGTATAGTGACGATCTGCAGATCCGACGTGACGTACCGCTTCTGGTCGGCCTGCAGCAGCACCTGCCGGCTCATGCCGAAGTAATACTGAAAGAACGTGCTCACCGCGATGATCACGACAAGCGAGAGCGTGAACAAATACGCAAACCCGTCGCCGCGCACGATAAAAGGATAGATGCAGGCGACCGCCGCGGCATAGCCGACAAATATCCATGCGACTCTGCGGAAAAAGCGGTCCGACGCGCGCAGGATCGAACTGATGCGCGGCATATCGGAATCGGCCAGCGGCTTATACAGCGCGGCGCGCACCACGCCGCCGACGCCCGCTTCAAACAGCACGATGTAGCCGAGGAACTGCGTGATGGACGCGACCATTCCGTTGACGGACGAACCGAACGTGCGGATCAGAAGACGCGGCAGGATCAGTCCGCAGACCATCGAAACGAATTGCAGCGCGAGAGAGGACAGCATATTCCGCAGCGCTTTTTTACTGCGCATGGCGCCACCTCTTTCCCCGATGCAGCCGCACGAGAAGCGCGTATCTTCCGCGCCGAAGCAGACGGTATTTCAAAGAATCGTCCGCGGCGCGCAGTGCATTCTGCGACAGCTCCAGACGCATCACGTCCCGCAGCAGCGCGGCGGCTTTGCGCACGGGCGTCGTCCCGTAAGAAAGCAGGCGCAGGTAATTGTCGAGCTGCTTTCGGCACAGATCGTCGAAAAGCGCCTGCCACGCGTCGTCAAACCGAACCTTCTGCGCCAACAGACGGCGCACCTCGCGATCCACGCGGTCATAATAAAAAATGCTGTCCGCGTCAAAATCGCCGGAATGCCCCGGGCCGAGCCGATAGGAATACAGCGAACGGCGAACATAACAGATGTTCCCGGCCGCGCAAACCAGATAAGCGCTGCGCAGCAGATCCTCGCCGTGCCGGATGCCCGCAAACGCCGCATAATCCGGCGCACAGGCCGAAAGCCGACGGTGAAAGCACTTGATACACAAGGAATTGAAGCGTGTTGAAAGCAGAAAGCGGTAGAATACCTCCAGCTCGCCGCCCTGCAAAAACGCGTCCTGCGGCAGGAACGTTTCCAATCGCGGCGCCTCGTTTTCGCGGAATGTGCTGAAATCGAACGTGATCAGATCGGGACTGTACAGGTCGACCGCGTCGTTCAGCGCCTGCAGAAGCGTCGGCTCGGTCAGATCGTCCGCATCGAGAAACAGCAGATACTCCCCTCTGGCGTGTTCCTCCGCAAACTTTCGCGCCAAAAAGACGCCGTGGTTTTCCGTATGCCAGACGCGAAACCGCCGATCCTGTTCGGCGTAGCGGTCGCAGACCGACGCGCTTCCGTCGGTCGAGCCGTCGTCGATCAGCAGCGCTTCAAAATCCGTATACGTCTGCGCGCGCACCGCATCCAGAGCTGCTTCCAGATAGGGCTCGGCATTGTAGACCGGGATCATGAGACTGAACCGCATACGGCTTCTCCTTTCGGCGTTTGTAGTATTATAACACATTTACATACGCTTTTTCAATAGCGGACAGTTTATTGTTCGTTGCTTTTTCCCGTTATTTTTTTCGTAAAAAAGCCTTGACAGCATGAAAAAAATGTGTTATACTCCCGATAACCTATTAAACTTATATGTTTTCAGGAGGAACGAGTATGAACATCTATCGAAACGCCGACGCACTGATCGGCAATACGCCGCTTCTGGAGCTGACGAACACCGAAAAGGCGGAAAACCTTCAGGCCAAGATCTTCGCCAAGCTCGAATACTTCAACCCCGCCGGTTCCGTCAAGGACCGCATCGCCAAAGCCATGATCGACGACGCCGAGGCGAAGGGCCTTCTGAAGTCCGACTCCGTCATCATCGAGCCGACCAGCGGCAATACGGGCATCGGTCTGGCGTCCGTCGCGGCGGCAAGAGGCTACCGCATCATCATCGTCATGCCCGAAACCATGTCCATCGAGCGCCGCCAGCTGATGAAGGCATATGGCGCGGAGCTTGTTCTGACTGAAGGGGCCAAAGGCATGAAGGGCGCGATCGCCAAGGCTGAAGAGCTCTCGCGCGAGATCCCGAACAGCTTCATCCCCGGCCAGTTCGTCAATCCCGCCAATCCCGAAGCGCACCGCCGCACGACCGGTCCGGAGATCTGGAACGACACGGACGGCAGCGTGGATATTTTCGTCGCGGGCGTCGGCACCGGCGGCACGCTGACGGGCGTCGGCGAATACCTCAAATCGAAGAAACCCGCCGTGCAGGTCGTCGCGGTCGAGCCGGCCACGTCCGCCGTACTCTCCACCGGCGTCGCCGGCGCGCATAAGATCCAGGGCATCGGCGCCGGTTTCGTCCCGGACGTACTGAATACGGGTATTTATGACGAGATCCTCCCCGTGTCCAACGAGGACGCGTTCGCCGCGGGCAAACAGTTCGGCAAGCGCGAGGGGGTGCTGGTCGGCATCTCCTCCGGCGCAGCGTTGTACGCGGCGATCACGCTGGCGAAGCGTCCCGAAAACGCCGGCAAGAACATCGTCGTGCTGCTGCCCGACACGGGCGACCGATACCTGTCCACGCCGCTGTTCGCAGACTGAGAGGCGGCCTCATGATCTACGCTGACAACGCGGCCACCACCAAAACGAGCCGCACCGCCATAGCAGCCATGCTGCCGTATTTTAACACGGTCTACGGCAATCCGTCCAGCTTGTACGCCTTCGGGCAGCAGGCAAAGGAAGCGCTGGAAGACGCGCGAACCCGGATCGCAGCATGTCTCGGCTGCGACGCGCGCGAGATCACCTTCACGTCCGGCGGGAGCGAAGCCGACAATCAGGCGCTCCTGTCCGCGGCAGCCATCGGCGCGCGAAAAGGCAAAAAGCACATCGTTTCCACGGCGTTCGAGCATCATGCCGTTCTGCACACGCTGCGAAAGCTCAAGACGCAGGGCTTTGACGTGACGCTGCTGGACGTGCCGGAAAACGGGCTTCTTTCGCCGCGGCAGGTCGCCGACGCGATCCGCGACGACACCTGTCTTGTTTCGGTCATGTACGCGAATAACGAGATAGGCACCGTGCAGCCCATCCGTGAAATCGGCGCCGTTTGTCGGGAAAAGGGCGTGCTGTTCCACACCGACGCGGTACAAGCCGTGGGGCATATCCCCGTTGATCTGCGATCGGACAACATCGACCTCCTTTCCCTGTCTGCGCATAAATTCCACGGACCGCGCGGCGTCGGCGTTCTTGCCGCACGGCGCGGCGTTCCGCTGACGAGTCTGATCGAAGGCGGCGCGCAGGAACGCGGAAAACGCGCCGGCACGGAAAACCTGCCCGCGATCATGGGCATGGCGGCCGCGCTGGGGGAAGCGGTACGCGATCTCGACGCTAACGCGCGCAAGCTTCGCGTGCTGCGCGACGCGCTGATCGAGGGGCTGTCCGCCGTTCCGCACAGTATCCTGAACGGCGATCCGGAACGCCGCCTGCCGGGCAACGTGCATTTCTGCTTTGAAGGCGTCGAGGGCGAGTCGCTCCTGCTGCTGCTCGACGACAAGGGCGTCTGCGCATCCTCCGGCTCCGCATGCACATCCGGCTCGCTCGACCCGAGCCACGTTCTGCTCGCCATCGGCCGGCCGCACGAGATCGCCCACGGTTCGCTGCGGCTGACGCTCGACGCGGAAAACACGATGGAGGACGTGCAGCAGATCATCATCGCCGTGCGCGAAGTCGTCGCGTATCTGCGCGCGATGTCGCCCGTCTGGCGCGATCTTATGAGCGGCAAACAAAAGTTTATTCTCGAATGAGGGATCATTATGGCGTTATACAGTGAAAAAGTGATGGATCATTTCCGCAACCCGCGCAACGTCGGCGTGATCGAAGACGCCGACGGCGTGGGCGAAGTCGGCAACGCCAAGTGCGGCGACATCATGAAGATCTATCTGAAAATCGACGACGGGATCATCACCGACGTCAAGTTTGAGACATTTGGCTGCGGCAGCGCGATCGCATCCAGCTCCATGGCGACGGAAATGATCAAGGGCAGGCCCATCGCCGATGCGCTGTCCTTGACGAACAAAGCCGTCGCCGAAGCGCTCGACGGCCTGCCGGCGCACAAAATACACTGTTCGGTGCTCGCCGAGGAAGCAATCAAGCGCGCGCTGCAGGATTACTATGACCGCAACGGGATCGAATACGACAAAACGCTCTTTCCCGACTGCGGCAGCTGCGAACACTGCATGGTATGAACGAACTCATCCGGAAACTTCAGACGGATCGGGACCTCTCCGATCGGGAACTCGCGACTGTGCTGCAAACCGGCGATTCGGACGACGCGCTGTTTGCCGCCGCGGATGCGGTGCGGCAAAGCGTGTACGGCAAGGCTGTGTTTGTGCGCGGTCTGATCGAGTTTACCAATTACTGCAAAAACGACTGCTACTACTGCGGCATCCGCCGCGGATGCAAAAGCGTGCAGCGGTACCGGCTGGACAGGCAGGCGATCCTCGACTGCTGCGAAACGGGGTATGCGCTCGGCTACCGCACGTTCGTCCTGCAGGGCGGCGAGGACCCGTATTTCACCGACGCGCGGGTCTGCGATCTGGTGCAGGCCGTCCGCGCGCGTTTCCCCGACTGCGCGATCACGCTGTCGATCGGCGAAAAGCCGAAAGACAGTTACCGCGCCTATTTTGAATCGGGCGCGAACCGGTATCTTCTGCGGCATGAAACGGCGAACGACGCGCATTACGCGAAACTGCATCCCGCGTCGCTTTCGGCAGAGAACCGCAAGCGCTGCCTTTGGGATCTCAAGGAGATCGGCTATCAGGTCGGCAGCGGTTTCATGGTCGGCTCGCCCTTTCAAACAACGGAGAACCTCGTGGAAGACCTGCGCTTTTTGCAGCGGCTCGATCCGGATATGATCGGCATCGGGCCGTTTATCCCGGCGCCGAATACGCCCTTCGCGGACAAACCGGGCGGCACGCTCGCGCTGACGCTTCGGCTTGTGGCCGTGCTGCGTCTGCTGTTTCCGCACGCGCTGCTGCCCGCGACCACGGCGCTGGGCACCATCCACCCACAAGGGCGAGAGCTGGGGCTTCACGCCGGAGCGAACGTCGTGATGCCGAACCTCTCCCCTGTCGATGTGCGCGAAAAATACGCGCTGTACGCGGGACAGATCTGTACCGGTGAGGAAGCCGCGGAGTGCCGCGCCTGCCTTGAAATTCGTGTGCGTGCGGCGGGATATGAAGTCGTGACGGACAGAGGCGACGTCAGGAGGTAAGCGGTCATGGCAAGAGCATTGATCGCGATGAGCGGCGGCGTAGACAGCAGCGTCGCCGCTTATTTAATGAAAGAGGCAGGCTTCGACTGCGCCGGCTTGACCATGAAGCTGTACGAGAACGAAGACGCGGGCATTTCCCGCGCGCATACGTGCTGCTCGCTCGAAGACGTTGAGGACGCGCGCAGCGCGGCGTACCGTCTCGGCATGAAACACTATGTATTCAATTTCACGGACGATTTTCGGCGCAGCGTGATGGAGAAGTTCGCGCAATGCTACGCGCGCGGCGTCACACCGAACCCCTGTATCGACTGCAACCGGTACCTGAAATTCGACAAGCTCCTGCAGCGCGCAGAAGTATTGGGTTACGATCTGCTTGCCACCGGTCATTATGCGCGGATCGAAGAAAGCGGCGGAAAGTATGTCCTGAAGAAAGCGCTGGATGCATCGAAGGATCAGAGCTATGTGCTGTATATGCTCACGCAGCGGCAGCTTGCGCACATCCGCTTTCCGCTCGGAACGTATCTGAAGGCGCAGGTGCGGTGGACCGCGGTCAAACTGGATCTTTGCAATGCGCAGAAGCCCGACAGTCAGGATATATGCTTCGTGCCGGACGGCGACTATGCCTGCGCCGTGGAACGTATCAGCGGTCGGATCTTTCCGCCCGGCGATTTCGTCTCCGCCGACGGCGCCGTTCTCGGCAGGCACAACGGCTTTATCCGGTATACGATCGGCCAGCGCAAGGGTTTGGGGATCGCGTCGAGTGAACCGTACTTCGTATGCGGCATCCGTCCCGCAGACAATACCGTACTGCTCGGACGGCAGAATGAACTGTACCGCGCGCAGGCCGATGCTGCGGATTTCAACTGGATCAGCGGCACTGTGCCGCAGTCGTCGCTTCGCTGCAAGGTCAGGCTGCGCTACCGACAGCCGGAGCAGTCCGTAACCGTCATCCCGACGGGCGAGGCGTCCGTACATCTGCGCTTCGACGAACCGCAGCGCGCCGTTACGCCCGGTCAGGCCGCCGTGCTCTATGACGGCGACACGGTACTCGGCGGCGGCACGATCATTTGACCAAAAAAAACAAAAAATTTTTTCTATTTTTCTTTTTTTGACTTGACAAGCGGAAATGCAGGTGCTATACTGCGGTAAACCGTTGAGGAAGAGTGAGTAGGGTTTGTCCCCGTTCTCAAAGAGAGCCGCGGCCGGTGAAATCGCGGCAGAACGTACAGATTTCGAATGGACTTCTGAGGGCGAGCGGAAATGTGCGCAGGCACATAGTATGCAAGACGGAGCAGGACTCTCCGTGAACAAAGGCCGGCGTATGATGGTACGCACAAAGTGGGCGCGTTCGTTCGCGTCAAGCCGGGTGGCACCGCAGGAAGTTTTTACATCCTGTCCCAGCAAGAGAGATTGCAGGGACAGGATTTTTTCTTTTGTCCTTCGCATAAATACTATATCGTAAAGGAAGGTAGCGAACATGAACCAGATCCCGTACAAAATCTATCTCAATGAAACCGAGATGCCCACCGCATGGTACAACCTGCGTGCCGACATGAAGAATAAGCCCGCTCCGCTGCTGAACCCCGGTACGCACCAGCCGATGACGGCGGAAGAACTTGCGCCCGTGTTCTGCGAAGAGCTCGTCGCGCAGGAGCTGGACAACGACACCCCGTTCATCGAGATCCCCGAAGAGATCCGCAACTTCTACAAAATGTACCGTCCCTCCCCGCTCGTGCGCGCATACTGCCTGGAAGAAAAGCTCGGCACCCCCGCGAAGATCTACTACAAATTCGAGGGCAACAACACCAGCGGTTCGCACAAGCTCAATTCCGCCATCGCGCAAGCGTATTACGCCAAGAAGCAGGGACTTAAAGGCGTGACGACCGAAACGGGCGCCGGCCAGTGGGGCACCGCGCTCTCCATGGCCTGCTCGTACTTCGGCCTGGACTGCAAGGTCTATATGGTGAAGGTTTCCTATGAACAGAAGCCGTTCCGCCGTGAAGTGATGCGCACGTACGGCGCGTCCGTCACTCCCTCCCCGTCCGATACGACCAACGTCGGCCGCAAGATCCTCGAACAGTTCCCCGGCACGGGCGGCAGTCTCGGCTGCGCGATCTCCGAAGCGGTCGAAGTCGCCGTAACGAACGAGGGCTACCGCTATGTGCTCGGCAGCGTGCTCAATCAGGTGCTGCTGCACCAGAGCGTGATCGGTCTGGAAACGAAGACCGCGCTCGACAAATACGGCATCAAGCCCGATATGATCATCGGCTGCGCCGGCGGCGGCTCCAATCTCGGCGGTCTGATCGCCCCGTTCATGGGCGAAAAACTGCGCGGCGAAGCGGATTATGACATCGTCGCCGTCGAGCCGGCGTCCTGCCCGAGCTTTACGCGCGGCAAATACGCCTATGACTTCTGCGATACCGGCATGGTCTGCCCGCTCGCAAAGATGTATACGCTCGGCAGCGGCTTCATCCCCGCGCCGAACCATGCCGGCGGCCTGCGCTATCACGGCATGAGCTCTATCCTCTCGCAGCTGTACGACGACGGCTATATGCGCGCCGTCTCCGTTCCGCAGACCGCAGTCTTTGAGGCGGCGGAGCAGTTCGCCAGAGTCGAAGGCATCCTGCCCGCGCCCGAAAGCAGCCATGCGATCAAGGTTGCTATCGACGAAGCGCTCAAGTGCAAGGAGACCGGCGAAGAAAAGACGATCGTGTTCGGTCTGACCGGCACCGGCTACTTCGATATGGTCGCCTACGAGAAATTCCACGACGGTCTGATGAGTGACTACATTCCGACCGACGAAGATCTCGCAAAGAGCATTTCCAAGCTGCCTCAGATCGACTGATCCCGCAACGTACGCAAAGGGCCGTCGCATTCAAAAAATGCGGCAGCCCTTTTTTATGTTCCTTTTTCTGTTTTTACCCCTCAAAGTACATCGTGCAGCTCTCGCCGTCGCCCGTGACGATATGCGTCATGTTCAGTCCCGCACGCATCAGGTACGCGCCGGAGTACGTCCTGCCGGTCTGCTGACAAGTATATTTGCGGTCGGGCTCGAGCCCCTTCAGGCGCACGAAGCACTGGTCCGCCGTATAACTGCGCATACGCACGAACGTGAAGAGCGCGCTTCGTTTGTCGGCGGAAACGATCTGCCACGCGGCGCGGAAGTGATCCTCGAACGGACTGATCAGCCGGTACAGATCGCCCGTGCGGATCAGATCGTAATATTTGTGATAATCGGCGACCTGTCGGCGGACGATCTCTCTGTCCTCCGGCGTCAGCTTGCGCGGGTCCAGCTCATACCCGAAGGTGCCCCACATGGCGACGTTGCCCTTCGTCTCGTAGCCGGTGCGCGGACAGGCAGACACATGCGCGCCCATGGCCGACGCGGGATAACACAGCGACGTGCCGAACTGGATCGTCAGACGCTCAATGGGATCGGTGTTGTCGCTCGTCCAGATCTGCGGCGACAGGCAGAGCATCGCCGGATCGAACCGTCCGCCGCCGCCCGAACAGCCCTCAAACAGGATATCGGGGAACGTCGTGACCAGCCGCCCCATCAGGTCGTAGGTACCGAGGATGAACCGGTGGAAGAATTCCTTCTTACGATTCGGCGGCAGCAGCGCGGAGCCGGCGTCGGAGACGTTGCGGTTGAAGTCCCACTTGACATAATCTATGCCGTTTTCGCGCAGAACCGGCTCCATCATGCCCCAGACGGCGTCGCGCACGTCCGCGCGCGAAACGTCCAGCACATACTGGTGGCGGCCGCGCATCGGCTCGCGCCCTTCGACGTGCACCGCCCAGTCGGGATGCGCACGGTACAGATCGGAGTCGGGCGAGATCATTTCCGGCTCGTACCATATGCCGAACTTCAGCCCCCGCTCATGCACGCCGTCCACGAGCTTTTTAAGGCCGCCGGGCAGCTTTTTCTCGTTGACGAACCAGTCGCCCAGGCTGCTGCGGTCGTCGTTGCGCTTGCCGAACCAGCCGTCGTCCATGACGAGCATTTCGATGCCCAGCTCCTTCGCGACGTCCGCGAACGCGAGCAGCTTATCGGTATCGAAATCGAAGTACGCCGCCTCCCAGCTGTTGATGAGCAGGGGGCGTTTTTCTTTTTGGAATCTCCCGCGGATCAGATGGCGGTTGTAGAAGCGGTGGAAAATGCGGCTCATTTCGCCCAGTCCCCTGTCCGTATAGACGCAGACGACCTCCGGCGCATAAAACGCCTCGCCGCTTTGGAGCGTCCACTCGAAATCGGTCGGGTTTATGCCCATCAGGAAACGCGTGGAGCCGTTGAAATCACACTCGGCGAGCGCGGAGAAGTTGCCGGAATAGACGAAGTTGAAGCCGTACACGTCGCCGCTGTCCTCCGTGCTGCCGCGGCGCATCAGCGCGGCAAACGGATTCTGCGCATGGCCAGACACGCCGCGCTTGCTCTCCACGCCCTGTACGCCGTGCGAGAGCGGGCGCTTCTCGAGGCTGCGCTCGCGCACATGGCGGCCGTACAGTGTCAGAAGGTCGTAGTCCATCGTCGGGAAATCATTGCAGGCGCTGAACACACGCTCCACATACAGCGTATCCGGCGTCGGATTGCGGACGATCACGCGCTTGGTCATCACGGGATACTGCGCAAAGACTGTGTAGACCAGCGTCACCGAAACGCCGGTGACGGGGTCTTCGGCGTCGATCTCGAGCGTTTCGGCCTCGGCGTCATCCGTCACATAGGTCGACGGCAGGCCGGGGATCTCCCGCTTGCCGGCATAGATGCGGTGTCCGCGGTAACGGACGTCGGTCACGTTGTCGCCGTTCTTTCCGCGCACGGACAGCGCCGCGATGCGGAAATCGCCCGCGCCGTTGCAGCCGTACTCCATCGGCGCGGTGTCGGGTGAGAAGCCGTGCTCGCCGATCACGGGATTCGCCGGAGAGAAGGACGCATTCGGCAGGCGCGTCATGAAATCGCCGAAGTCGGTATCCTCGATATGCGCGCCGTAGTACAGGCCCAGAAGATACCCCTCGTCATAGACGCCGATCACATAGGTCGTGTCCGACGTATGCAGATGAAACAGCTTTTTTTCTTCGTTATAAACGATACTCACTGATTTTCCTCCTTATGTATGATCGCCGCGGGAACACGGTCGGTATTCCCCAGCGCCAGATCCAGTACAAGCCGCATCGCCTCGGCGCAGCCGCCGATCTCATGCGGTTTGCCGTAAAACAGGCAACTGCCCTGCGGGAACCAGACGTCCGTCATGTCCGGTTCGCCCTCGTCCGCACGCGCACCCGGCACGGCAGACGATACGGGCAAAACGCCGTCCGTATCGGCGTGCCTGTCGCCGAACAGCCGCAGAAAAGCAAAGTCGCTGCTCCCCTCGCCGTACGAAAGGCCGCAGCCGCCGACGAAATAAAACTCCGTCCCGCACACTTCCCGCATCCGCTCCATGCGTTCGCGCAGTTTTCTGCCCGCGGCTATAAAGCGGTCCGCCTCGCCCTGCACAGAACGAAAGCGCGGATTGTGGATGAAGCGGTCGGGCGAGAACAGCTTGCCGTACAGCGTTTCCCAGCGCGCGAGCGGCACCATCGAGAGAAACGCGCTCGAACGCAGCAGAACCGTGTCCAGCAGCACGTCCGCTGCCTGCCGCAGCAGATACATCGTGCGGTGCGGATCG
This sequence comes from Clostridia bacterium, assembly GCA_017449935.1. Lineage (GTDB taxonomy): Bacteria > Bacillota > Clostridia > Oscillospirales > Acutalibacteraceae > UBA1425. Next base: position 77,551 of record JAFSYP010000071.1, read on the forward strand.
CGCGTAAGCAAAGACAGCAGCGCACGGTTTTTGACCGCCTTCGGAAGGATCTCGCCGCACAGAACGTCCGGGAAGTTCCGCACGGGCCGCCACTGTAAAAGATTGGCGAATGCGTCGCTGCCGTCCCATGCGCCGACGACGGACACGACACGGCGCACAAGATCGGGCTGCACGGCGCCGTCGTCCGTATAATACAGATCCAGATACGCCCGAACCACCGCCGCGCCCATGCTCATCGGGATCAGCACGACCCTGTCCGAGCCGGTCTTTTCCTTTTGATCTTCAACGACGGCCAGCAGCATTTCACGCAGCGCCCGCGCCGAAGCGTACAAATCGGTAAACGGGGAATAGTTGAAGCAGTAGAGGTTTTCCGCGCCGCATTCGTCTAAAAATTCGCCGCACGGCACGTCGCGCAGCAGCCGCGCAAGCAGCGTGTCCGTCCCCTCCGTCGGCGCGCCCGTGGCGAAATCCGTTTTGCCCAGCACGTCGAACGAACGCGCGCCGTAAATGCGCACGTCGACCTCGGGCGGGAGCGATCCGTCCTGCTGCACGACGCAGTACCGCAGCAGATCGGCCGCCGCCTGCTCCATGCGGATGCGGGAAACTGGCCGCCCCATGCGCAGATACCGCGCCATGTCGGTCGTCAGTCGCGCCAGACGCCGCCTGCCGCCCGAAGGATAACCGGATAACAGCACCGCGCGATCGGACGGAAACAGATTCCACCTGTGACGCGGATCGTCTGCGAGCGTCGACCACGTCTGCCCCACGCCGGTCACAAATACCAGCGCGCATTCCGCTTTTGCCATACCGCACCTCCGAACATAAAAAATGTCGATTTGATTTATTTTAACATAAAGCGACGGCAAATTCAACCGTTTGCGCCGGAAACGATTCGTTAAATTTGGATAATTTTATATTTTTATTGTTGAAAGAATATAACAGATGTGATAAAATAATCCTGTTATATTTTAATATGTAATGTAAAGTGAGGTGCCAGAAATGAAAACAAGATTATTTCACAAATCACTGGCCGCCGTTCTGTGCGTCCTGCTGCTGCTGAGCGCGCTGCCTCTGACGGCGTCCGCGCGGCAGCACTACAACCTGTATATCGTCTATCCCGATATCCAGGCCAAGCGCGACGCGGGTTCTTCGCCCTACGGCGGCAATACGACCGACTATTACAGACAGCGTCTGCCCTTCGACGGCAGCTATCAGTGCGTCTATCTCGCACAGAACGAAGCGGAAGGGTTCCAGCTTTTCTTCTACGAATGGTACGACCCGCGCGAGCTGCACGTCAGCGTGAGCGATTTCGTCAACGTGTCCGGTGAGAAGCTGGCGCATACGGTATACCGCGAGGAATACTTCACGTCCACCGGCGTGGAGGATTTCCCGCTTGCAGACCCCCTGCTCCCCTACAACGGCGAAGCGGTCATGACGGAGCCGGGCTGCAACCGGATGTTTTATATCGAGCTGCAGTCCGCAAAGAATCAGACGCCCGGCGAGTATACGGCGACCGTCACCCTTTCCGATGAAAACAGCGTGCTGACCACGCGGTATATCAAGGCGACCGTCTGGAACTTCACGCTGCCCGAGGCGCATTACGCAACGACGATCGCCGGTCTTTACAACACGGCGTCCGGCTACGGCGGCACGAACAACTTTCTGAAGGAATGCGGCGTACGTTTCAACGGTAACGAGATCGTCCCGGAGGACGTTCCGCTGGCGGAAAGTATTCTGGAAGGCTGGCAGGAAGTGCTGCTCGAGCACGGCATCACGACCTATGAGCTGCCGCGCTTCCTGATCGACAACGACGCGAAGTCGGCGCAGCTGGCCATGGCCGATACGCGCCGCAAGGCGTTCGCCGTGCCGCTGCTGAGCTACGGCCTGTCCGGCGGCAGCTTCAACGCGGCGACGACCGCAAGGATCCAGCAGTACCGCGATCTGGTACAGGGCAACGCTTATCTGGAAAACAAAGCGTTCTTCTATGCCGCGGACGAACAGTGCTGGGCTGACGAAACGGAAGCGGAGGCGTATAACGCCCGTATCGCGGCGATCGAGGCGATCTGGCCGAACTATCACGCGGTCATGCCCATCAATTCGATGAATACATTCACGATCCAGAAGCTGCGCGACACGACGGACATTCTCTGCATGAACCAGCAGCTGCTGCACGAATATTCGGACGCGCGCACCGTGTTCACGGACGGCACGTGGAACCGCACATGGCGCTATCAGGGCGACGTCCAGGACGGTGGTTTCTATTTCCACCGCTGGGGCAAATCGACCATGGGCGTGTTCAGCCGCATCCTTTACTGGCAGGCCTCCGCCCTCGGCAGCGACGGCATCCTGCACTGGAACGCGGCATTCCTGCCGAATGACACGGACGGCGAGCCGTACGACGTTTGGGAGCATATGGCCATCCCGCCGAAAGTCAGTCCCTCGACCGGCAACGGAGACGGCACCCTCGTTTATCCCGGCTATCCGATCGGTCTGAGTCAGACAAAGCCTGTCGTTTCGCTGCGTCTGAAGCAGATCCGCGACGGTATGGACGACTATGACTATCTGACGATGGCCAAGGAATTCCTCGGAAATGAACAGTGGGCCGAATATATCAACAGAGTATTATTTAAATATTCCGAATCCGGCATCAATGAGATCTACGATTCCGAAGGCATCGACTGGGTCGGCTGGGAATGCGTGACGATGAACAGCGCCCGCGTCGCCATCGGCAACGCGCTGAGCGAGGCGAACACGACGCATACATACGGCGACTGGCAGACGGTCGTCGAACCGGACGCGAGCCATGACGGCGTGCAGATCCGCACCTGTACCGCATGCGGCGCTGAGGAAAGCCGCACGCTGACGACGCACGAACACACCTTCGGCGACTGGACACAGACGACGGCGCCGACGTGCACCGTCGAGGGCAAAGAAACGCGCGCCTGCACCGGCTGCGGCGTCACCGAAACGCGTGAGATCGCCCCGACCGGACACGTCTTCGGCGCTTACTCCGGCAGCGGTGCGACCTGTACTGCCGACGCGCAGAGGACGCGCACCTGCGCTGTCTGCGGCGTGACGGATACGCTCGTGCAGCACGCGCTCGGACACGACTGGGGCGACTGGACGCAAACGGACCCCACCTGTACCGAGGACGGTCTGAAAACAAGGATCTGCGTGCGCTGCGGCGAAACCGAAACCGCCGTCCTGCCGTCTGCCGGCAGCCACAGCTTCGGCGAGTGGACGGTCACAACAGAGGCGACCTGTACCGCAGACGGCTCCAAAGCACGCACCTGCACAGTCTGCAGCTATGAAGAAACGGAAACGATCTCCGCGCTCGGGCACGACTTCGGCGACTGGGTCGTGACGACGCCGGCAACGGGCAGCGCCGCAGGCGAAGAAACGCGCACCTGTTCGCGCTGTAATACGACCGAAACACGCGCGATCCCCGCGATCCCGGCGGGCTACGGCTACTTCTCCGGCGGCTACGGCACGGCGGAAAGTCCGTTCCTGATCTCGAACACGGCAGACTTCGACCACATCGACGACTTCTACGTCGAATACGGCGACAATCTGCCGTGCACCCCCGTGTATTTCGCACAGACGTCGCACCTCGATCTGTCGGTGCCGTATTTGCTGAATTACAATGAGGGAGAAGAAGAGGATGAGTTTGAATACTACGCCGCGACGCCGGTATCGGTGATGCATGACGCCGTATATGACGGCGGCGGCTACGAGATTTTTGCAACTATGGGGATAACGTGCTTTACGGACAGCGCTTATTCCGGCATATTCGGTCTGGTGACCGATTCCACGATCCGCAATCTGCGCGTATTCATGGAAGGCGTGACCTTTACGTGCACCGGCGCGAACGGCTGCGCCGGCATGATCGCACGGGCGGAAAACTGCCTGTTCGACACGGTCCGTGTCCGTATGTGGGGCGACGCGAGGATCCTGTCGTCGACCGGCTCGGCGAACGTCGGCGTTTTGGCCGGCTGCGCGGCGAACTGCGGCGTGCAGAACTGTCTGGCGCAGATCTCCGGGCAGGAGCTCGGCCTCATCGGCAGCTCGACGTCCGGCTTTTCGTCGAGCAATACATGGTGGGTGACCGATGAATACGACGCATATGATTGGCAGGCCGATATTCCCAATGTAACCGGCATTTTATTTGTCCATGAGGACTATTGCGGCGTAACGCTGGAGATCGCCGATGGGCAGATCGTGATCCCGAATTTCACGCTGCTGACAGACGCGCAGGGTAATGTGCAGTCGGAGCCGCTGCAATACGATCCGACTGCGACCGGCTTGCGCTATCATCTTTACTATGCGGATCATGTGACATTCGCGGCCGGCGAACACGGAACGCTCACGGGCGCAGGCTCCGCTGTCTTGTACGGAGAGCCGTTTGAAACCAAAACGGTGACCGGACTTCAGCCGATCCCCGACGCCGGATATGTTTTCGCAGGCTGGGCCGTCTCTGTGCAGGGTTCCGCATCTAATCAAAACGAACGCAGCATGACGCTGCAGGCGGACGGAACGTATACATATTCGACAGTTCTGCAATACGACATGGGCGCTGCCGTCGTCACTGCAAACTTTGAAGCGCATGACCCGCACAGCTTCGACGCTGAAGTCACCGCGCCGACCTGCACCAAAGGCGGCTATACGACATATACCTGTTCCGTCTGCGGCTACACATATACAGCAGACGAAACGGCGGCGCTCGGGCACAACTGGGTAGGTCAGAAGGATCTGATGGGCAACGTCCATGTAGTCTGCACGCGCTGCGGCGAGGAGAAATACACGATCAAAATCGATCCGTGGAATATGCAGATCGCGCCTGAGGCAAAATTCCAGCTCGATCACCAGACGCACGTCGTACTCGAAGACACCATCTTCCAACCGGACTGCACGTCGAACGGTCTGATTCACTGTGCCTGTATGACTTGCGGAGAGGAGATCTTCGTGGAACAGGATGCGCTCGGGCACGATTTCGGCGAATGGACCGTGACGACGCCGGCGACGACGTCGTCGGAAGGCGAAGAAACGCGTACCTGTACGCGCTGCCAGGTCACCGAAACGCGCGCGATCAACAGACTGCCGGCCGAACCGCGCTTCGTCGTCAGCGACGGCAGAGCAAAGCCCGGCGAAACGGTTCAGATAACCGTATCGGTCGAGAACAATCCCGGCATCATCGCGGCGCTGCTGAAAATGGAGTATGATCCTGACGTGCTGACGCTGACCGCCGTGCAGAACGGCGACGTGTTCGGCGACGGCGTGTATCAGCCCGGCGGCAATCTGAGCGCGATCCCCTATACGACGGTCTGGGTCGATCCGCTCGCGTCGGCGAACTATACGGCGGACGGCACGCTCGTGACCTTCACGTTTACCGTTGCGGCGGACGCACCGGTCGGCACGACGCCGATCACCGTCACATACGATACGAACTCCTCGCTCAATACGGATCTTGAGTATGTCGCGTTCACGGTCCAGAACAACGCCGTCACGGTGTATACGCGCCTGGCGGGCGACGCGGACGGCGACGGCGAGGTCTCGCTCGGCGACGTTGTGTCGCTCACGCGCTTCCTTGCGGGCGGCTGGAACGTCACGGTCGACGAAGGCGCCGCCGACGTGGACGGCGACGGCCTGCTTTCGCTCAAGGACGTTGTGCTTCTGCGGCGCTATATTGCCGGCGGCTGGGGCGTCGAACTGATCTGAGTCACCGAACGGCGGCGCTTCGGCAACGCCTTTTGAATAATGGTTTATAGGATGCAAGGAATGATTCTGTATTGGAGGAGTAATGATGAAAAGCTGTAAGAAAGCCCTGCTCGCTCTGGCGCTGACGATCACCATGCTGTGCGGGATGCTGACGCCGGCATTTGCATGGATTCCCGAACAGACTAGTCTGCGATCGCCGGACGGTGTGTACTGGTTCGACATGGCCGAATCCCGGTATTGGCCGTCGGCGCGCGACTACGACGGCACGATGATATATTCGCAGGACGGCGTCGTCTGGTTTTCGGAAGAAGGTATGCTGTACTACACGGATCTTTCGTACTGGCCGGACGAAACATGGCAGCAACACATGCTGGACAGCGCCGTAGACGAAACATTCTTCTACACGACGGACTACGGAAAGATGTGGATTCGGTTCGAGAACGGCGTCATTGACGCCTCCGATTGGATAGATTGGCTCGACGTCTGGCCGCCCGAAACGATCAATCTCCACGATGCGTCGCAGTATCTTTACAGGAATGACGATTCGTTCGTGATGTGCACAGAACCGCTCGACGACAATTCATATCGGATCGGCATTTTAGATGCCGGCATTAACCCACTGGGGAAATATGTGTCGGAAGTACGTTTCAATGTCGTACCTTCGGGCGCCGGCGACCATCTCCTGCTTTCAACGGACGGTGAAAACTGGGCCTCATCCATTCCTGTGTCGGCATGGAAAAACACGGATAACTACGTCAAGAATCTGCTTGGAGCGGGCATTTCCTTCGATCCGTACACCGGTGTCGCATATCAATACGCCGAAACCTATAACGGTCAATTTTCCCTCAGGCGCGCAGCTGACGCAGGGGACTGCCCTGCCCTCGTGCAGCGTACGCTCTATCTGCGTGCAGACAGCGATTGTTCAGTGTCTCTTGAACTGACTTGCGACAACACCACGCGCTGTACGTACGGCATGATGTCGCTGCAAAGTATTCCCGCCGAGGATCGAGAAATCTCGCAAAATGCGTCACTTGCCGGTCTGCCCGAAAGCGCGGGTTCGATGCTGATCGTGGGAGAAGCCGAGGATGCTTTACCGTCTTATACGCCGATTGACATACCGGAAGGGACGACCGTATCGTTTACGGATGCAAATAACAACTATGTTTTTGATTCTGCGGATGAATGCAGCGGCTCGCTCACGCTCGCGCCGTATACTGTGCAGGCGCAAAGCAGCGGCGAGGCGACCGTTCGGCTGCGTTCGGGTTGTACCTATTCGATCCCGTTCTGGTTCTGGATGGAAGGGCAAGATGCAGACGCCGGTCCAGACAGTGCTGCATTCCATAATTCGGACGCTTGGTTTAATTTGCAGATCCGATATTCGGAGGAAGAACCGGAGCATGTCCACACATACAACGGTATGCCTGTGTGGACATTCGCCGATAATTTCAGCAGCGCGACGGCGACGTTCACTTGTAAAACATGCGGCGAAACGTATACCTGCGAAGCCGATCTTGAGGTGACCGTCGTAGAGGAAGCAACCTGTACGATGGATCGAATCATTAACTACACTGTGACGGCCGTGCTTAACGGTCGTACCTACAGCGAAACATACAATAATTATATCATGTTGGAAACTGCGACCGGTCATTCGTGGTCAGAAACTCCTGTGGCGATTGGCGAAAATTATCACGGCATTGTCTGCAAGAATTGCGGCGAAGTGAAAGAAAACAGCGAAGGGTTGCATACTTTCGACGGCGTTACAATTTATCCGACCTGCCAGCACGGTGGGAAGACAACAGTCACATGTCAAGACTGCGGTTATTCTTACATTACTGATGAAAAACCGGTGACGGATCACAATTTCCTTTTATTCATTACCTATCCGACCTGCGAAACGGCAGGCAGGCAATATGCACGCTGCTCGTACTGCGGTCTTGTTGAGGACACTGTCCTGCCACCGACGGGTCATAACTACGGCGACTGGGTCGTGACGACGCCGGCAACGACGTCGTCGGAAGGCGAAGAAACGCGCGTCTGCACGCGCTGCCAGGCAGCCGAAACGCGCGCGATCGACAGACTGCCGGCCGAACCGCGCTTCGTCGTCAGCGATGGCAGTGCCCATCCCGGCGAGACGGTGCAGCTCACGGTCTCGATCTCAGATAACCCCGGCGTCGTTTCCGTGATGCTGAGACTGCAGTACGACCCGCAGGTGCTGACGCTGACCGCCGTCGACAACGGTGACGTGTTCGACGACGGCGTGTTCCAGTCCGGCGGAAATCTGTCCGCCGTACCGTTCACTGTTTTCTGGGCGGATTCGCTCGCAGAGCAGAACAATACGGCGAACGGCTCTCTGGTGACGTTCACCTTCTCCGTGGCAGCGGACGCGCCTGTCGGTACGACGCCGGTCACGATCACCTATGAGCAGGCGTCCACGCTCGACGTGGATCTGGACCGCGTTCCGTTCAACGTGGAAAACGGCAGCGTCAATGTGACGCTTCGCATGGCCGGCGACGCGGACGGCGACGGCGAAGTGACGCTTCAGGATGTGGTCAACTTGACAAGGTATCTCGCGGGCGGCTGGGACGCCGACGTGGACGTGTCCAACGCCGATGTGGACGGCGACGGCATGCTGACGCTGCGCGACGTCATTCTCCTGCGGCGCTACATCGCCGGCGGCTGGGGCGTCGAACTGATCTGAGTATGCAAAAGCATTGATATATAAGGTACCGAATTACAATAAAAGAGGAGGCATTCACATGAAAAAAAACACCTGTAAACGCATTTTCAGCACGGCGCTCGCGCTGGTCATGGTCCTGACGACCTTCTGCTTTGCGGATCTCAGTCTGATTGCAAACGCAGAAGATTCCGGCAGACCTTTGATCGAGTTCTACGTGCCGGAGACCATCTACCGTAACCCATCCGGTTCGGGCTATCAGTACTTTGTCGACTCAAACGCATCTGGACAGCTGAGCACGGATCCGGCAAAGACGTCCGGCAGAATCGTTTTTAACTCGGACAAAGCGTTCTCGAATCTGACGATCACGCGCTCGGACAGCTCTGTCGGATATGCCGCAGCAAACAGAGTCCAATTTGAGACTTCTTTTTCCGACGGCAACGCGCCCGGCGGCAGCGTCATCACCTGGACGGCGGATTACACCGTGAACGGCACCGCCTATCGCAGTATGGCGTATTCCTACGTTTACGAGCCGTTCGCCGGGATGATCGGCTCCGGGTTTTACGCTGCAAGGAAGTCCTGGTACGTCACGCACTATACGGAACATGCAGCGATCCATTTGCTGACCGGCTTCCACTCGTATGCCGCCGCCAACGGTAACTACAAATGGGGCGGCGCATACAATAACGTCCAGACGCCGTGGGAGATCGCGATCGGTACGGACTCGCCGAATCTCACAAGCAGTTTAGGCGGCAACCGTCCGACATTGTACGTCACGAATTTTCTGACAGAATCATCCTCGGACGACAACTACATCTTCTTCCAGGACTACGGCAAGGAAACCAACGCTAATCTCACCGAGACGCAGAACGTCAATACCGTCAGTGCCGGCAACTTCACGGTCGACGTCAGCCGCTACAACAACACCTCCCAGATCCCGAATCTGCAGGCGGCGGCGTATGCGATCGGCATCGAATGGGCCATGCCCTTCAAAGTGACCTTTGAAACAGCCGCAAGCACGAATGCATACACATACCCGAGTGAGTTTTCCGGCTTCTATCAAAGCGCCGAACACAACGTAGACCACGACGAGGTCGAAAGTCGCTATACCTCGCACGGCATTTCCTCACAGATCCCCCCTGCCGACATAGCCGCACCGACGGCAAACGGCACGTCGACTTACCAACTCTGGGTCCGGCAGAATACCTACCAACTCTACGACGGCACGTTGGGCAACGTTACTGTCAGTCAGAATGACCTTACGCGCCTGAACGTAACGATGGTCAACAAGTCCGACCTGCGCGCGATCTTCCGTGCGGCAAGCGGTCTTGCCGTGGACTGCGAAGGCAGCGCGCCGGCATATTCCACCTATCCCACGTTCCTTTCAAAGCTGAGCGCCGCAGGATATGTGCTCGGCGACCCGACGGCAACCGCCTCGCAGATCGTTGTCGCTGCGAACGAGCTGCAGAGCGCATACGACGATCTCGCCGATGAACTCTCGGAGATCGAGGAGCCGATCGTTCCGTCAGCCGTGACGTTCTACGTACCGGAACTGATCTATCTGAAGCCGAACACCGAAAACACCACAAGCATGAGCGCTATGAACGCGATGTCCGAATTCCAGTATTACGTCGACCGCGATACGGCGGCAAACGGCTTCGGTCTGCGTACAGGCGAAAATACGACGGGTAATATCTACTTCAACTGCGAACAGGCGGCAAAAGTCATCAGCTTGACCTGTGAGGGTGCGACCGTGACGTTGAGCGCGGCGTCATCGTCGACCGGCACGCTGGAATGCACGCTCAATGCCGGCATCATGACGACGCCTGTACAGCATAACGGTCAGTCGACGCTGAAATGGACCGTCGCCTACGAAATCGAAGGAGAAACACATACGGCGACCAACTACACGCGCGTTTATGCGCCATACTCATGGGCCGTCGCAAGCGGATATGCCTCACGCGACAAAAGCGGCAAGGAAGTATCCGTCGGCGGGATCGTTTGGATCACGGGCATGCATGGCTGCGGCAGCACGGGCACAGGCGACGCGACCGGCGGCATGAAATACCAGCCGATGCTGTGTCAGACGATCGACCAGAAGAGTATCGCCTACAGCCCCAGTTCCGAACCGGAAGATTACCTGAGCTGGAACCGAAACGGTCAAGGCTATGACGGATATTTTAACACGAATTTGACAACCGGCGTCCACAACAGCTTTAAGCTCGGCGCCATCACGGTCGATACGAGCCGCTATGACACGTACGACATTCCGAATGTGCATTACGGATTCGACTATCTCGGCGAGCACTGGTATTACAGCGGAAAGTTTCAGAATATGACACTGTCCTATTTCAAGGATGGCGCCGAGAACTCCAACGAAAAAACCGTCTTTACGGCGAGATGGAACGAAGGTATGAGTACAGAAATGCAGATCACGGGCGGCGGTGTACGCGACGGTTCTAAGGCATGGAGATCGAAGTATTCCTTTGAAAGTCCCTCGTTCGCGCCGGTCAGTTCGTCCACGACCTATCTCAAAGGATATCTGAATATCGGCGACAAAGAACACAGCGTTACCATAACGAACTATCTCCCCTTCAGCACCACTACGGTCGACAAGGCCGGTCTGAGATCGACGTATCAGAACATCGTCAACAAGGCTTATCAGGAGCCGGCGTACACGACTGCGTCGTGGAACGTCTTCACCACGGCGCTGAAAAATGCAGCAGAAAGACTGGGCAACCCGACATGCACCGACGTTTCTACGACCGATCTGCTGAACGCGGAAGCGTCGCTCGTCCCGCTTGGAGATGAGCCGCCGGTGAGCGCCGCAGCGATCGAATTGAACATCGACGCGGATCTGCCGGAAGTTCACACGGGCGAAACGTTCCGGTTAAATATCGACCTTGTGCAGAATACGGGTATCGCCGGTCTTCTGTTCGACCTGAATTATGATCCAGACGTTCTGACGCTGAACAGCGTCTCGTGCAACGGCGTGCTTCAGAGCGGCACCTTCCAGATCGGCGGCAATTATGCGGCCGTACCGTTCCGGATCATGTGGGACGACGCGCTCGCGCAGCAGAACCATACCGAGACCGGGACAATCGTGACCTGCACGTTTGCTGTCAAGGAAACGGCTGCCGTCGGCCAAACGACCGTATCTTTGACGGCCGGCAGCAACGCTGCGATCGACAAGGATCTGCAGCGTGTGCCGCTCACCGTAACCGGTGAAACGCTGTCTGTGATCCTGTGTCTGTCCGGCGACTGTGACGGCGACGGATCAGTCACGCTCAAGGACGCGATCTATCTGGCACGGTATATCGCCGGCGGATGGAACGTCATCGTCGATGAGTACAACGCAGATGTGAATAAGGACGGGAGCATCGATAACGTCGATCTCATCCTTCTCAAGCGCTATCTCACCGGCGGCTGGGGCGTCGTGCTGATCTGACAGAGTCAGTCTCCCGGATGAAGCTCGCAGCTGATATGCGGATAAGCAAAACAGGATAGAATGTAATATCCCCCGCAGAAGCCTTTAAAACGGTTTCTGCGGGGGATAAAACTATTCGATCTACATCTCGACAATCTCGTCCATCAGCGCGTCAACGACCGCGTCCTCGGGCACTTTGCGGATGATCTTTCCCTTCTTGAACAGCAGCGCGCAGCCGTCGCCGCCGGCGATCCCGACGTCCGCAGCGGACGCCTCGCCCGGTCCGTTGACCGCGCAGCCCATGACCGCGACCGTGATAGGTTTATGCACGTCCCGCAGCCGCGCTTCGACCTCGCGCGCCAGTGCGATCAAGTCGATGCGCGTGCGTCCGCAAGTCGGGCACGATACCAAGCGCGGCGTGTCGCCTGCCAGATCGAGCGCGCGAAGGATGTCTCTGCCGGCCTCCACTTCGCGCACGGGATCGTCCGTCAGCGAAACGCGGATCGTATCGCCGATCCCGTCCGCCAAAAGAGAGCCGATTCCGACCGCCGATTTCAGCAGGCCCATTTTATAGGTGCCGGCTTCCGTCACGCCCAGATGCAGCGGATAGACGCACTGCGACGCGACAAGCCGATAAGCCTCGATCATTTTTCGCACGTCCGACGATTTGATAGAAAGCACAATATCCGTAAAGTCGTGTTTTTCGAGGATCGCCACATGGCGCATGACGCTCTCCGCCATCGCCTGCGGCGTCGCGCCGCCGTGTTTTGCGAGCAGTTCCTTCTCCACTGAACCGGAATTGACGCCGATGCGAATGGGGATGCCGCGCGCACGGCAGGCGTCGACCACAGCGCGCACGCGCGTTTCGTCGCCTATGTTGCCGGGGTTGATGCGGATCTTGTCCACGCCGGCGGAAGCGCACTCGACCGCCAGCCTGTAATCAAAATGGATATCCGCCACAACGGGGATATGCAGCTTTTCCTTCAGCGCGGCGATCAGGCGTACCGCTTCCATATCCGGAACGGCCGCACGCACAATATCGCAGCCCGCTTCTTCGAGCGCGAGCGCCTGTCGGACGCTGTCCTCGACGTCGTGCGCGGGTTTATTGAGCATCGACTGCACCGTGACCGGCGCGCCGCCGCCGATCGTCAGACCGCCGACCTTGACCGCCCGACTGACTCTTCCCGTACTCACAGCAGATCACCTCGCGCCAGTTTCAGTATGTCAGAGAAGGAGATCGCCGCCATCAACAACAGCAGCAGCACCAGGCCCACCGCATGGATCCAGCCCTCGTATTTACGGCTGATCGGTCTGCGGAATATCCCCTCGATAAACAGGAAGAACAGTCGTCCGCCGTCCAGCGCAGGGATCGGAAGCAGGTTGAAAATACCGATGTTGATCGAAATGAGCGCAAGAATCGTCAGGATCGGCGTCAGGTCCGTGCGCGTCGTTTCCTGCGTGACCTGCGCGATCATGCCGACCGTACCGATCGGACCGGAAAGGTCCTTAAAGCCGTACGTCCCCGTCAGCAGATCGAACAGACTGATCCAGACGACGCGTCCGATCGACAGCGTTTCGCCGAAGCCGTAGCGTAACACGGACAGGAACGTCGGCGGTACGCCCACGATGATGAAGTCGTACACCATGCCTTCCGCGCCGTTTTCGAGCGTCTGCGTTTCAAAACGCACGCCGTGCAGCTCGACCTTCTCGCCGCCGCGCCGCACAACGAAGTCCACGGCGTTGTCCTTATCGCGCGAAATCAGAAAACCGATGTCATACTGCGAAAAGACGTGCCGCCCGTTGACTTCCAGGATCACGTCCTTTTCCATCAGGCCCGTCTGCTGCGTCATGGCGTTCTCATAAAACTTATTGACCTGCGGCGTGCCGATCAAACTTTCCTGCGAGAGCATGAACAGGACGATCAGAAACCCCAGAATCAGATTCACGATCGCGCCGGCGGCGACAATGATGATGCGTTTCCACACCTTTTGTTTGAAAAAGGCGCGGTCGTCCTCGCTCTCGCCGTCCTCCCCTTCCATGGCGCAGAACCCGCCGATGGGGAACAGTCGCAAAGAATACTCCGTTTCGCCCTTCTGTTTTTTCCAGATCGCCGGGCCCATGCCGATGGCAAACTGATTGACACGTACATGAAAGAGCTTTGCAAACGCGAAATGCCCCAGCTCGTGCGATGCGATGATCACACCGAAAAACAGGATTGCAAACAGGATCGGCCAGATCTTACCCCAGCCGATCGCGACGGTTGAAAAAAAGCTCGACATAGACACACCTCACCTCTGCATACGCCGGACAAGCTCGCGCATCTGCGCGTCTGTGTCCAGCACGTCCTGCAGCGTATAGCTCCCGCCGGCAGGCACGGCGGACGACGCGCGCGCCGCCAAATCCGCAATATCCAAAAAGCCGATCTCGCCGCGGCGGAACATCGCATTGGCCTCCTCGTTGGCGGAGTTGACCGCAGCCGGGCGCAGTCCGCCCTGAAGTATGGCCGATTTACATAAGTTTATGCACGCGAACGTTTCATAATCCGGCTTTTCGAACGTCAGGCTCCCGTATTCCTCCAGCCGCAGCTGCCGCACCGCCGACGGATACCGCTCCGGGTATGTGAGCGCATACTGGATCGGGATGCGCATATCCGGCACGCCGAGCTGTGCGATCACGGAATTGTCGCAAAACTCGACCGCAGAATGTACGACGCTCTGCCGGTGCACGAGAATTTCGATCTGATCGGGCGATACGCCGAAAAGCCAGACCGCCTCGATCAGTTCCAGTCCCTTGTTCATCATCGTCGCCGAATCGACGGTGATCTTCGCGCCCATGCTCCAGTTCGGATGGCGCAGCGCTTCGGCGACCGTCACATGCGCGAGCTCTTCACGTGACCTGCCGAAGAACGGGCCGCCGGACGCGGTCAACAGGATGCGTCGGATCTCGCTGCAGCGCGCCATGCCCTGCAGCGACTGAAAAATCGCGGAATGCTCGCTGTCCACGGGCAGGATCTGCACGCCCTTCGCCGTCGCCTTTTCCATGACGAGCTGGCCGCCGGCGACCAGTGTTTCCTTGTTCGCCAAAGCGATCGTGCTGCCTGCGTCGATCGCGCAGAGCGTCGGCCGCAGGCCGGCCATACCGACGATGCTGTTGAGCACAAAGTCGACTCTTTGCGACGCGATAAAGCAAACGCCTTCCTCGCCCGAGAGCACCTCGGTCGAAGTGTCCGCAACGCGTACGCGCAGATCCTTCGCGGCGTCTTCGCTGCGCATCGCGGCATAGCGCGGACGGAACGCGCGGATCTGCTTTTCCATCGTTTCCACGCTGCGGTCCGCGGTCAAAGCAAAAATGCCGAAGCCCCGAAGCTGTGCAACTTCGAGGGCTTGCGTCCCGATCGACCCGGTCGAACCGAGTATCGTTAATGTTTTGGGTTCCATAGATTTCCTCAAATACAGTATTATGTATGCAGTCCCGCGGCACGGACGATCAGCAGCAGCGCATACATCGCGCCGATTACGAAGATCGCGCTGTCAAAGCGATCCATCACGCCGCCGTTGCCCTCGCCCATCACGGTGCCGTAGTCCTTGATGCTGTAATTGCGTTTGATGACCGAAGCGGACAAATCGCCCAGCATCCCCACCACGGACAGCAGCGCCGAAAGGATCGGCACGAGCCAGAACGGGAACTCCAGCATCCGGATCCAGCCGATGCGATACAGCGTATAGTACACGCCGAATACGATCAGGTTGATCACAACGGTGCCGATCACGCCGCCGACAGCGCCTTCCCAGGATTTCTTCGGGCTGATCTTCGGCGCCATCTTATGCTTGCCGAATTTGCTGCCGACAAAATACGCCATCGCGTCGGAGATCCAGGCGCAAATCAGCGTAAATACCATCATATACGCGCGCGTCGACAGCGGCGCGTCCGGATAGAAGTCCCGGATCTTGACCAGCAGAGACATCACATACGGAACGAACAGGGAAGACACCAGCGCCATCGCGATATGCTCGAAGCGCGTATTCTCATACTCCGCGAGCATCAGCAGGAGCAGCACGAACACATACGCAAGGAACACCACGACCAGCGGAACAGGCAAATAATGCGTAAGATCATACCGAAGAACGAACGGCATGGCTGTCGCCGGAACGGACGTGATCGCGATAAGCGTTTTATTCTTTGCGCCCGCCGCACGCAGCAGCTCAAAATTCGCGCGGAACGTAAAAAACGCGAGCGCGATCTCAAACAACGGCGTAAATTGCAGACAGACCATTACGATGGCAAACACGGCGGCAATCACACCGGTGATAACTTTAGCTTTCATACCATGAACACTCCAGAATAAATCAGATCCCCCCGAAGCGGCGCGAACGGCGCGCGAAATCCTCCAGCGCGCGGTCAAAATCCGCTGTCGTGAAATCCGGCCACAGAATATCCGAAAACCAGAATTCGGAATACGCGCTCTGCCAGGTCAGGAAATTGGACAGGCGGTATTCACCGCTCGGCCGGATGATCAGATCCGGATCGGGCTGCCCCGCCGTATAGAGCGCCTGGGCGATCGCGTCCTCCGTGACGTCCGGCTCGGTCAGTTCGCCCGACTGTACGCGCGAAAGCAGCGTGCGAAAGGCGTGCGTCAACTCGCTGCGGCCGCCGTAGTTGACCGCAACGTTGACCGTGGTGCGCCCGTTTTCGGGGTTGTGCTTTTCCATCCAATCCGCCAGCGCACGGATGTCCTCCGGCAGCACGCTCAGATCGCCGATGAACCGGAAGCAGAAACGGCGCGTTTCATTCTCCGCCTGCCGCTGCTCGGCCTCGTGCAGGAAGTCGCGGAACAGATCCATGATCACGTCGATCTCCTGCTGCGGGCGCTTCCAATTCTCGGTTGAAAAAGCGTAAAAGGTCAGATACGGGACGCCGATGTCGCTGGCGTAGGTGCTGATTGTGCGGAAGACCTCCGCACCGCGCCGATGCCCCTCGGTACGCGGCAGTCCCCTTTTCTTTGCCCAGCGGCCGTTGCCATCCATGATGATCCCGACATGCTGCGGCAAATGCTCTTTATCCACCATCAGATCTCCATGATTTCCTTTTCTTTTTCCGCGCAGACCTCGTCGACCTTCTTGATGAACTCGTCCGTCACGTTCTGCAGCTCCTTCTCGCCGTCCTTCAGGTCGTCCTCGGTGATCTCGGAAGCTTTTTCCATCTTCTTGATCTTGTCCATGCTGTCGCGGCGGATCGAGCGCACGGCAACCTTGGCATCTTCAGCGGTCTTGCGCACGGTCTTGGCCAGCTCCTTACGCTTTTCCTCCGTCAGCTGCGGGAAGACCAGGCGGATCACACGGCCGTCGTTCTGCGGGTTGATGCCGATGTCGGACGTCTGGATCGCCTTTTCGATGGTGTGCAGCGTGGAAACATCCCACGGCTGGATGTTCAGGATGCGCGCTTCCGCGACGGAGATTGCCGCCATCTGGTTGATGGGCGTCGGCACGCCGTAGTAATCCACACGGATCTTATCCAGCACGGCGGCGTTGGCACGGCCGGCACGGATGGAGTTGTACTCACTCTTCAAGACGGAGATCGTCTTGCCCATTTTTTCTCTCGCATTTGCAATAACAGTATCCATTTATTCGTCCTCCTTAACGATTGTTCCGATATTTTCACCCTCCACCGCCTTGACGATGTTGGCAGGGTCCTCCAGATTGAATACAAGGATCGGCAGTTTGTTGTCGCGGCACAGCGAAGCGGCCGTACCGTCCATCACCCGCAGATCGTTCGCCAGGATCTCTGTAAAGGAAAGATAATCATATTTCTTCGCGTCGGCGTATTTGTGGGGGTCCTTGTCATAAATGCCGTCCACGTTCGACGCTTTGAACATGATGTCGGCGTCGATCTCCGCCGCACGCAGCGCCGCCGCGGTGTCGGTGGTGAAAAACGGGTTGCCCGTTCCGCAGCCGAAGATCACGACGCGGCCCTTTTCAAGATGGCGCACAGCCCTGTTGCGGATATACGGTTCGGCGATCTGCTGCATGGTGATCGCGGTCTGTACGCGCACAGCCACGCCCTGCTGCTCCAGACCGTCCGCCAGCGCGAGGGAATTCATCACCGTCGCCAGCATCCCCATATGATCGGCGCGCGTATGATCCATCCCGCCGCCTGTGCGGCCGCGGAAGAAGTTGCCGCCGCCGACGACGATGGCGACCTGCACGCCCAGATCCACGACCTGCTTGACGGCTGCACAGATCGAGTTGACCGTATCAAAATTCAATCCGATCTTCTGCTCGCCCGCCAGCACCTCGCCGCTGAGCTTGAGCAGAATGCGTTTGTATTGCGGCATATTGCATCATCCTTTCTGCCGTGTTTTATTCTACATGATTTTAATGCCTGTGTAAAGAAGAAAATCAGCGTCGCGCCAAAAAATCGCGCAGCGTCAGCGCCGCGTCGGACGCGCTGCGCACGTACGCCGGCACGCGCTCGTGCAGAACGTCGCGGTGCCACTGCTCGATTTGAAGCATCCTCTGCAGCGCCCGGCGCAGGCCGTCCGGATCTTCAAGCTGATCGACCGGGACCACGAAGCCGTCCGTCTTTCCGAACAAATCCAGCGCGATGTTGACCGACTTGACGCTGTAACCCAACACGAGCGTCGGCACGCAGGAGGAATATGCCGCGATTGTCGAATGCGTCCGTGCGCCGACGAATACGCGGCAGCGGGCAATAAAGCCCTTGAGCTCGCGCGCCGAATACGTCCCGTCCAGCAAGACGACGCGTCCCGTCTGCGCGTATTTTTCATACAGCGCGCCAAGAACGGATCGGTCGTCGGAAAAGCTCCAGAATACGTGCGGCAGCAGCAGCACGCTGCAGTCTGTCTCGGCAAGGATCCATTCGATCATTTTTTCATACGCCTGCATCCCGACGCCGCGGTGCGCGCCCTGCTCATACTTGAAGACAAGAGGGCTTGCGTTGATGCCGATAAAGCTGCGGCCTTCAAGCGGCCCGGGCAGCGGCAGCTGCACTGTCGGAAGCGTGAACGCCGGATCCGGATGCAGAAACACATTGTCCTTAAAGCCCTTTTCCCGCAGGAGCGTGTACGTCCCTCTTTCGCGCGCGAAGATCGCGTCATAGGTGCGAAGATCCGCCTCATTGAACGCGGAAAACGATCCGTTGTCCAGCGAACAACCCCACAGCACGGTCGTCTTGCCGCGGCGCTTGAGCGCGGCGTTCATGGCGTGCATGAAGCTGTTTTCGCCATAGCAGTAGGTGTCGCCCCCGATCGACAGAAACACATCCTCGTCAAAGGCAAACGAACGAAAATACTTGGCGTAGTACGCCATATCCGCCGCGTGAGACGACTGCATCCGCAGCGCCTTGAGCTGCGCCTTGTCCAAAAGCCGCAGCGGTACGGCGGCGTCCGACGAAACGGGAATGACGGTGGAAACGTGCGCATACGCGGAACGCTCGTCCTCCTGCGGACGCTGGCTGTACAGGCTCACGTCGCAGCCGAAGGCCGAATACAGCAGCGCGCCTGTGGCGTCCACCAGCGCCTCACATCCCTTGTTTCCGCTGCCGACGTGATGGTAAAGTGATAACCGCATTTTGCCGCTCCTTATTCGACGACCTTTCCGGTCACGTCCATGATCCTCGAGTGGCCCCACGAGCTCAGCCACAGGCGCGCGCTGTTATCCTCGACCGCGTGTTCCTCGGCGCCGATGTTGCGCACGGTAATGAAAAACGCTTCGGGCGAGACACTGTCGACGTTGTTGTAAATGTCATAGGGATTGTCCTGCGTCAAATCCAGCGCGACCTTATAGTCGCCGGGCGCAAGATTGTGGCGGTCGACGCTCACTTCGATCTCCTTGACGTCGCCCGCCTTGAAATCCGCGTGCAGCGGCAGGAACGCGACCGCGGCGGGCGTCCCGTTGTCGCAGCGGAAAACGGCGCGCACGCTGACGTCCTCGGCGTCCGTCTTTGCCTCGGCGCGAACGCGGAACCGGATCGGCTCGTTCCAGTTGTAAATACAGGTCTTGTTGTCTAAAACATCTACGTGCAGCATCCGCATTTTTTCGTTCAGAAACTTTGGACGCGGCAGATCATCCAGATCGCGCGACGTGATGCGCGCCGCTTCGTTGATGCCGTTGTACAGCTTGATCGCGTGTTCGACCTCGCCGTTATATATCATCTTGCCCTTGTCCAGCACGATGGCGCGGTTGCACAGACCGCGCACAATGGTCATCACGTGGCTGACGCAGATGATCGTCTTGCCGGACTGCGCGATCTCGTCCATGCGGCGCAGGCATTTTTCGCGAAATTTCATATCGCCGACCGACAGCACCTCGTCGACGATCAGGATGTCGGGGTCCATCGTGGACGCGACCGCGAATGCCAGACGCACCAGCATACCGCTCGAATAGCGTTTGACGGGCGTGTCGATGAACTCGCCGATCTCCGAGAAGTCCACGATGCTGTCAAAACGCGCGTCGATGTCCTCCTTCGTCATGCCGAGGATGGCGCCGTTGAGATAGACGTTTTCACGGCCGGTCAATTCCAGATTGAAGCCCGTGCCGACCTCCAGCATCGCCGCAACTCTGCCGTAATACTCGATCCGGCCTTCGGTCGGCTCCGTAATGCGGGAAATGAGCTTGAGCATGGTCGATTTCCCCGCGCCGTTACGGCCGACGATCGCCAGCCGTTCGCCCTTTTTGATCTCGAACGAAATATCCTTCAGTGCCCAGAAATCTTTCTTTTCGTACTTTTTAAGCCGGTAACGCAGCTTCTGCATCCCGGAAGCGTCAGCCGGCAGTGTCTTGAGGTTCTTGATGATATATTTTTTCCCGACGTTCTCAACCTTCAGTATAGTCGGCCGATCGTCTGTTTTGACGGCTTCCATGCGCACTCCCTCCTTACACCAGATCTACAAAAGTCCGCTCGCCCTTACGGAACGCTTTGATCCCGATCGGGATAAACGCAACGATAAAAACCAGCATCGAAATAAAGGACGGCCAGTGGAATTCATTGTCCGGGATGATGCACCAGCGCACGACGTTGACCGCGCCGGCGACGGGATTGAGCGAATAGATAAAGCGGAACTTTTCCGGGACCGCGGCGCACGCGACGGCAAAAGAATACGCGACCGGCGTCACATACTGTCCGATCTGCAGAAAGAACGGAATCGCCTGATTCAGATCGCGGAAACGGATGTTCAGCGGAGAAAGAAACAGTCCGATAAAGAAACCGAGCAGGATCGGAAACACAAACAACAGCGGAACCAGCACGATCCTCCATGACGGCGTAAAGCCTTCGGTCAGATGACTGATCAAAATAATGAGCAGCAGCACGCCGAAAGAGATCAGAG
Organism: Clostridia bacterium; assembly: GCA_017449935.1. Taxonomy (GTDB): domain Bacteria; phylum Bacillota; class Clostridia; order Oscillospirales; family Acutalibacteraceae; genus UBA1425. Next base: position 98,710 of record JAFSYP010000071.1, read on the forward strand.
AATCGATTAACGCCGCAAGCGAGCCGCCCGCCGGCGAAATGATGCGCGGAAAATACACTTTTTTCATCAGCGCAGCACTCGACAGAAATGTCGTCGACGCGAGCGACAGATTTTTGGAAAACAGCGTCCACGGTATAATGCCCGCATAGACCATGACGTCATACGGCGCGGTGCCGTCCGACTGGAGGTTAGCCACAGAGCCGAAAATAAAGGTCATGATAAGCATATTGATGACCGGGCTGATGATCGACCAGCCCAGACCGATAACGGTCTGCTTATATCGCACGGTGATGTCGCGCTTGGCAAGATTGAGCGCCAGCCCGCGGTATCTCCAGATGTCTTTCCAGTATTGATAGTTTTTGCCGTTCGGCTCGATTACAGTCTTCAGACCGCCAGAATCGTCCCTGTTTTTCTTTTTCATAGTCCTTACCCCTCCGACTTGGTTACCGCAAATATCAGTCTTTGTGTGTCGCCGCGCGGCGCACAAAGATCGTTTTCATCATAGATCCCCTGCACGGAGAATCCGTATTCTTCCAGAACGGACCGCAGCAGCTGCGGATCGTACGCACGCTCGCAGAACTGCTCGGTGCTGCGCAGATACACGTCGTCCTCCCGCTCAAAGAAGTCCAGCGTGATGCGCACGGTATCCGCGTCCAGCAGCTCGTTCTGCCAGACGCAGTACACGTCGTCCGTCTCCGAAACAAACGTGTTGTTCGCGAGGATTTCTCTGTGCTTGTACGGCGTGTTGACGTCAAACAGAAAGACTCCTCCCGCCTCCAGAAAGAGCGCGACGCGCCGAACGGTCTGGCGCAGATCAGCCTCTTTTGTCAGATGATTGAGACTGTCCAGCGTACAGATCACGCCCCGCACCGTTCCAAACAGATCGAGCGTCTGCATCGTCTGACAGAGGAACAGGATGCTCTGTCCCGCTTCCGCAGCCTTCTGCTGCGCGGCGCAAAGCATTTCCGCACTCGCGTCGACGCCGATCATCTCGTATCCGCGTTTTGCCATCTCCACGGTCATGCTGCCCGTCCCGCACGCAAGATCGAGCACCAGCCCGTCCCGCACGCCGAAACTCGACAACAGATCGCACAATGTCGACGCGCGGCGCACATACTGCACGTCCTGGGTCAAATCATCGTAGAACGCGGCAAAACGGTCGTATGCGCTCATTCCGTTTCCTGCAGCCGCTCGAAGATGATCTCGTATCCGTTCTTTCCGAGATTCATCGAACGGTTGACACGGCTGATGGTCGCCGTGCTCGCGCCGGTCTCGCGCACGATCCGGCTGTAAACGCAGCCCTCATGCAGCATCTTCGCCACCTGGATGCGCTGCGCAAACGAGCGGATCTCCTGCATGGTGCAGAGCGTTTCAAAGAACTCTCTGCATTCGTCCATGTCCTTGAGCTCCAGGACTGCCTTGTATAAATACGCGTTGTTCTGTTCAGAATTCTCGTTTTTCATGCAGATCCTCCCTCAAACCAAAAAATACGATTTTCCCCAGATCAGCAGCACCGCCGTACACACGCAGGCATACGCCATCCACGAACGATGCGAACCGATCTCCGCAAAAGCGGCGCGCAGCGAACCGGTCTTTTCGACGCGTGCGCGCAGCCGGATCGGATTGAACGCAATGTACAACTCCGTCAGCAGATACGGCAGCAGATACAGCACCCACAACGCATAGGCGCTCATGTGCGAATATGCGAACAGCTGCACCGCCAGAATGACCGCCGAAAACAGGATCAAAACGCCTTGCAGCACCGGCGCCAGCGGCACCTGCGCATATTTTTTGCGCGAGGCGAACGCAATCTTTTCAGCCAGGACAAAAACGATCCCGAACGAACTGAACAGCTCCGCAAAGAACTGATTGCCCGTAAGCGCCAGAAAAAGCGGCACATAGCAGAACACCGGCCAGATCCAGACGTCCTCCGTACGGTTGAGAAACTGTCCGAATGAGGAACGCATCCCGTACCGCACCAGATACAGCGCCAAAAGGATCAACCAGATAAAGGCCATAAGCGTCTCGGTCGTTTCCGGAAACGGCGACCATACGCCGCTGTGCGCCGTGATCTGATACACGTATCGCTGCAGCTCGCTGTCATATAACAAACTCCAGCCAAGCCCGACGCCCAGGGCGCCGACGCCGCCGAATACGCATTCCATCCATTTCCAGCCGCCGATCCACTGTTTCGACAGACGACGGTCGGCAAAGGTCTGGAAGAGATTGCCGAGCCAGAAGCCGAGCGCGCCGAAAACGAATCCGAATCCCGCCAGAAGAACGGTCATCCATTCGTGCTTGACGAACGAGAAGGCCAGAATATACAGGAAGACAAAAAGCATCCCGCCCCAGACCTCGCGGCGTGTACGGGAAAAATACAGCCGCGGGAACTTATTCTCTTTCGGTTTATAGGGCGTATTGCAGATCATCACGCCCAGCCATTTGACGACGGGAAGCACGCAGACGAACAGGATCGTCTCCCACAGTGCATACCGTCCGGCCATCGCGCCGACGGAAAAGCCAAGCATCCCGGCGAAAATGCCGAACCAGACAGAGCCCTTGATCGCAAGGCCGAGCCGCGCAAAAAAGCGCACGCTGCCGTCCTGCTCATGCGTCAGAGCGATCGTATCGCCATAGGTCTGTGCGCCGCCGAAGAACATGCCGGCCGCGCCCACGGCAGCCGCGATCGGAAATCCCGCGGCCACGGGGACAGAACCGCCCGCGTGCAGCAGCACCAGCGCGAGCGCCGCGCCGGGCAGCATCGCGCCGCGTTCCCCGCCGACGATCGTGCCGCGCATCCCCCATGTGTAGGAACCTGTCAGCACGCAAAACGCCAGCAGCGTTATCGTTTGTGAAATCGTCATGCCGTCACCTCACCGCTTGCCGGCGCACATATTCCGCCGCGCGCTGTCCGGCAAGCGCGCCCGTGCCGACCGAAACGGAGACCTGACACAGCCCGCCCAGACAGTCGCCTGCCGCAAACACGCCGGGCAGCGCCGTCATGCCGTCCTTATCGACGCGGATATTGCCGTTGTCGGTCGGGACGCCGAGCTTGAGCGCAAGCTCCGACGCGCCCGCGCTCCCGCGCGCGATGAAAAATCCGTCCAACGGGAACGTCGTACCGTCCGCCGTCTGCACCGCACCCAGACGCAGCTCGCCCGTCAGCGCCGCGAGCTTCGCCGTTTCGACCGGACAGGGCATTTCGACGGCAGGCTCTTTGCCGTCCGTAAAGACCGTCACGTCCGGCGTGAACGCAAGCAGCTGCTGCGCTTCGGACGCGGCATAAGCGCCGGCGCCCAAAACGCCGACGCGCTTTTTCTTGAAAAAGAATCCGTCACAAACCGCGCAGTGGCTCACGCCCTTGCCGAGAAACTCCGTCTCGCCCGGCAGCGACGCGGCCTTGCGCGCCTTGCCCATCGCGAGCACCAACGCGCGCGTCTCGATCTGCCGGTCCGCGGTATGCACCAGATAACCGCCGGGGATCATCTCCACCGCGGTCGCCTCCGCCTCCAGCGTTTCGCCGCCGAGCGCCTTGTACTGCGCCTCGCCCGCCTCGAGCAGCTCCCGGCCGCCGATCGTTGCGATCCCGAAGTAGTTGTCGATCCGCTTGGCCTTGGCCAGCGCGCCGTCCGCGCCGCCGATCACCAGCGTTTTCGCACCGGCGCGCACGGCATAGATCCCCGCGGACAGGCCTGCGGGGCCCTTGCCGAGTATACATACGTCGAACATATCTGAAAAGCCTCCAAAGACACTTTCGCATTTTAAAGCGTTCCGTTCATATTATACCTAAAAAAAACGATCTGTCAACTCATTTATTAAAATTTCTCAAGATTGTTACTGTTTTGTTGACAGAATGCGCCGTGCTTTGATATAATGAAAAAAACACTTTGGAGGCATATCGCTTTGCTGCCATATCTTTATGAAACGCACGTCCACTCGTCCGAGGTCAGCCGCTGCGGCCACGTCGGCGCCGCCGACGTCGTGCGCCGCTATATCGACGCCGGATACAACGGACTTGTTCTCACCGACCACATCAACCACAGCACGTTCCGCAATATGCCGGACGCCCCGTGGGACGAAAAGGTCACGCATTTTCTCGAAGGCTGGCGCCGCGCGTGCGAAACGGCCGCTGCGCTTTGCGCGGATTTTTCCGTGCTGCTCGGCGCGGAGCTTCGGCTGGACGGCGCGGACAACGACTATCTGCTGTTCGGCGTGGACGCAGCCTTCCTGCGCGCACACCCCGATTTGATGCAGATGGAGTTTGCGCAGATGGCGGACTGCGTTCACGACGCGGGGCTTCTGCTCGTACAGGCGCACCCCTTCCGCGAGGATATGACGATCGTCGACTGGAAGAAGCTCGACGGCGTGGAGGCCTTCAACGGCAATCCGGGCCATGAATCGAACAATCCGATCGCCGAGGCTTGGGCAGAGCGCCACGGCCTTTTGAAAACGTCCGGAAACGACTACCACGGCGACTTCGGCGAAAAGCTCGGCGGCATCCGTACGGACGAGCCGATCAGGGATAACGCGGCGCTGCTGGACGCGCTCAAAAGCGGTCGGTATGAATTGGCGCAGAAGGAGTAAGCTATGGATTTTTCGGTCACTGTCAAGCCCTCGTTTGAAGAGTACAAGATCTTCAACCGCGTCGTGCGCAGCAAACTGGGTAAAAGCCAGAGCAAAACGATCCTGCTCAGCTGCATCCTGCTTGTGATCGTCGGACTTGTTTTTTTGCTGGGTGAGCCGATTCTTGCGGCGGCGCTTTTGGCCGCATGGGCGGCAGCGCTCGCTCTGGGATATATCCAAGCACAGCGCAGAGTCAAAAAAGTATGGGACTCCAACGCTGCTTTGCGCGAAGGCGAATCCGTGTTCCGCTTTACGGAAAGCGGTCTGGGAATCACGTCGACCAACGGACAGGCGCATCTGGACTATGACAAACTCTACCGGCTGATTGAAACCGACACCCACTTTTATCTCATGACGGCGATCAACATGGGCTCCGGCTTTCCGAAATCGCTGTGTACGCCCGAACAGCAGTCGTTCATCCGTGAGCGCTGCGGCAAATGAATCCGAACATGCGGAAAACGGAGAATTCTGCGGCATCCGTTTTCTTTTACTGCTCCTCCAATTAAATCGTGAATGATTTGTGCGCCGGATAAACGGCGCAAGACAAGGAAGAAACCGCAAGGCAGGCTGTCGCCTGTCGAGGATTTCTGACGCAGTATTGCGTCGTTTAGACAAGCAGAAATCTTCAGGTTTTAATTGGTGGAGCAGTAAGGCCGACGCCGCACGGCACGGAGAACCGATATGAAACGTAAACTGACCGCATTTCTGCTGTGCGCCGTACTGCTCGTTTGTATGAGCGTCCCCGCCTTCGCCGAAGAGAGCGCGGATTCCGGCACGCTGAAGATCCTCAACTACAATGTGGACGGTCTGCCGCTGCCCGCGTTCCTGTCCTCGTCCGGACGTGATCCGCTCGCGTGTTCGAGACAGATCCCCGCAAAGCTCAACGCGCTCGGCGCGGACGTTATCGCCGTACAGGAGGACTTCAATTTCCACACCATCCTCAAACACGGGATCGACACGAAATATACCACCTACCACAGCGGTGGCATCCCCTTCGGCGACGGACTGAACCTGTACTCGAAGCTGCCGATCTTCAACGTCACGCGCGTTCCGTGGGAAACGGCCTACGGCATATTTGACGCCGGCTCGGACGAATTGACACCAAAGGGTTTCCTGTGCAGCAGCATTCAGCTGGCGGACGGCGTTTACGTCGATCTGTACGACCTGCACGCCGACGCCTACGGCGCACCGCCTAACGCGGCAGCGCGCGTCGCCCAGTACAAGCAGCTGATCGCCTTTATCGACGACTACTCAAAGGACCACGCCGTGATCGTAACGGGCGACACGAACACCCGCTTCATGCACACGGAAAGCGAACTGCGCAAGCAGTTCATCGACGAAGCCGGTTTCCGGGAAGCGTGGGTCGAGCTGGAAAATGACGGCAATTACGACATCACCTACGCTGACAACGAAAAGTGGGGCGAGGAATACTGGGGCATCTGGGATTCCGTGGAAAAGGTCTTTTACCGTGACGGCGGCGGCATTTCGCTCGAAGCGGTCGCGCACGAATTCATCCTGCTGACAGACGAGGAGGGCAAGCCCCTTTCCGACCATTCCGCGGAGCTGGCGACGCTCGCTTACACCGTCGACCGCAGCGCGCTGCACGATACGCGTTCCTATGCTAAGGAGCGGTACAATCCCTTCAAAACCTTCGTCAACCATGTGCACTATTTCTTCAAGGCGCTGCGGCTGATCCTCGGCGAGCTGCCGAAGGTGCTGTCCGGCGAGATCAAGATCACATTCAAATAAAGAAACAGGATATATGAATCGGGAGCCTTCCGCATCGAGGATACGGAAGGCTCCCGCCTTTTCGTGTGTTATGTTTTCTTTGAAACTCAGAACTTGAAGGTCACGGTGGTCGTGCCGGTCGCATGGCCGGAGGAACCGAGGATGTTGCTGATGTCGAACACCAGGTTGAACTTCGCGGTCATATCCTTCAGGTTGCCGTCCTTGTCGATGGTCGCGTTGATCGTCGCGCCGTTGTACTTCTCGTCGATCACGACGCTGCTGTAATACTCGCCGATCGCCGCATACACATTCTGCGCCGTCTTGTGGTCCCAGTAGCCCTTGTCGCCGGGGCCGGCCGCGATGCCGCTCTTGTCCAGAGGCGCATAATACTTATCGCCGGAGCCGCCTGCGGTGTAGCTGTTGCCGTCCTTGATATTGATGGTGACGGAATAGCTGCCGTCGCTGTTGAGCTTGCAGGTCGCGCCGCTGATGTCGGACGTGGTCAGGTTCGACTTGAGGAAATAGTGGTTGTATTCGCTGTCGCCCTTGGAAACCTTCTTTTCAAATACGTTGTCGCTGCCGATGCCCATGAACTCATAGACAAGTCCCTTGAAGGTTCTGAGCGCCAGACCGGCCTCGTAAACGCCTTCGGTGGTCTCGCGTCTCTTGGAGAACGCGGGCTTCTGCGAAGCGGTCTTCGCCGTGGCGTCGTTGTAGAGCTTGAGGATCTCCGCCTTGTCGGTCGGGGCCTTCTTCTCTTCCTTCGTGGTGGTCTCCTTCTTGGTCGTGGTTTCGGCCTTCTTGGTCGTGGTCGCCGGCGCTGCCGTCGTTGCCGCCGCCTCAGTCGCGGGCGCTTCGGTCACGGGTGTTTCGGTCACAGGCGCCTCGGTCGCGGCCGCTTCGGTCGTCTCGACGTCGGTCGCCTCATCCGTCGTGCCGTCTGCGGGAAGGGCTTCCGCCGTAGTATCCGCGATCTCCGACGCGGAGGTCTCGGGCGCTGCGGTGGTTTCCGGTTCGGGCGTCTTGCCGCATGCGGCAAAGGACGCCAGCATGAGCGCTGCCACTGCGAGAGCCAGTAAACGGGTCATTTTCATTTTCATCTTTCATACTCCTTTTTTATTGCGCCGCACGGCACAATGAGATACATTTATTTTATACGATTCCGAAGAAAAAGTCAATATGCCGACAAACTTTACCGAATCTTTATTTTTTCATTACCAAATTCCAAAAAATATATGGTTCAATAGTGTCATCGGGTTTTACTTTCTTCCCGCAGTGTGGTATACTGGGCGCAAAGGAGTGAGAATAATGTACAAGGTTCTGGTCTGCGACGATGATAAAGCGATCCTCGACTCGGTGGAGATCTATCTCAAGGCGGAGGGGTACGACGTGCTGAAGGCTTCCGACGGACTTGAGGCAATGGAAGCGCTTCGCGGCAACGAGGTGCAGTGCGTCGTGCTGGACGTCATGATGCCGAGGATGGACGGACTGACCGCGATGCTCAAAATGCGCGAAGTCTACAACTTCCCGATCATCCTGCTTTCGGCCAAATCCGAGGACACGGATAAGATCGCGGGGCTGTCCTTCGGCGCGGACGATTACGTGACGAAGCCGTACAATCCGCTGGAACTGACGGCGCGCGTCAAGTCGCAGATCCGCCGCTACGTCTCGCTCGGCAGTATGGAGAAAAAGGACAGTGTGCTGGAATCGGGCGGTCTTCAGCTCGACCGCGACACGAAGGCCGTCACGGTCGACGGCGAGCCGGTCAAGCTCACCGCGCGCGAATTCAACATCCTTTGCTATCTGATGGAGAACATGGGCCGCGTCCTCTCCAGCTCCCAGATCTACGAGGCGGTGTGGAACGAGCCGTCCTTCCGCTCGGAAAAGACGGTCACGGTTCATATCCGCAACATCCGCGAGAAGATCGAATTTGATCCGAAAAACCCGAAATATATCAAGGTGGTGTGGGGACTTGGCTACAAAATCGACAAAATCTAAATACCCGCTTATTCTCAAGGCGCTGTGCCTTGTATTGGCTGTGCTGTGCTTTTTGGGCACGAGCTGCTGCGCGCTGTACGGCGTAATGGCGGTAAGATTTCTCCCGACGACGGATCTGCCGCTTTCCGGTGCGACGGCCTCGTTCTATGACTCCGACCTGTTCACCCAGATGCTGTGCGGCGATATAGATCACATCTCAAACGTGCTGATCGCGCCGCAGAAGGAAAAGCAGCTCGAAACGTACAGAAAGCAGCGCGACGCGCTGATCGATCGGGAAGCGAAACGGTATCTCGCCGAAAAAGCCGCGATCATCGCAAACGAGGTCTACTTCGTGGCGACGAATTACGATCAGATCGACGAGGAGGATTATTATTACGACGCCTATATGCGCGACTTCGGCACGACTACAACAACCGCCGTACCGACGACCACTGTACCGACGACTGCCGTGCAAGCAGATCAGTCAAAAGCAGAGACGCGCGTCGGCACGACCGCGCCGGCTCCCGAAACGGAAACGACCGCGCGCAATACCGATCCCACCGCCCTGCCTAAGGTCACGATCGACGAACGCGCGCCGTACAACGTGCGCTATTGTCAGAGCCTGTGCAACAGTGTGTCGGGACTGGACTGGCTGAATTACGAATCGCTCGTGCGCGACGTCGCGTTCTCCGAAGCGGAGTTCACGCCCTCCTTCGACGATCTGGGCAACCGGAATACCTATAATTATTTTTACCCTGAAACGCAGATGCGTGAACAGCTTGCCGGCGAATATGACGAGCTGCTGCGTGACGCGGAATCCGCGCTGTCCGTCCGGTACGATGAGAACGAACTGAACCGTCTGCGCAATCTGAAATACTATGCCGAAAGCGAAGATGGGACCGTCATCACCAACATGACCGCGGCCGAACAGAACGAAAAGAGCGTCGCGGCACATCAGCGGTATATCCTTTGCAAGGGCGAACAGATCACTTGCGAACTTCAAAACGCGCAGGGTGAAGAAGTGATCCTGCTGAGAATAAACGACAGCATCTGCCCGCTGAAAGCCAATTTGCGCCTCTATCTGGAGAACACGTTCACACCGGGCGACCGATACGCCTCGGTTCAGGGCGCGTTCGACCGGCTGTTCGTACAGACCGCGCCGAAAACCGTGCTGGCCGTCGGGATTGCCTGCGCGCTCGGCACGCTGTTCTTCTTTGTGACGCTGCTGTGTCTGTGCGGGCACAAATCGGGCGTCGAAGGGATCACGCTGTCCTTTATCGACCGCGTGCCGACCGATGTGCATCTGCTCGTTTCGGCTCTGCTGATCCTGGGCTGTTTAGGGATATTCATGCGTACTGCGGATTTATTCGACTCGTCCCTATGGGATACGGAACCAATCGATTACATCTCCGAGTATTATCTGCGGATCGGTCTTATCTTCGCCCTGATCCTATCGTCGCTCGCCGGCGCGTTCCTGGTCTTCCTCGAATGGCTCACGTCCACGGTGCGCATCAAGAAGGCCGGCCGGTCGTTCTTCCGCGGTTTCGTGATCTGGAAGCTGTTCCGTTTCTTCTGGCGGGGCATTCGGTTCTGCGCACGCAAGATCGTCGTATTCATCCGCTTCCTGTTTGACAGACCGAAGAAGCTGCGCTCTCTCCCCTTCTTCGTCTGTGCGGTATACCTCGCCGCCGTGCTGCTGTCCGTGCTGTTTGCCGACGCGATCGACGAACCCGCGCTCATCTATCTCGGTGTCCCGATCGTTACGATCCTGCTGACGCTTGTCGCCGTGTGGTTTCTGCGGATGCTCGACAAGATCGCAGAAGCCGCCGAAACGCGCACCGATCTGCCGGAATCCGTCACATGCAAAATGCCGCGTGCGCTGCGGCAGCTCGCCGAAAACCAATCCGTCACCAACCGGGAGCTGGACAAAGCCGTCGCAGAAGCCGTACGAAACGAACGCACGAAGGCGGAGCTCATCACCAACGTTTCGCACGACCTGAAAACGCCGCTCACGTCGGTGATCTCCTACGTCGATTTGCTGAAAAAGTGCGACATCACCGATGAAAAGGCGCTGGAATACCTCGACGTGCTGGATGAAAAATCCGCCAAGCTCAAGCGGCTGATCGAGGATCTGATCGAGGCGAGCAAGATCGGCACGGGGAACGTGACGCTCCGCTGTGTGCCGCTGAACCTCGCGGAGCTGGCGACGCAGGCGGTGTCCGAAGCGGCGCCCGATTTTGAGGCGAACGATCTGGAGCTGAAATTCACGCCGCCGGAAAAGGCGCCGATCCTCTTTGCGGACGGCGCGAAAACGTACCGCATCCTCGACAATCTGCTTTCCAACGCCCGCAAGTATTCCGCGCCGCACTCGCGCGTGTATGCCAAGGTCGAAACGGACGACCGGTTCGGGATCTTCGAGATCAAAAACATCTCCCGTGAACCGCTGGATATCGACCCGCAGGAGCTGATGGAGCGTTTCGTGCGCGGCGACCGTTCGCGTTCCGACGGCGGAAACGGATTGGGGCTGTCCATCGCGCAGCAGCTCTGCACGCTGCAGGGCGGCAAGCTGGAAGTGCAGATCGACGGCGACCTGTTCAAGGCGACCGTGTATCTGCCGCTGCAGACGAATGCGCCGCAAACCGAAGTGTAAACAAACTGTTCTTGCTTTTTCGGGAAAAGTATGGTAAACTGATTCTATCTTTTGACAGGAGGAATATGATGAGTCTGTTTACTTGCTACTGCAGAGCATATCAGGCAGTTTTCCGCGTGGCGACAAAGTTTCTCGACTGGTCGGAGCCGACGCTTCTCAAAGGCGCGGGTTCCGTGAAGAAGCTCGCCGAAACGGTCAAGGAGAACGCGCACGACAGCGTATTGATCGTGACTGACAAAGGCCTGATGAATCTGCATCTGCTGGATGGATTGTTTGAGGAGCTGGGGAAGAACGGCGTCAGGTATACCGTGTACGACGGTACGCAGCCGAATCCCACGATTCCGAACATCGAAGAAGCCAAAGCCATGTACGAACAGAACGGCTGTAAAGCCGTGATCGCCTTCGGCGGCGGTTCGCCCATGGACTGCGCGAAAGCCGCTGCGGCGCGCGTGCGCTGCCCGAAGAAGCCGATCCAAAAAATGCGCGGCACGCTGACCATCCGCAAGAAGATCCCCACGCTCTACGCCGTGCCGACCACAGCGGGCACCGGTTCCGAAACGACGCTCGCCGCGGTCGTGTCCGATCCCGAGACGCATGAAAAATACGCGATCCAGGATCCCGTGCTGCGTCCGAAATACGCCGTGCTGGACGCGGAGCTGACCGTCGGTCTGCCGCCGCACATCACCTCCACCACCGGCATGGACGCGCTCACCCACGCGGTTGAGGCATACATCGGCCGCAGCAACACCAAGGGCACCGAGGAAGCTGCCCGCAAGGCCACGCGCATGATCTTCGACAATCTCGAAACGGCGTATACGGACGGCAAAAACCTCACCGCGCGCGAGAATATGCTCGAAGCGTCGTATCTCGCGGGCGTGGCGTTCACACGCGCCTACGTCGGCTATGTGCACGCGATCGCGCACAACTTCGGCGGCATGTACGGCACGCCGCACGGTCTGGCGAACGCGGTCATCCTGCCGTACGTGCTGGACTGGTTCGGCGAGAGCGCACACAAACGTCTGGCAGAGCTTGCCGACGTTGCGGGCATCGTGACGACCGAAACAACCGACGCCGAAAAAGCGACGCTGTTCATCCGCAAGATCCGCGAAATGAACCGCAGCATGAATATCCCGGAGCATCTTGACGTCAAGGAAGAGGATATCGAAACGATCGCCAAACGCGCCCTGCGCGAGGGCAATCCCCTCTACCCCGTCCCGAAGATCATCAACAAGACAGAGTGCATGGCGCTCATCCGCAAGATCGGCGGACTGGACGCGTAAAGCGATCAGACATACCGAAACGCAAAAGAATAAGGCTCACTTGAGGGTTCGTCCCACAGGTGAGCCTTTCGTCTGTCATAGGCTTTCGGATTCTTCGGCCGGCGCGTTACGGGGTTTATCTTCCACTCCGCGCGCTTTCGCCTGTCCAGCTCTCTTTTCTTTTTCTTCGAGAGCTTCTCATACGGTATGAATTTGTTCATATCCATTCCTCCTATATTTTGATAGAGAAAAAGCCTTGAGATCCAAAAGGAAATCAAGGCTTTTCCGTGGCGGAGAAGGAGAGACTCGAATTCTGTCCGAAAAGAAAATAGAGATAAACAGAACAAAACAGAGTTTGCAAAACCCTATAGTTTTCAACGCCTTTGTACAATGGAACAAAACAGAGAAAATGCTTTGCAATCGGCTAAAGGGAAAACTAAAGGGAAAACTTTTCCGCTTTTTTCGGTCTGTTTCCGTTCGTCAGGTAATAGTCTGCACACGCCTTTTGCTGAATCGTCATTCTGTCACATCCTCAATTTGTCCTCTATTTTGCCCTGTACGCCTTTTTGACCTTAAACCGTCATCTTTTCCGTGCGAAGCGGTCAAGCGTCATTCTGACGATCTCAGGCGGTCAACACGCACATAAAGCAACGCGGCAAGGTTTCCCGCCCTGCCGCTTCGCTTTTCAGTTCCAGTTTGCCGCCTGTAACGGTTCGGCGGCTACTCCGTCCGCATACAGCTTTTCCGGCGCAATATCTATTTCCCCGTCGTTCCACATGGGAATACCGTAGTCAATATAGACAGACCGGAAAACACTTTCGTTTGCCAGCGGCGCAAATGCAGCCGTACCCAACAGCGGCGAAAAGTCAAATACTTTCGCTTCGCCGGTGTTGAACCGTACCCAAAGCCGGTTATTCTGCAACGGGCGAACGCCGGACACTTTCAATGTCGGTTTCTGATCTCCGGCGTACGCTATGCCGTTCACGATATACATATCAGCACCCCCAATCAGCGCAGCGGTTCAATTTTGCCGAACGGTTCATTGCGCACGGCGAAATTCCACGCTTTATACAGTTCGTCCTCGTGGATCGCAGCCCAAGCCTGCACCATGCGAAGCTGTTTGACCGGCAGAGAACCGGCAAGCAGTTCACCGTCGATACCTACCGACGCTTCATACTCTGCATACTGCACATGGAAATGCGGCTTGCTGTGCTGCCCCTGATCGGAATAAATCATGCGAATAATGATATTGTAGAATCTGCACAGTTCAGGCATCTATTATTCCTCCGTTTCCTCCACGTACTCCATCAAATCGCCCGGTTGACAGTGCAGAACGTGACACAGCCGCGCTATTGACCTATGGTCAAGCCCGCCTGTACCGTTTTTTACTGCTGTCATCGTAGCTTGACCAAGTATTTTTTCTTTTCGGATTCTATAAGACGTGTAGCCGTTATCTGCAAGCAGCTTCATCATCTTGTCATATACAATAGGCATTTTAATGCCCCCCTTTCCATCATACACAGTATAGCATAGAATATGCACTATTTCAAGTGACAAAATGCACATAAATATTCACAAAATATTGTGCATATTGCCTATTGAATATTCACAAAGTTTAGTGTATAATGTACTCGTAAGGTTGAGGAACGGAACCGGCAAAGGTTAAAGAGTAACGTCGAGATTGCCGGGAAGTACGGGAACGGATACGCTGATAGCAAGTACACAAAGTGTCTACGATACGTAAAGCCGACCGTCGCCGGTTCCACCCCAGCCAAATAAAACGAAAGGAAGTCAACACTATGGGAACCAACGAATTGAACGCAAAGGTCAAGGAGCTGCGCGAATTGCAACAACTGATCGAAGAAGCCACCGCCGAAGCGGAAACGATCAAGGACGAGCTGAAAGCGTACATGATCGGCGCAGGCACAGAGGAAATGACCGTAGGACTGTTTACGCTGCGCTACAAGACCGTTACGGGCAGCCGCTTCGACAAAGCCGCTATGATTGACCGCTTCGGTGAAGCCTGCTACAAGAGCTTCTGCAAGCCTACAGAGACACGCAGATTCACGATTGCATGAGAAAAGCCCTTATCTGAACGCCCCGCAAAAAGCAACAGACAAGAGCCACACGCCCGCCGAAAAGTCAAGAATGAAAAAGGAGGATTCACCATGATGAATTACAAAAAGGTTTTCCCGGCATTTGAGGAGGATGTAGACCTGCACCCCATGATTCCAGAGGTTCGAGAGGCAGAAAAACGGCTTGACGATCTCGTGAAAGCATTAAACGCCGACACGCGCGCCGCAAGTCAGATTGACGACGCTATCGGATTGCTCGCGCGTGCCTATGAGGAAAGAGGATTTTTATACGGCTTCAACGTCGCAAAAGCTCTCGTTTAGAACTGTGGTACAGTATTTCCCGGTTCCCACCACTCAACGCCGCCAAAGCCAAAAACAAGCACACACAGTCTATCTATTGCTCGCTTGCGTGCTTCTTCGTATGCGGTTCTGCTGATATGTAAAGCATTGCATATCGCATATCTTGACCGCTTCGTATCTGTAATGTATTCCAACACAATGAAATTATGAAGCTGCTTGTCCTCCGCGCTCGTTGCTGCGCGGAGGCTGTTCTTTACCTGTATATCAATAAAGCGATGCCCCCAATCGTCCGGCGGCGCGGTTCGATAATTGCTCAACAGCTCATGCAGCCGCGCATAGTTGCTTGAATACCCATAAAATGTGGTGCGCGCACTCTCGCAATAGCGGTTGAAGTGATACAACACGGAAAAGAATGTTTCCCATTCCTGCATGGTGAACTGTGATCTGTTTTCATTCATATCGCTAGAATCTCCTGTTCTTCGCTTGTCAATTGCAGTTTTTCAATTTCCGCTCTTGTTTGGTTAATATAGTGGTCTGCGCGCCGTTTCGCGTCCATATCCGGGAGGAACTCTGACAATATAGGCGCGTATCGTCCGCCTCGTATTCTTTTGAATGCTGCGGAACGCTTTTTATCTACGGATTGCTTGCAACAGTGCATTTCTTGTGCAATTTTGGTATATGAAACGCCTTGAAAAAAGTGTCTTATCAAAATGCTTTGTGCGTCCGCCGGTATTTCCTGTATCGCCTGCATAATCAAGCTATGTAATTCTCTGTGCCACTCCTGCGCAACAGCACATTCCGCAACGTCTTCTGACGATTGCAGTATATCCAGCAAAGAAGCACCGTCGCTGTCCTGCATCTCGTCCATGCTGACAATCTCCGCTTTCCGAATAGCAGCCAAAACACTTGACGCCGAAACGGACGATAAACCGAGCGCGATTATAGCCGCTTCGCAGGTGATCTTTGTCCCTTGCTCCGCTTCGAGCTGGTGTTTTTTCTCAAACACCTTTTGAATAATCTGCCTCATATATGCCGGAATGCGCACAGCAAATCCGTTGTTTGTGTAATATCGGATTAAATCCCATCGTACACGATTTGAAAAGAATGTGGCAAATCCACATTTAACCCCGCTGCTTTTGTACGTCTGAGCGGCGGCTTGAAAGCTGATATATGCTTCCTGTAGCATATCTTCATACTCCATTTCCGAAGCGGTCAAGCCTGTTGTTTCTCGGACTGTGCGACGAATAAGAGGCAAATTGTTTTCCCATAGTTGAGCCATGACATCCGCAAAAGCCCGCGTTCCGACCAATTCAGAGGCAAGCCGCATAAGTAGTTCCTCGTTTTTTGAAGTCCGGTCTGAATTTATTATCCATCCTTTGGCACTCCGAATACAGAATTGTACTTCTCTATGTCAATCTGAGAAGCATTCGCATCCATAAACGAATGCGCCTCTGATTCCGTTAAGACGTTTGCCTTTGTTTCTCCCGTCAGGCACTCGCAGACCGTGAAAAACGCACCGTTAATCGTTCTGTATAGTGTAGTCGTTTCAAATATGCCGGATGAACTGCAAAGCCGCACAGACGTATCGGTTGAATACTTTAGACCGCCGAGATAAAAAACCTTTGCCATTTATTATACTTCCTCTCTGTTTTTTCGCAAAGCAACCGAAGCATTTGCTTGATTTGTTTGGGTTTTTCTACCCTATGTTGTTTGAACGTACACCCTCAAACTGCAACCGAAGCGGTACAAAAACACAATCTCATACTACAACCATATTCCAACCTTTTTACCACCATTGCGCCGCTCGAAATAGGAGAAGAACAACCGGAGTTATCAACCGAGTTATCCACAGGGCAGGAGGCGTAAAGTTTTCCCCACACCCCTTTCAAAGCCTATCCCATCACAACACAACAGTTCATTTCCTTTCAAATCCTATCATGTATCATGTCATATCACTTCATATCCTATCCTATCATATCGGGTTAATGCTAAACCAATCGGTTTTTCCGCAACCGATTGGTTTAGCGTCATTCTTCTATTTTAGGCGGTCTACCGCCTTTTTTGCCGTTCTCGCGGTTTACTTCGCAGCGCTCTTTGTACCGTTCTTCGTTGCTGTCGATGTAATCCTTGATTTCCTCAAACGCCGTACATAAGAACCGATCACCAAAGATTTCCCGCGTGTCAGGTTCGCCAGTGACTGCATAACAGTAAACTGCTTTGAATAGTTTTCCAGCTTCATCATCGTTCATGTGCTGAATAGACCGGTATTTCCCTTTTGGAAGCAAGAAGTTATCTTTCCCCATCGTGTTTTTCCTCGTTCTCCGAAAGCCGTTTTGCCGCCTCTCTCGCAGCGCGGAGCGTGTAGAAAGTGCTTTTTGCTGTGCGCTCGGTTCGTTTGATATACCTTTGGATTTCGTCCAAGTTGCGCGGAAGATAATAGCCGGAAGCATCAGAGAGAATACAAACGCTGCTTCTTCGGATGGTTTCAATATGCTTGCGCAGAATCCGTTCGTCAAGCCTGGTTAATCTGACTAAATCACGGCGCGGAATAGCTCGATCTTTTCCGTGTTTGAGAAAGGAAAGGATTGTATTATACGGCGCGGTTTGCCATAGCTCCGCTTCGGTGTATTTTCTTCTGGACATTATTAAACACTCCTTGCAATTGTACTTTGTGCTGCGCAACCCGATTCTTTGGCAAGCCACGCCCGCAAAGCGTCCGCCGGAATGACGATTGCCCTGCCGAAGCGGACAGCCGGAAAGTCTGACCTTTTGCACAGATTGTAGACCACAGGCAAAGACACGTTCAGCAACTCCGCGACCTCCGCCGGTTTATAGGTAAGTCTTTCCTTTTCGATCATAGATCAGCCCTCCCTTTCGGATATTCTATGAATAACGGAAAGAACCTCTTGTTTTTCCGCTTCGGGAAGTTCGTGACGGAGCTTGCGAATAAGCGTAGCCTCTGACACGCCCATATCGTCCGCGATCTGCCACAGTCTCACGCCTGCCGCGCGTGCTGTTTCTCGAATCTCTTTGTTTTTTCTGTCTTTCATTTTCTTGACACCTCTTTGTAAAATATCGTCGTCGCTATTGACATCGTCATAATATCATGTTATTATATGTTTGTACATTTGCTTATCAAGAAACTATTATGCAAATATGTGGAGGATATATGTAATGACATATAATTACAGTATTACCGCCGCCAGACTTAAGGCAGCAAGAAAAGAGTTCGGGTATAGCCTTGAACAAGTTGCGGAGTTCTGCGGCGTTCAGCAGTACCAAACCGTTTCCAAATGGGAAAGCGGAAACAGTACCCCATCGGCCGAAAAACTCATGCGCCTTTGTGATTTATATGGGTATGAAATAGGCTATTTTATGGGCGAATTTGACTGTAAAACGCGTGCACGAACAGACATTTACGAATTTACAGGACTTTCTGAAAAAGCAATATCACAGCTCAATACGGATCATGCTTTTTATCCTGAAAGAATACGGGCTTTGAGTGAAATACTCACATATAACAACGGAGACATTATCCAGCTAATAGCCGATTCATTGTATTATCGCTTTGACGGTCAAGCAGAGGCGGGAGATCGTACCATAAACGGAAAGAACCTCAACGATTTATACTTGCTCGAAATTGCGTCGGAATTAAGGGCGCTTCGCAAATCAATAATGGAATCTGAATAAATAAAAGGGAGTGTAGACTATGACAGCCACCGGCAAGCGCGCAGCGCAAGGCACCGGCACGATCCGCAAAAAGACCGTGACACGAAACGGAAAAGAATACACCTATTGGGAAGCACGGGCGACCATTGGACGCGATACCGGCACGGGAAAGCAAGTGCAGCGCAGCTTTACAGGATCGACGCAAAAGGAAGTCGCGCAGAAGCTGAAGAAGGCACTTCACGAAATCGACGCGGGCACATATACCGAACCGGCGAAGGTCACGCTTTCCGAATGGTTGAATACATGGGTTTCCGAATATGTGGAGCCATCCTGCAAGCTGCATACTGTTTCGACATACCAAAGCCGAATTGAGACGCATATAAAGCCCATGTTAGGCAGCGTGAAACTTTCAGCCCTGACGACGGCACAGATTCAGAAGTTTTGTAACGACCTGACACGTCAAAAGAACCTTGCGCCGAAAACCGTAAAAAATGCCTATGGGATCCTCCATAAAGCATTGGAGCAGGCATACGAAAACCGCCTGATTTCCTATAATCCCGCTTCGCACATCAAGCTACCGCGTATCGAAAAAAAGGAAATAAAGCCCTTGACCGAAGCGGAAATTTCTTCTTTCCTGTCTGAATCAGACGGAGAACCGCTGAAAAATCTGTTCATTGTGGCGCTTTTTACAGGCATGAGGGAAGGCGAAATATGCGGTCTGTCATGGGACGCAGTAGACTTTGACAACGGCACAATAACCGTAAGGCAACAGCTTCAGAAGGACAGAAAAAAAGGAAGCAGCCATTTTATAGCTACTACCAAAAATTCAAAATGGCGGACGCTGACCGCTGCGCCCTATGTGATGAAGGTATTAAAAGCCCAGCAGATACAGCAGGGCAAAGATCGCCTGCGCGCCGGTTCTGCATGGAGTAATGAATGGAACCTTGTGTTTACCAAGCCGGACGGATCGCACATCCCCCCTCAGACAGCGCTAAAGAGCTTCAAGCGCGTTGCGGACAGGATCGGCAGACCTGACGCACGGTTTCACGATCTCCGGCACACATACGCGGTCACATCTTTACAGGAAGGCGACAGCGTGAAAACGGTACAAGAGAATTTAGGCCATGCTACCGCTTCATTTACGCTCGACGTGTACGGTCATGTGTCCGAAAAGATGAAGCGCGAAAGCGCGGAACACATGGAGAGATTCATACAGAAAATGCAGGCATAAAGCGCTCTTTTGAATCTGTAAAGGGAAAACTAAAGGGAAAACAGCACAAATAAACAGAGAAAAAGCCTTGAAATCCTAAGGAAATCAAGGCTTTTCTTGTGGCGGAGAAGGAGAGACTCGAACTCTCGCGCCGGTTACCCGACCTACGCCCTTAGCAGGGGCGCCTCGTCACCAACTTGAGTACTTCTCCATGGTAACAAATAATATATAAACTTTTAAGGAAACGGCTGGCGGAGAGAGTGGGATTCGAACCCACGGTACCCGCAAAGGTACGACGGTTTTCAAGACCGTTCCGTTATGACCGCTTCGGTATCTCTCCGAATCGATAGCAGATAGAGTTTAGCATAAGCCTTTGAAAATGTCAAGTCTTTTTAAAAAAGATTTTGCAAAGAAGTAGAAAAAACGCTCTTGACAATTTCTGATTTCGTGGTATACTATGTATGATATTTCATACTTTTCATACTTTGGAGATGATTATGATGAAGCCGCAAAAGGGAAAACACCTTTTCGGGATGGTCACGGTCGGTTCCAAGGGCCAGATCGTGATC
Source organism: Clostridia bacterium (assembly GCA_017449935.1). Classification (GTDB taxonomy): domain Bacteria; phylum Bacillota; class Clostridia; order Oscillospirales; family Acutalibacteraceae; genus UBA1425. Next base: position 118,770 of record JAFSYP010000071.1, read on the forward strand.
CCCAAAAAGGCGCGCGACGTGTTCCACATCGAGCCGGGCGATTCGCTGGTGCTGGTCGGCGACGAGGCGCAGGGCCTCGCCATCATCACCAACACGCAGGTATCGAAACTGCTTCAGGGTCTTTTGAACGGAGATGATGCAAATGAAAGCGATCCAAACGACTGAGCTTTGCCGCAGCTTCGGCGACGTGCGCGCGGTCGATCATCTGGATCTGTCCGTGGAATCCGGCGAGATCTATGCGCTGCTGGGCGTAAACGGCGCCGGCAAAACAACGACCATCCGTATGCTCTCCTGCCTGCTGCCGCCGGACAGCGGCGACGCGCTGCTTATGGGACACAGCATCCTGCGCGAGAGCGCCGCCGTCAAGCAGATCATCAATCTGTCGCCGCAGGAAACGGCCGTGGCGCGGAATCTGACGGCACGCGAGAATCTGCTGCTGATCGCGCAGATCTACGGCTTTTCCATGTCCGAGGCCGCCGCGCGCGCCGATGAGCTGGTCGACGCGCTGGAGCTGCACGACGTCGTTTCCCGCAGGGCGGGTACGCTCTCCGGCGGGTATCAGCGGCGGCTGTCCATCGCGATGGCGCTCGTGTCGCACCCGCAGATCCTCTTTCTCGACGAACCGACGCTGGGGTTGGACGTACTGGCACGGCGTGCGCTGTGGAGCTTTATCGAAACGCTGCGCGGCAAGATGACCATGATCCTGACCACGCACGCGATGGATGAAGCCGAGGCGCTGTCCGACCGCATCGGCGTCCTCGCGAACGGCCGTCTGCGCGCATGCGGCACGGCACAGGAGCTGAAGACGCTGGCACAGGCCGATTCGCTGGAGGACGCGTTTGTGAAACTGGTCAGTAAGGAGGCGTCCAGATGAAACGTACAATGGCTTTTGCAGGCAGAAACGTGCGCGAGCTGCTGCGCGACCCGCTGACGATCGGCTTCGGCGCGGCGTTCCCGATCCTGCTGCTTTTACTGCTGACGTTTATTTCGCGCAATACGCCGACAGAATTATTCAACATTGAGTCTCTCACGCCGGGGATCGCGGTCTTCGGGCTGTCCTTCTTCTCCCTGTTTTCCGGGATGCTCGTCGCAAAGGACCGCAGCACATCCTTCCTGATGCGCCTGTTCGCGTCGCCGCTGACCGCGGGCGGCTTCATCGCGGGCTATACCCTTCCCTTGCTGCCGCTGTCGCTTTTACAGGCGATCCTTTGCTATGCGGCTGCGCTGCCGCTCGGTCTGCCGTTTTCGGCGTCTGTGTTCCGGGCGATCCTCGCGATCCTGCCGGCCGCCGTATTGTTTATCGCGCTTGGCCTGTTCGCCGGCAGCCTGCTGAACGACAAGCAGGTCGGCGGACTATGCGGCGCGCTGCTGACCAACGTCAGCGTGATCTGCTCCGGCGCATGGTTTCCGATCGACCTCGTGGGCAAGGGGTTCCGTACATTCTGCTATTGTCTGCCTTTTGCACATGCGGTCGATCTCGGCCGCAACGCGCTGTCCGGCAGTACCGACGGCACGGGACTGCATCTGCTTGTCGTCTGCGGCTATGCGCTCGTTTTGTCCGTTTTGGCGGTTTTGGCATTCCGCCGAGCCGCAAAACGCGGATAAGGTGATTGACAAATCCGAATATTTGCGGTATAGTATAGTCATCTTCCGATCGAGGTGCACTATGAAAAAGATCAACCATTCCTTTCTGATCATCAGCATCGCGGCGGCGCTTGTGATTCTTGGCGTTGCCGTGACCCTGGGGTTGCGGTTCGGCGCCATTCCGGGGCTTTTGGTCGGCGTCATTTCATTCACCGTGCTGATCTGCTGTATGCTGATCCTCAACACCCGGGCAAACAAAAAATAGAACAGACGCCGGCGTCCGCAGACAGGTTGACGCCTGCCGCATCCGGCGAATTCATAAGCAGTTTAAAGTACCGGGCTTCTCTTCCGTTCTAACTGATATGCTCCCTCTATGAGAGACAATGAAATAAAAAACATTGTCTACATAGGGGGAATATTTTATGTTAAAAAGAATACCAATAAGCACGGAAGAAAAGGTTCGAGTTACGAAAAGATGTATAGAAGGAAAGACAACTC
>JAFSYP010000072.1 GCA_017449935.1 Clostridia bacterium
CATAATGCTGAAATTTGACACAAGAGATAAAAAGCCGAAGGTATATAACATTTTGATCTGCTGTATGATCACGGCTGCTGCGGTCGGTATCCTGCTTTCGATCGACGCGCAGCGGTTTTCGATCGCGGCCTGTTGCCTGATTGATGTTTGTCTCCTATGCGTGCTGGTCATGCTGCTTGTAGCGTTTTTTCGACAGATGCAGTATAATCCGTACTCCTATAATACGATCTATTATATCGGCTTTGCGCTGGTTGTGCTTTCGGTTTTGGCGATGAGCATTATCGGTACTGTGCGCATGATTTTCAGCGTGCAGACGATCAACCTGGAGACGATCTTCGGGTATTTGCAGAATTCGGCAAAATTGTATATGCTGCTGTCTTTTCCCTTTGTCCTTGTGTTTTCCGCTGGACTTTGCGTTTCCAATATTGCACTGATCCGACATGAGGGATTCAGTCCGGTCAACGCGCTGGGGATATTGCTGTCTTTTTTGATGCTCGCAGGCGACGTCTTCCTCTTTTTTGCCGATTATTATGTCAGCGGGAGTATGCTGTATGTGATACTTACTATTTCTTTGTTGTATTTGATGTTGATGGTGAAGAGGAGTATTATGATGCGTCACCGCCCGATGTGCTCCCGGGGGGGGCGGATCGCCGCGGTCGGCGCAGACGCCTCCCTCGCGATGACGTCGCCTTTGGCTGCATCTGACCATCCCCCAACTATGCAATAAATATGATTCATTTGAAAAAACGGGACTTGGCTTTTGCTGCCCGTCTCTATTCTTCAGGAGTTTGCCGACGAGCTGTCGGTGATCCTCGCGCCCGAGATAAACAGAAAATCGGCGGCATTTTAACGAAGAGACGCAAAATAACTGCCGCATGGGATCGTGTTCCGTGCGGCAGGTCGTTGGTGTTTATTCTGTTTTTGCTCGAACGACCGAGGATCATTCGATCATGATCGTCTTGTGCTCAGGAAGCTTTTGCGTTTCTTTCTTCGGCAGCGTCAGACGCAGGACGCCGTCCTCGAATTTCGCCTTGACGTCTTCCTCGGTGATCGCATCGCCAACATAGAAGCTGCGCTGCATCGTACCCGCAAAGCGTTCCTGACGGATGATTTTCCCCTTCTTGTCTTTCTCGTCTTTGTCGAGTCCTTTCGCCGCGGTGACCGTCAGATAACCATCTTCCAGATGCAGCGACAACTCATCCTTTTTGAAACCGGGCAGATCGATATCGATCGAATACCCGTCCTCCAACTCATGCACGTCTGTCTTCATTTCGTGCGGCGCGTGCCTGCCGTACAGTTTTTTTTCGACGTTGTCAAAATCCCGGAACGTCGGAAAACGCATCCAATCGTCAAACAAACCTTCACCGAAAATCATGGGTCTTAACATAGGTCATACCTCCTTTTTCTTTTTGAAACCTATTGTTAAGAGCATTGGGACGGAGGGTTCGGATCCTTTTGGGCCTTCTCTGTTCCTTTGTTCTGCCCATATTATACTACGGCAAATTAGCACTGTCAACGGGAGAGTGCTAATTTTCTGTTTATATATTATGAACTTTCTGTGACATTTACGCCAAATGCTGTTTAATACAGAGTTTTACCTATGAGTTTCTTTTGTTTCAACGGTTGTTACAGCGGCAAAACGGGACTGATCGCGCAGGAAAGCAGAAAAAAGCCGCCGTCATTCGGCATCGGCTGTGAAGCAGAGGGAAGATGTTGGTTTTAGATATGAGGAAAAAACGGCGCAATGAGTTCCCATATTTTTTGCACAGCTTCTTCGATCAGCGCCAGCGGCGCGAGGATCGGTGAAAGCAAAAGCATGGGAAGCGCTCCAAAGATAAAAGCCATACGTTCACCTCCTCTTTTCATGCTCGGTATGGCCGACACTCCGACGCGGAACCGGTACGATCGGGCGGATCGGAACGCCCGGCCGCGGTACATAGTGTCCAACCGGCGGACGCTGTAAGGACGGATGTTGTTTTAACGACGCATCGTTATTTCCCGCGGTTTTCTTTTTCCTGCCGCCGTTTGTCGTTGATGATCTTGACGTGCTCATCATCGATCAGCGTGACGCCGTTTTCTTTTGCCCACGCGACGCAGCCGTTGAGCACGGTCTTGAGAAACGGACGCGGAACCTTGACGAAGTTTTGGAGCGCGGCGTCGGTAAACCGGATCGTATCGTCACATCGGTTCGCGGCGTAACGAATAGCGGTGATGTCCGTTTCTTTCGGCGCGGGGATGGGCTCCGCTACCGGCTTTTTCCATTTCGGGAACGGCGCATACCAGAAATTCGTGGAGTCGCGGTAACCGTAATCCACCGGCACGGGCGGGAACGAATCCTTTGTAACGCCGTTGATGATGGCGTCGTAGTATTGTTCCTGCATCAGTATTTTGTCGATGCTCAGGATGAAATGCGCACCGTATTTGGATGTGATCCCGTTGAAATCGTTGTACGGACCGGGATGTCCGTCGTCGATGTCCTCGGCAGAGAATTTGCCCGCTTTTTCCAGATCGCTGTTCCATGTGCATTCAAACACCTGAAACGCCTCCGCAATGATCTGCGGACGATCCTTGTCTGCCGGATCTGTCATTCCGTCGATCATCGTGAAGCGGTTTTCTTTCATCTTTTCGTCGGACGGTCCGGGATAACCGAACCGCACGGCTTCCCGGAAAGATTTGCGATCATCCGGGATGAAGTTGAGCGCACACTTTCCTCTATTCAGAAGATTGCGGCATGTGTTGGATGTGTTCCGGCATTCGAGCAGCATGGCATAGCGGCCTTTGCCCGCGATGTAATACGGAAAGCAAAGGGAATACGAGCCGATGTTCAGACTCCCGTCGTCGTTTACGGTGCTGATGCAGATCGTCGGCATCGGAAAGAAAGACGACGTCTGATAGAAATTGTCTACGATCCTCAAGTCCTTAAAGCCCATTTTTGCACTCCTTTGTTTTCATTGTCATATCCCGATACCGGTAATCATGCAGGAGAGACACTTTTCTTTTTCCGAATCAGCAGCCCCAATACAATACAAAGCAATCCGACCGAAAAAACCGCCAGGCATCCGAAGATCCATTCGGTCACTCCGCATGATTATCCTGAAAAATATTGTACAGCCCGTCCGTGAAATCCCGGTAATGCTTCGGGAAGCTTTGCGACCCGGAAGCGTGTATCTTTTGATTCCCGTTTACGATCGCGTTCAGTGTGAACATCGTGCCGTCCAGGACGTGCTTCGGATGCGGTCCGTTGAATCCGTCCCATGAGAGCAGTTTGCAGTCGTTGAGCAGTTTCAGCACTTTTGGCTCGTCGCATACGGCACGCTTTTCAAGAACGCGGCGATCCTTGTTTTGTGAATACCGGATCCCGTATTGCGACACCTCGGCTTTGCCGTCTTTCATCACGATCTCCGTTTCGCCCGTGTAACGCATTCCGCTCGTATGCAGCGTGACGATCTCAAACGAAACGATTTCCTTTCCGTTCTCCGTTGTTTTGTGAAACAGCATCTGTTCTTCATCCTTTAACCGTCATCGTAATAGTCTGTTCTTTTCAATGTGCTTCTATTGCTTTACAAACGAACGCAGCAGTTCCGTCCCCGTTTTCATCAATGTGTTTTCTAAAGCGTTCATCTGCCGTATACATCTGACCGAGGCCGGTAAGGATCTCCGCAGTGCAGGTGTAATAGTGTTCCGTAATGTACGCCTGCAGTTTTTTGACAAGCGCCTGCGCTTCGACAGAATCCGGCGCTGCTTTGCTTTGCATCAGCTCTGCAAATTCACGGAAGATATTTTCAAGTCCGGAATGGATACCGGCAAATCGATCTTCCGGATAATCCTTTGTTTTGCGGGCAAACTCCGCATACGCTTCCGTGCCGCCCCATTTTTCTTTAACTTCCGCCTTATATGCATCCATTGTGCCGTTGTCAAATGCGTTCATGTTTTTCTCCTTTCGCGGCTTTCCCATGTGCGTCTGTTCCGTCAGAACCCGATAGCTTTTGTCAAACTGCGCCTGCGGGAGAGACTCTTTTTTATAGGGAGGCGAATCTGTTTAATCGGCGATCAGCGACTTTCTTTTTCCGTGCTTATTCGTCGGATATTCTCTTAAACGGATCACGTAATCAAGATTGACGATCGTTTCTTTGCCGTCCTTTTCCAAAACGACCGCATTGTCGACGACTTCTTTCATGACGCCGTCATATGCGCCGGACGCCACGGTGTTGAGCATGACGTCTTTTCCGATAAACCGCACTGCCAATTTTTGCATTTCCGTATCTCCTTTTTGTCTTCTGATTTTGGCTTCGATATATTTGTTCGTTTCTTTTCTTTGCTGAGCAAGGATGATGAACAGAATCATCAACGGAATAAAACAAATCCACCATGTGTTCATAATGCTGCTCCGTTTCCACAGTTTTTCATAGTATACCACACATAACCCGATCCCGCAATCTGTTTGTTGGCTTTTTGTCCGGTATGCGGTACGATAGAACCAGCAGACTTTGTGACATAGTCACGGAACAGTGTGCGCTGATCTGCTATTCTGGGAGCATAAAGAAAACGCAGGAGGGCATAAAGATGTTACAAATCACAAAGGACAATTTCAAATCAGAGGTATTGCAGTCAGACAAACCCGTGCTTCTGGATTTCTGGGCGGAGTGGTGCGGCCCGTGCCGTATGTTCTGCCCGATCCTGCAGCAGTTTGCCGGTCTGCATCCGGAAGTGAAAGTCGGCAAAATCAATGTGGACGAGGAGCAGGAGCTTGCGATGGCGCACCACATTATGAGCATTCCGTCGCTGGTACTGTACAAAGGCGGCAGAATCGACAAGACGACGGTCGGTCTGCAGCCGCTGAACGCACTGGAAAACTGGGTTCGATAAGGAGGGCTTTATGAGCGAACAAAGAAAAACCGCGATCATCGGCGGCGTGGCCGGCGGCGCGAGCTGTGCTGCGCGACGGCGCAGATTGGACGCGGATCGCGAGATCGTGATATTGGAACGCGGCGCATACATTTCCTATCGTTTATACTTCAAATTGACTTCTGCAATAAACAGATCGCCTTCCTGCGTTGTTGAAAACGAACCGTCATATTCGCTTTTCTTAACCGTGCTTTCGACGCTGGACAGTCCGTATCCGTGAAAGGCCTTGTTCTTTTTGCTCGTTTCATATTTCCCTTGCTTTTTTTGAAGCTTTTGCTCAAACGGATTGGAAATGGAAATATAAACTCTGTCTTCATGTATTTTGGATGTGATTATGATCTCGCGCTTTCCCGATACATTTTTACAAGCATCGATGGCGTTTTCGATCAGATTGTGGAATATGGTCGTTATATCGACCCTTCTGACGCCCTGATTCGGGAAAACACCGCTAAACAGAATATCTATATTGTATTGCTGCGCATTTTTCAGCTTGTCATACAGGAAGTTATCCAGGAATACGTTGCCGGTGGAAAACTCGCCCTTGGATTCGACGAGCTTTTTGTCCAGCTCTTCGACATACTGCGAGATCTCCTCAGCGCCGCGTTTTTCCGCCATTGAGGTTAACTCTCTGAAATGCGCCGGCAGATCGTGCATGTATTTTCTCTCCGCTCTGATCCGTGACTCCGAATAGGAGTATTGCTCCACCTCCTCTTCTCTTTTTACTTCATAGAATTCTCCCTGAAGCTCCCCGCGCGTAATGTCATACGTTCGTTTGGGAACATATAGAAGAACGGCGGCAAGGAAAATATTTATCATCAGCTCAAAAGAAAATGCTATTATCTCCTGAAGGTTTTCATTCATGTAATAACCTATGCAGTTGTATATGATGATCAAAAACGTATAGGAAACAAACAAACCGATCACAGACAAAATATGCTTGACCATATTGATGTTTTTTGTCCAGAAAGATTCGTATCGAATCTTGGTAACCATGACATATAAAATAATCATGATCACCATAAAACACCCGTAAGCAAAACCGTTATATCCGGGCAATTTTGGGTTTAAGTCTTCTTTAAAAATATAGTAATATACCTGCTTTATAAAGTCCTTAAGACCCTTATTAAAAGGATAGTAAACTATCCAGTTTATAAAGTTCTTATATGGCTTTTCCGTGATTTGTCTGAGCAATAATCCGATGATCTGACAAACGGCCATAGGCATGATATGCTTTGCTCTGAACAATCTCATCAGAATAAAAGCGCCGGCGCATATGCTCACAAAGCCGATAGCGGTTGTAAGAACAGAGCCGATCAGGCTCATCCGCTCATATTCAAAGCCATTAAAATCAAAGAGTTTATACATGAAATTTGTTAATGCGGCTTTTAAATAGTCATCACTGCCGGCACTATCAATATTAATATAGTTGGGATTAAATGTGTTCAACAGTTCCGTTTTGGGTAAGTGATTGACGTCGTCTTTTATAAAAAACGATTTATACAGTGACGGAGATTCTAAAACTTTAGTTTGGAAATGTGCAATAATTCTGGACAATAAAGCCCCGCTGAATAAAACGGAGGCCGAGATCAGTATTCTTTTCTTTTCAAATTCGGGCGGACGCTCTCTTAAATAAGACAGAAGCAGTACGCAGGCAACGCATAATACAGCGAAACCGATTGAATCATCTAATACTGCAATTACAAAGTCAAATATACCGGAAGTTTCTTTACCAGAGGACCAGAAAGCATAATCCGTTAATGCCTCGAAAATGTTCGTAGTGTTCATATTTCTCGCCGCCCTTAATCATTTAAACCTTTTGACATATATCTCGTGATTTTGAACAAAATCGTTGATCCGATCTCTGCTTACGGGGATCGTTCTGCCGTCTTTCATCACAATGAGACGGTCACGAATGCTGTAATTCTTTATATATTCAAAATTGATAATATAAGACCGGTGCACCTTGAAAAAAAGCTGCTTGGGGAGTATATCGTAAATATCCTTCATAAGGTGATTATACTCGACCGTCTGGGTTTTCATTGTGACAAGCGAGGTCTTCCTCTGTGCTTCAATACAGATAATGTCATTTGTATAAATAATATCCTCCTGTGTTACCTGTTTGAGTGAAATATGCCTTGAATAAACCGTCGGGAGCATCAGGCTGTTCAACGCTTCGTACAATTCCTCTGTATTAACCGGCTTGTGAAGAAAGCGGTGTGTATTGACTTTAAACGCCTCCTGAATGAAGTGCATATACGCGGTCAAAAAAACGATGTAGGATTCAACGTTCTTCTCTTTTCTCAGTTTCTCGGCAAGAACCATGCCGTCCATTTTGCCTAATTGATAATCGAGGATATACATATCGAATATCTGATCGCACCGCAGCAAGGATTCCCCCGATGAAAAAGATCTGCAGTGAAGATCATAGTCATATTGGACGGCATATTCGTTAATAAGATTCACAACAAGGTCGTTCTCATATTGATCGTCGTCACATACTGCGATCCACATACAAACACCTCCGCGACAAATTGTAACAAAAAAGCAAACAGAATACAAGTCTTAGATGGAAAATCGTGTTATTTCAAACCGCTGCGCGCGTCACGGCAGGACGACGCCCCAACCGCCCGCAAGGAAGCGCTTGAGCAAGATCACGTCTGCCAGAGTCAGTACGCCGTCGCTGTCCACATCAGCATTCAGGATGTCCGGGTCGGCGTCCCAGCCGCCGACGAGCGCACGCGCCATCAGTACGGCGTCCTTGAGATCGACCTGACCGTCGCCGCTCGCGTCGCCGCTGATGCGCAGATTGATTTTGAGCGAAGCGTTCTGTACCGTCAGCGGTACAGTTTGCAGCAAGGCGTTCCGCGCGGCGGTCGGCTGGAAGCGCAGTGTGATCGGCGTTGTAATATTGCCCTGCTCGATTTCGTTTACGGTGAAGGTAAAAACGAGGATCGTGCCGGTTTCGGTATGACTTTCGGTCGCCAGCGCGTCGTCCCAGAGAATGCCGAACGGGATGACGGTATTTGCGCCGCTGAACAATGTGCTGCCGCTTTGCAGCATGCCCACTGCCTGAACGTCCGTCAGCGTAAGATATGCAGGGTCATAATCGAGGGAAAGCTGCAAGCCGACAAGTCCCGTATTTTTAGTCACGTCCGCTGTGACCCGGACCGTTTCTCCCGGGTGCACCGCCGCGGCGGGCACCGTCAACTGCAGCGCCGCTTCACGCGCGATCTCGATCGGCACATCTGTCGACCGGATCGAGACGGCTTCCGCCCCATCCACATCGCATGCGCTGACGCCTTCGCCGGAAATCGAAACGATCGTACTGCCCGCCGTCGCGTCCGGCAGGATCGTGAAGGTAAGCTCTGCCTGCGCCGCATCCGCACCGGGAAGCGTGCGCCAGTACAGCGTGTCATTGCCGCGTATTTCCGGATCCGGCAGCGCCTCGCACCGCGCCGTCTCGAACCGCAGCATATTCTTGTCATAGTCCAGATGTATATCCAACTCCGTCAGGGCGTCGATGTTTTGAAGCTGTGCATGTATCGTTACGCTCTGCTCACGACGGCCTGCGGCGCCTTCCGCGGTACAGATCGGCGTCGGCAGCGTTTCCGTATAGTCCGCGTCATAGCTGTCGCCGCAGACGCAGGTGTAGCGGGTAAAACCTTCATGCAGATATCCGGGCGGCGTGACGACGGCGGTATAGTCATGCACGTGCCCGCTGTGATCTGTACAGACTGTATATCGAAAAGAGCGAATGTCGCCGATTGTCTGCTGCGTGAGGCTGTTCGCCGTACTGCTGCAGATCGTCAGATCGTCCGGGCATTTGGCAAATACTTCCGCCCCAAACGCCGCGTCATGCGGCACATGTACTGTGCGCAGCGTGTTGCCCAGCAGCCAACTTTCAATAGTGCGAACGGAATCGGGCAGGATCAAGGTCCGTAGACTCGCTTCGGAAATGTACGGATAATAACCGAAACCGCCGTTTTGATATGCTTCAAGTCTGCTTGCCATAAAACCTTCAGTCAGAATATTCCGCAGCGACAGCCGGTCGAAGCATTCCAGTCCTCCGTAGGTTCTTTCGGTATCGTCCAGGATCGTCGTCACGGGCCTGCCGGCGATTTCGCTCGGAATGGTAAGCGTCTGTGTTCCGAAATCAAACGCCGACAGATACGGAGAAGAATAATTGCCCGCCAAACCGTTGCACAGGAAGTCAAGGTCGCAGCCTGTGATGATGACGCCGTCCGGGTTGGAATAATAATCATAATACATCGGATCGGTCGTATAGTAAAACGGCGCGGCGTTTTCCTGCAGCGGCGTCAGGTCAAAACTCATTTGGAAGTTTATATCAGCGCTTTCCTGCGGGCTGTAAGGCGACTGTCCTTCGTTCCAAATGGTTACCGGGACTTCATAGACCACGCCGGCACGCAGCGTGAACGTGATTTGCGAAAGATCGTATCCGGCGTTTGTGTATACAGGATCGCCGAGCGCGTCCGGCGCTTCCGATTCCTCAAGGACGCCGTTCGAGTTTGTATCCGTGAAGGCGCCTTCTGTGCAGATCGGTCTGTAAGCAGACGACCCGTAACAACCGTTCTGCGTCCCGTTCAGGATCACGCGTCCGTTTTGCAGCGACTCCGGAACACTGTTTTGAATACCGCACGCATACAGCAGATCGCCGATCTGGACCATGCCGTAATAGTTTGCGGGTGCGTTAAAACAGATATTGAGCTTTGCTTCACAGTCACAGGGCGCCTTGAACACGATCGTGCGCACAGGTCCGGAATAACCGGGCTGCGCCTGATCCAAATAAGAACTGTACAGCACGTTCGGATTTTCTGCGTCGACCCCATAATTGCAGAACATCATCTGACGAGTGTTCGGATCAAGGGAGACCGGAGTTTGCAGATTCATAGCCCAATCATACGCCGCCTGTTCCGCGTCGCTTATGTATGGATAGTTGTTGGCGTACCTGCTGCGGTCATACTGCATGTGCAGATCCGGCAACCAGATATTCGGGTAAAGCGAAAACTGCGAACCATAGTCATACCGGCATAGGTCATACATCAACGTGGAAAAGAGCAGTCCGTTCGGTTGACTGCCGCCTTCCATGCGGGAAGATACGCCGAAATGAAACGACGAAACAGAGGTGTCGCCGGACGCAAAAGACTGACAGGGCGATGCGAGCGGATGCGACCAATAGGTCGTGGGGTTTTCGGAAAGCATCCAGAACTCCGTTAGTCGCACGCGCTCCGGATATTCCTCCCAAAACTCTTCCCAGTCGTACCAGGTTGTTGTGAAATCATTAAACCAAAGCATCCCGCCGTCCGGTGAGGAAAAGTCATCATTCAGTACCGCGGAGCACCAGTTCTCCCAACCTTCCTGTGTACCGTAATACGTTTCCGCGCCTTCTGCGGTCAGCCACATCGAACCGTCAGGCGAATAGACCGTGACCGGTGTGTCTCCCGCTCCGTACTGTATCCAACTGCCGTTGTAATATCCATCGCGGTCGACCCACACTTCTCCGTTCGGCGAGGCAAGCGCACACAAGGGATACCTGCGTGCCCACGCTGCGCCTGCCGGCAGCAGCATACTGCAAAGCAGCGCCGCGGCAAGTAAAACGGATAAATAGGTTTTGCCTGCTTTTTTCATAACGATCCCTCCGTCTATTTTTCTATTGATATCATTTTCAGTTTTCGGAACACTGCGGGATAAACAAAAGATCCAAAATCAGACGGCGTTTTCCGTTTTACCGTGCCTCGCGCAATTCGCGGATCTGCCGAACGAGAGAGGGCAAGTTTTTCCAAAACTGCCGATGCCAGGCAAACGGATTTGACACGCCCTGTGTTTTGAAGGAATCAAACTGCGAAACGTCTTCGTTCCAGGAAAAGCCGTTCAGCGTCTCAATGCCAAAGTAGAATATACTTCCGGAAAGCTGCGTGAAATCGGGGTCGATGTACAGGACATTACATCTGCCGGACGGGTACATGGAGGAATTGTTGTCGTACATGATCAGGATGTGGTTGCCCTGCGCGTCCGTATAAGCGCCGGTAAGCAGTACGCCGTGCACGCCGCCGATGCCGTCCGAAAGATTGCCTGTGAGGATCGTTTTGAGCGGGTGCGATTCGCCGTAGATCTCCAGATAAACCGGCGTGCCCTGTTCGAGCGTGCGGTACATCGCCTGCAGCTGCGCGGTGTATTCTTTGCCGCCGGGATTGATCGCCACATGGTTGACCAAATGGCAGGCGACCGCCTGATTGTTATAGTAGTTGATCGTGCTCTGCACCAGATCGTCCGGCTCGAGTTCGGCGACGCACGATACGCCTTGCGGCGAGAGCAGATCCAGTTTGCCGTAATGCTGCAGCAGAACGGTGATCGGGAAGCCGCAGCACGAACCGATGAAGATCTGCGTCGGCCAAAACAGCGTCATATACATGCAGCCGACGGCAGCCAGAGGCGCAAACGGCGAGAGCGCGAACGTACCGAACCAGTTTGTGAGAAACCGCAGGAAATGGGAGCGCGTATAAAGGTACCCGTCGACGTCCGCATTGAACACGGAGTCACTGTTCAGGAAGGAAAACACCTCAGTGCGGTCGATCCCGATCTTGCACCAAATGGGGGTGAAGATATACTGCTTTCCTGCCTCAGCCGCAATATCCGTCAGGTCCGAATCATGCGTCAGGTCTTTGCCCTCCGGGATATTCCGGGGATCATAATAGACTTTCTCGCCGTCCGCCGATTGCCAGCCGACGAGGATGCGGTGATCGTCGGACTGGAGAAAACTGTATCGGCGCGGCAGCCGGATGACGTCTCCGTCACGCAGCAGCCTTTCGATCGTCATGCCGTCGATCTGAAAGAGGGCCCGGGCGTGGCTCTTGGGCGGGACGGGCGACACGTCGACCACGCGGAAACCGTAGGCGGCGCCGGCATAGTCGGTTTGCAACAGAAGCGAAAAGCGGTTGCCGCGCACGCGCACGGCGGCGCCGGAGAGTTCATCGCCCGCATAGCATCCCTGCATCTGACCGTCCGCATCATAGATCGTCAGCGTGTCGCCGTCTGTTTCGTAGAAGCCGTTCTCATAAAACTTCCGCACATATGTTTCGGGCGTGTCTTCCGTAATGGTACAATAGTACTGTTGCGGGTGGAAGTACGTATCCGCGGAAAAGGTAATGTACAAAGCGTCCGCATCGCCGGGGTAGACATATTCCCACGTTTGCGAGGTGTTGTTTGCGTACGCATGGGTGCTCTGCGGGTAGACGTCCTGCGCCGCCGGCGAAAAAACGAGGCTGCACAGCACGAGCGCCGCCGTAAGTACGACTGCAATATATTTTTTCATGACCATACCTCCAAGATTCTGTATTTCTTTCGGTCTCAATAATGCCGCGCGCCGCAGGCACAATATTGGTGCGTGCCGGTTACCCTCCAGAAGAACAGGACAAAGCAATAAACAAAAGAGCGGACGGTGTCGCGGTTGAACACGAGCAGAACAGCAAGCGGGAAATGGTTCAACTTATGGCACATGCAGGTACAGTCGTCATTCGTCTGCGGGGGTTCAGAATCATTGGTCCATTTGGCGCCGCAGTAAACGCAGGCCAGCGGGCTGTCCGGATCTCCCAAGTTGCGGGTCCATCTGTGGGCGTCGGGATCGGGCGGCAGGACTTCGGTCGAATAGACTTCGCCGCACGGACACAGCGCGGATTTATACCCGGATTCTATGCACGTGGGGGCCTGCTCGACGTAATAATAAACGTGTGTGTGCGTTTCGCCCATCGGAAGAAAGGTATATCGCATCTTGGCGGCATAGTTTTCCGCAGCGCTGTCGGGCGATGCGGCGATCCGAAAATCATAGCCGTCGTACGTGTATTCGAGGCGGATGGCGTCGTCCGCGATCGTTGTGACCGAATCGGGAAACACGATACAGCTTTGGTAAGGGGCGTTCATACTGCAGCTGCCGATCGTCTGCGTGCCGTCCGGGATTACATAGATTTTTCTCCACAGCGAAGGAAACGCGACTGCCGTTTTGCCGTCCATAGTATACAGCGCGCCGTTGCGCACGGTGAACCACGGGTTGTCGTCGTCCACGGAGAATTCGCGGACCCAAGAATCGGCATTTTTACCGTAGAACACGGCGCCGTTCAGTACGTCCGGCGTCAGCGCTATTCCGCCCAGCGTTTTCGGTACATATCCGCCCTTTGCACCGTACCACGCATCCCACTCCACGTCACGCAGCACATCGCCGTCCGGCGTATGCTCGATCCTGTATCGGAAGCCGTTTTCGATCTCATAGGGCGTTTCTTCCGCGTGCACGCAGAACATCGTGAGAAATACTATACATGCAGCCATGAAACAAGCTGCGCTCTTTTTCATTTTCATGTTTATACTCCTCCTTTTTTCGGTCATTCGTACATGATGTAATCCAGAAGATTGAAGACGTCCTTCGGATTGCGGAACAGTTCACGATCCAAATCGTATCCGTAGGCTTTCAGGGAATCACTGACGTCGCGCCGAAAGCGCGGCTCCAGCGGGATCAAGATTATGCGCATCACAAAGAAGGCGAAGATGGGTGACATATAGAAGGAAAACAGCGTGTCGGGAAGGCTGCTTATCCAATGGCAGATGCGCCTGGCACCGTCCGGCATTTCTAAGTCGTAACTCATCCGCTGAGGCATACCGTCGATCGAGGCGAGCTTATCTCTGTCATTATGTTTGGTGCCTTCAATATACTTTTGCGCGTTGACGGACCGGTCGACGCTATTGTAGAGCAGACCTTCGGGGATCGACAGGCTGTATGTGTAAATGCTGTGCAGAATATGGTTTTTTATGTAACCCACGTCGTACAGCGGGGCGCCGATCCGGCCGTCCTTGTTCAGCACCGATACGGTCAGCACGCCTGTTTCGGCGTCGTACGCCGTCGGCTGCAGCAAGAACTCAGCAATACGGACCGCGTTCATATCAACGAAGAATGTCAGCTTTTTGCCGAAGTCGGCACAGTCGAGAGACATCGCGTTCTCCGCCCCCATCCATGCGGGTGTGAAATCCAGCGTCATTTCGCTGACCGTATCGCCCTGCGCTTTTGTGACCGTGATCGACGGCCGGTTCAATTCGATCTGCGCGTCCTCCGCAGCCGCGGGCATGATGAACAACGTGGTCAGCATGGCGATACTCAGAAGGATCGCCGTTAGTCTTTTTAGGCTTTTCATGATTCTTTTCCTTTCAATGTTATTGAATTCGTCTACGGTTTCCACTGATATTTTTTTCATAAACCGGTATTTCGGTTTTTGACGGAGCGGGCTTCCCGCTCGCGCCTTCTACATTTAACATTTAACCCCAAACCGGATCACAAATGTGGAAATTCGGAATGAACGGTCGAAAAAACGGAACGAATAGGAAAAATACGGAATTACCGGAAAAAGCCGTTCTGGTACAACAAAGGTTGAACAAGGACGGCTCTTGGGTTGTTCCGAACATCCGATCGTGACGGACCCGTGTTATGGGGACAACCGCCAAAACGTACTGCACCCCCTATCGTTGTTCTATCCAAGTTGAAGTGCTTTCGCATAGCTGAACGTCTGTTTTGACAGAGTATCTGACCGCTATTTTTCTATCGAACAGAGAAGCGCGGCGTGTCCGGCATAGAAAGCATGCAGTTTGGCAGGGGCTGTCAAAAGTCCGACAGCCTGACCGTGGTCGCCCTTTTGTGTCGGAAATACGTTCCAGATCCCTTTTTCGGGCGTCGCGGAGCCGTCATACGCCATATGATTCTCGTCAAACGGATAGGTTTCGCTGATCGTGTTGCACAGCAGATCGCTCTGTTTCCACGCGTCGTCGTAAACCTGTCCGGTCGTTTTTTCTGTGTATTTATCGTGGTGCCCGATCCAGCAGCCGATGGGCGCAATGATCGGATTGGCGGTGCTGTTCGGCCAGGTCATACCGAAAACACTGTCCTTGTGCGTGGCGTCGAACGCATAGGAGAAATAGTACACGTTCGGGCTTATCTTGATCCGATCGTTGAGCGCCTTTGTTCCCTCGGGAGTCAGATCGTATGCGCAGCTGTCGTCGCTGTTCGCCAGGTAATTCTTGACGGCAGAATAATATTCGTCGGCGTCCTGACAGCCCGGTGTGTTGGAAATGCCGAACTGCTCCAGATGGAAGTCGTACAGCTTGCCGTGCAGCGCTGTTCTGCCCGCAGAGGCGCCGAGGAGCGCGTTGAAAACCATGATGAAGTCATAGAAGTGTGTCTCCTCGGTCAGCCTGTAGGTCGTCGCGCTGTTCTGCGGCGTCGCGATCGTGGTCACGCTCTCGATCCAATTCTCTTTCCCGCCGGTAAACAGCGCCGACGCCTTGCCGCTCTTACATGCTTTCACTTCTTCGGGGCAGCCGTAGGTCATCAGATAGGTAAGCATACGAATGGTCGTCCCACCGAAGGAGTGACCGATCAGGTGGACCTTTTTGATGCGCCCGTTCGCGTCTTTGCTTCCCCAGCCCGCGAACAGCGGTTCAGTGTATGTGCGCCCGAAGCGCCTGTGGTTGTGCGCCTTGCTGTGTGCTTCGCCGTAGTCAACGGTGCGTCCCGTCAGCTGCGCGTAAAGCTCGCAGGCTCTGTCCCATGCGGACGAAAACGGACCGACGGATGCGGAATAGCATTCATACCCCTCTTTGGTCAGATATTTCATCAGGTCGCCCGTGGTCCCGCCCCAATAGGGGGCGATGGCATTGATCCCCTCGGCGCCGCCCCAGCCGTTGTAGCCGTGGACGAAGACGAACGGATACGCGTTTTTGCAGTCTTTTCCGACAGCAAAAGCGTGCAGACCGCAGGTTCCCGAGGAGAAAACGATTGCGAGCGTCAGACAAACGCAAAACGCGGAAATCAGTTTTTTCATAGTCTTTTCCTCCGATTAAGTATTGTTTTATCAGGCGTACCGGATGGAGAAACAGTGGGATCGCAGCGCCGCGGTGCCGTATGGGCGGTAAAGGTTATACAACGTGCGGAACGTATTGCCGCTCATGGTCGTGTCGCCCACACGGATGCTTGCCACATACCCCACATCGCCTCGTGCGCCGTCGTGGCTGACGATCTCCAGCCACTGCGACGGATCGCCGGACAGTATAATGGGCTTTTCGGGATGCGACGCGTTGTAGCGCAAAACCATGGACCGCAGCCCTTTGGCCGTGATGGCGCTGGCGGACACGCTGACCGTTTCCGGACTGTCTGCGCCGCCCGTCAGGTACGGCAGTTCCGTGCCCCAAACGCTCCGACTGTCAGTGGTCTTGCCGGCGGAACCGGCAAAGAACACGGCGTTGACGGCTTCGCCCGCATAGGACATGTACTGTCCCAACACGCTCCTGACCGCGCTGCGTACGGCGGCGGACAGCCTGCATCTTGCTGCAGCGGAACAAGACACTTCGCCGGAAGTGAGCGCGTAGTTTTTTGCCTTGAGGAGCGAGTATACAGCCACAGCCTGTGCCTTGTACGCTTCCGCACTGACCGTGCTGCCTCCGATCTCCTGCTGCACCGCGCGGACCAGGAAGTCCTCCGTGTCCCGTGTTATTCCGTTGTAGGTCACGCTGGCAGGCGGAGTTTCACGCTCCAGAGAAACGCCGGGATAGTAATGCAGAAGAATTCGGTCATAACTCCGGCCCTGTTGGGCGTATGCAATAGCGCCGAGCTGGCTCATGCCCACGCCGTGCCCTTTGCCGTACACCGTGAATGTGAACATGCCGCAGTTTGGTTTCAGACACGGCAAAAACCGGCGTACGACGGCGATCGCCTTTGCCGCGGAGTCAACCACAGCCGCGTCGTCCCGCGTACTGCTGCAGGCAAAGCAGAGCGGCGTAAACGTGCACAACAGCAGTACCGCCGTAAGGATAATTGCAAGCCGTTTTTTCATAGAGATCAACCTCCCGTTTCTTTAGTCGTTCAAGCGGGTTTGTCCCTCTCGACGGCTTCATTAAACACCGAACCGGATCGAAAATGTTGCATTTCAGAACGAAAGGTCAAAAAAGCGGAACAAAAAGGTAAAATTCAATTCATATTGTTCGACTTTGCGCACGTTTTTTGAAAAAACACACAGCGGGTGATGTTAGCCTGGTGAAAGCCAAAAGACTCATGACGCAAGATGATTGGCTGTTTGGATTCACGGGGGACTTTGGATCGAGGGCTGCTTCTGCGCTGCGCGTCGTCAATTCCCAAAGTAAATTCCACAGTAGGACGAGTGGCGGAAAACAGTGTGGGAAAAGCGGAAATTAGATTGGGAAGAAGATGAAAAGGCAGTTAAAACTGGGAGAACAGAGGTTCAAAACAGAAAAATGACAAAGGGAACCACAGTCCGGGAATGGATTTCCCAGACTAAATTCAGGTAGATGTGGGATTTAGTTTTGGATAAAACCGGACAAAAGTTTAGGCGACTGGATGACCTGCTTGGCGGGGATTTTGACGATGCCGAGCAGGTTGGCCAGTTCCGGCGAGAATAAAAAAGAAAACATCGACTGTCTGCCGGGCGACGTGAACGGCGACGGGCAGGTCGATCTTATAGACGTAATACTGTTAGCACGTTATTTGGCGGGATGGGACGTTGTGATCGACGAGGTTGCAGCCGACGTTTACCGCGACGGCGAACTCAACCTCAAAGACGTCGTGATCCTGCGCCGATTCCTGGCCGGTTGGGATGTCACGCTCCAATGATTCCTGTGACCCGGTAACACCTGAAACCATGAAAAGCATTGCGGCGATCTCTTGCGCCGAACTGCGTCTTTGCCCTTGACGGGCATCGGCAAGCTTTCGTTCCTTATTCGAAAAATGAAGAAGGGACTTTGTCTCCGTTTTTTTCGGATGAAAAGTCCCTTCTTTTTTATTCTTTTTCGGGTATTACCGGCTTTTCATCGGCAGCTTAACCGGTTGCGATCCCAAGCAGCAGACGGGCCCGGATCCCGTTTTCCTGTGCGAATCGGTATCCGAAATGATTCTGCAATTTCGAACGTGTGTCGGAATAATCCACTCCGAAAAACACATGATTCACGCCGGGCCGCTTGCTTTGCAGGCGGCCATTATTGTATAGTAATAATGCCAAACAGGGGAGAGTATACAGAAGGCGGGAGGTTCATAGTCATGAAAAAGCATTGGGAACGGTTGCTGGCATTTGCGCTGGTATTGATTATTACGGTCGGCGTTGTTCCTCCTGCCGTTTCCGCCCAAGACGGTTTCTTCTCCGGCGGAAACGGCACCGAGGACAGCCCGTTCCTCATTTCGACCGCGGCGGACTTCGATCACATAGACGACTTTTACGCCGCCTGCGGCGACGATCTTCCGTCGGATCCCGTGTACTTCACGCAGACGGCGGACATTCTGTTCTATTATAACAGCGAAAACGACAACGACGGGACCGCCGGCTATTACATGTATGATTTGAGCCCGTATCCGAACTATACGGAGTATCATCCGGTTCGACCGACGCCGGCTGCTGTGCTGCAAAACGCCGTTTATGACGGCGGTGGGCATACGATCCGCATCGCGAGCTATCTGGTCGACGGCGAATACACAGGCGTCTTCGGCAGTGTGACCGACTCCACGATCCGCAATCTCTGCGCGCGCTTTGTAGACATTAGTACGGATGATCCGAGCGGCAGAATGATCTCTACGGCTGAAAACGGCTGCATCGGATTTGTCGCGAAAGCGCAGGACAGCTGCTTCGAGCATATCGAAGTGATCTTTTATTATGATACGTTTGATTTGTACTCGAACTCCCATTCGGATGTGGAATACAACAATCAGGCGCCTTTTGCGGGCAGTGCGGCAAACTGCTCGGTTTCGGACTGCTTGGCGTGGTGCTTCGACGGCTGCGGCAGAGGGTTCATCGGCGGCGAGCATCCGACTTTCACCTCGCACAACACGTGGGCGATGCACGCCGGACAAAACGTCACGGGCGTCGCGACCGTTGCCGAAGACGTTTCTTGTCCGGAGATTGATATGCACATGCGGGAAGACGGACAGATCGTGCTTCGGCACATCGATGGAGACGTCATGATGCTGTACGACCAAAACGGCGTTATTGTGCCCAGAGGAAGCGACATGTGTTATTTGCCGGTATATGATCCCGATACGACAGGCAACGTGTTCACGTTCTGCTGGGCAGAGCATCATACGCAGTTCAACGCGGGCGCGCACGGCACGCTGACGGGCTCGGGCGACTACGGCCTGCGCGTCAACCGCGCGGACCGGTACTGCGAGATCACCGGCCTGAGGCCGGTCGCGGACAGCGGCTATGTGTTCAGCGGCTGGACGAACGGCACGAACGGAACGCTTACGCTCGAGAGCGACGGCACCTATACGTATCGTATCCGAGTGGATGAGAACATCGCCGGATTCGATGCGCCGGTCGCATCCTGGGCGGCTGATTTCATGGACAAGGCTGTCCTGACGGCGAACTTCGCACCGCTCCCGGCGGGGTACGGCTTCTTCTCCGGCGGTTACGGTACCGAGGACAATCCGTTCCTGATCTCGAACGCGGCGGACTTTGACCATATCGACGACTTCTACGCGGCTTACGGCGATGATCTGCCGTGCGATCCGGTGTACTTTACACAGACGGCGGACATCCGCTTCTGGTATGACGACGAACAGGACAATGACGGCTGCGAAGGATACAGCATGCCGGATGAATACACACCCGGTTCTGTCGGTGTCGTCAGAACGACGCCTGTTTCCGAAATGCACAACGCCGTTTACGACGGCGGCGGACATTTTATCTCGCTGATCGATAACGTTAGTATCGTCGACAGTCAGTATGCGGGCTTCTTCGGTCATGTGACCGATTCCACGATCCGCAATCTCTTCGGGTTGTTTGACGGTCCACGCATGTACGGCACGGCGGGAAACGGCTTTGTCGGCTTTATCGCTTCGGCCGAGGACTGCCTGCTGCAAAACATTGACGTGCGCGTCGGCAACAGCATCGACAATATCTATTCCGAGACCAACTCTCTGAATACCGGCGTGCTGGCAGGCAGCGCAGACGGATGCCGTGTGGAAAACTGCATCACGCAGCTGAACTACTATGTCGACGTCTATGACGCGTTTATCGGCGGCGCCAATCCGAGCTATACATTCCGCGATGCGTGGGCACAGCTTTGGCCGACACCATCCGGCGGCTGGGTGACGGCGCGGAATGTGACCGGCGTGATCCGTAACGACACGTGGGCGGTCGACATTTATCTCGACAAGAGTCAGCCGCAGCAGATCGGCATTCCCGAAGGGATGGTACTCATGGACACGCAGGGTACTGTTACGTGGAACAGCCTGACGGGCTATGATCCGGACGGCACCGGATACCAATATGACGTCTGGTTTGCGGAAGACGTTACCTTTGAAGCGGGCGCGCACGGTACGCTGGAGGGCGCCGGCAGCTATACCGCATACGGCTATTGGAGCGATCCGATCAACGATATTTCCGGATTGAAGCCGATTCCCGATACGGGCTACGTGTTCGACGGGTGGACGATCCTGACGGATGAAGGCGTTTCACTCGCGCCGGAACAGGTGCTCGCCCGGCAGTCGGACGGCTCCTTCACCTATACAGCTGCAATGTGCGGCACCGTCACGGTCACGGCGAACTTCGCGCTGCACGAAACACACACCTTCGGCGACTGGACGGTCGTCACGGAGGCGACTTGCATTTCGACCGGCGAGAAAACGCGTACCTGTACGGCTTGTGGCTATACCGAAAGCGAAACGATCCCAACGTCCGCACATTCGTATGACGCGGTCGTCACGGCGCCGACCTGTACAGAGGGCGGTTATACGACCTACATCTGTTCCGGCTGCGGAGAAACGTATACCGACGACGCGACGGACGCGCTCGGCCATGAGTGGGGCGACTGGATCGTGACGACGCCGGCGACGACCGAAGCGGCGGGCGAGGAAACGCGCACCTGCAATCGCTGCCGTGTGACCGAAACGCGCACGATCCCGATCATCCTGTCTGCCGTGCTGACCGTGAACGCGCCGGCCGATCCGGCCCATACGGGCGACACGGTGCAGGTGACGGTCGACCTGACGCAGAATCCGGGTCTTGCCGGCATGTCGCTCGCGCTGTCGTACGATCCGGACGTGCTGGAGTTGACCGGCGTACAGGAGAGCGGTATGCTGCAAAGCGGCAACGTGACGCCCGGACAGGATCTGACGGCGCTTCCCTACAACATTTTGTGGGAGGACGCGCTCGCGCGGACGCCTCACACCGAGACCGGCACGATCCTGACGCTGACGTTTGCGGTCAAAGAGACGGCGGCGGCAGGGGAGACGACCGTCTCGCTGACATACGACGCCATGTCGACGTTCGACATAGATCTGCACGCCGTACCTTTGACGATCTCCGGCGCCGCGCTGACCGTGATCCGGCGCACGCCCGGCGACGCGGACGGCGACGGAGAGATCACGCTGCAGGATGTTGTGAACCTTACGCGATATCTCGCAGGCGGCTGGGACGTCGAGACAGACTTGCAAAACAGCGACGTCAACGGCGACGGCGAAGTCAATTTGAAGGACGTCGTACTCCTCCGCCGTTATCTCGCGGGCGGCTGGGGCGTTGTGCTGGTGTGAGCCGGGTGTTGAATGAAGAATCTTGACGCGTCGTGCGAAATGCTGTATACTGCAAGTATACGAATTGCAAACAGGAGGCGGACAAAATGCGTATTGCGCTGTGCGACGACGAACGTGAAGAAAACGAAAACCTGTCTCGGCTGATCCGGGACTATGCCGCTGCGCACGACTATGACATTTCGACAGAGTCGTTCACGTCCGGCAGCGTGCTGCTGCAGGCGGAAAAATACGATCTCTATTTTCTCGATTACATGATGGAGGAAATGAACGGGATCGAGCTGGCGCACGCGTTGAAAAAGAAGTTCAAAAACGCCGTGACCATTTGCTTTCTGACCGGGTATGACAACATCGCGGAGCGCATCATCAATGAGGGCGTGTACGCCGACGGTTTCCTGCGCAAGCCGGTCGATCCGCGGCAGCTGCATGTGAAGCTGGATAAATTCTACAAAATGTCCTTTTTTTACCGTTTACAGTTGAAACGTGACGGCGGGTATGATACAGTATATACGCAGGATATTTTATTCGTTCAGGCGGCGGACAAGAGATCGCAGATCTATTTCTATGACCGCTGCGAGGAATACCCGATCCTGCTCTCGGAGCTTGAGAAGAATTATCTGCCGCCGGAGCTGTTCTTTCGCGTGCATCGTTCCTTTGTGGTCAATATGATGCATATTGCCGCCTATGACAAAAAGACCATCGTCATGAAGTCGGGCGACAAGGTGGAGATCAGCCGGTACAAACCGTTTCAGGAGGCGTACAGGAACTTTAATTTCAAGCTCAATACACTGTAAACGGGGTGCGGACAATGCAGGCTGTCGCGGCATGGATCGGCAGTTCCTTCGGCGTGTTTTGGGCGCTGTCTTTTTTGGACAATCTTCTTTTGATTATTTTTTGCGTACTGGCTACACTGACTGTGTTTCATCTGCCGGTACGCTTTCGTTTGTGGAAAGCGCTGCCGGTCGCTGCTGTCTGCGCGGTGATCGCCACGCTGTCCGCGATGCAGGCGCTGCGCGGGCTCGGCGGCACGCGAGCGCTGTCCACCGTACAGGTCATTTATCCGTTCTTCTGCACGATGCTGTTCTTCCCGCGGCGGGATTTCTGGAAAAGCTGCATCGTCGTGTTCGGCAGCAATCTTCTGGACGTGCTGAAATATCTGGTGCTTATCCTGTTTTTTAACTACGACTTTCAGACGAGCGCGCCGGCGCTGGATCTGCTGGTGGACGTGCTGCTGTACGCCGCGGCGGTGATCGTGATCGCGGGCGTTTTTCTCGCATACGCACGCCGGAAAAACAGCGCGCTGCTGGTGGCGCGCATCAACGTGCCGCTGTATCTGCTGATCGTACTGACGCTGATCGTGTTTATGACCACAATCCTGCTGCTGGGCATCAATCATTCCGGCGCGCGCCCGATCGAGCTGGCGGTCGTGCTCCTGAACATTCCGCTGTTTACGGGCACGGCGATTTACAGCGCGGTCGTGCTGCTGCGCACCAAGGTTTCGGAGGAAAACTACAAGGCAATGGTCGATATGCAGATCCGCCACTATGCGCAGATGGAGGCGAAAAACGAGGAGCTGCGTATTTTCCGCCACGATTTCCCCAAGCAGATCCGCCCGCTTGCGGCGTGTCTGCATGAGGGACGCATCGGGGAGGCCGAGGAGATGCTGCGCCACTTTGACCAAAGCATCGAGTACGCCCGTCCGCGTTTTGCCACGGGCAACACGATGCTCGACACGGTGCTCGAATGCGCGCAGCAGACGGCAGAGCAGGACGGCGTCTCGATCGTCTGGCAGCCGGGCAGCGTATTTCCCGCTCAAGGTATTGCGCCGGAGGATATTTATACGATCTTCCCCAACGCACTTGACAACGCGGTGGAGGCGTGCCGCAAGACGGGCAGGCCCTGCGAAGTGTCCGTGTCGTCTCATGTGACGGGCGGCACGGTCTATGTGCGGATCCAGAACCCGTTCGAGGGCAGGGCTGTCATCCGCGGCGACCGCGTGGAAACGACCAAGGCGGACAAAAGCCGCCACGGCTTCGGCACGCAGAGCATAAAAAAAGCTGCCGCAAAATACGGCAGCGATAATGTTCGGTTTTCACAGAACGACGGTATATTTGCCGTCGATATGGAACTGCGGATGCAGCCGGCGTCCGGTCAATGATGGTGGCCGAAGAGCCACTTCAGCAGGCAGCAGATGATGCCCGCGCCCTTGCCCTTGGCTTGACAATCGAGCACGAGAAGCGGACGGACGCCGATGATCTCTCCGGAACGCGGCGACATACTCTTCGCGGACTCCGAAACGGCTTTCGTTTTGCTCTTTGTGTTCGCGCCCTTCGCGGCGTCTCCTCTGCTCGTACAGTGCGGACAGCCGTCCCATTCCGCGCACACACAGACGTCCGATGGTGAAACCGTGAAATCATAATTGGGATCGGTCAACTGGAGATAGTTCGTGCCGACAGCGCCGTACAGCGCGGCATAATCGCCGACGTCGGCGGCTGCGCTTCCCGTAATGCCGAAGTTCGGAACGCCGATGCTGTGACTGGCGGCCTGTTCCTGCGAATCGAACGCGGTCTGGAAGAATGTTCCGTTGAGCCACGTGACGATGGCTTTTGCGTCATTCTCTGCGGTCGTCAGAACGGACGTGCATACCAAACCCTCAAGGCCTCTGTACTCGATGACTTCCCACGTCAGCGGCTCCCAGCGGAACCATTGGTAGTTTCTGCCGCTGCGCACCACACGGTAGGTCGGCGTCGAACGCGAAATTGAGCTGTCCGCATCAAAATACACGTCGGCATACTGAATGCTCGTACCGTCCGGCAAGACATCGGTTTTCCAAGCGGGCGGATTGTTCTGCAGTTCAAAATAAAGCAGCATACCGGTCACGAAGCTTGTGACGCGCGTCTGCGGCCAGGCGCCGAACTCAATGATCGAGCCGACTTCCGGCGCCGGGGATTTCGCCGGCGCGCTTTTGCCCTCCGCGACGCAGGGCAGCATCACGGCGAACGCCAGCACGCATGCCAGGATGACGGATAAGACTTTCTTCATGATAATTCCTCCTTTTCTTGTGGGGGGATTTGTTTTTTTATGCACAGGCACGGCTTCCTTTTCCAAAATAGCATAGCGATTTCCGTTTGTCAAGACCCATTTTGAAAAATATTTACAAAAAACTTCCACCGACAGCACGCCTTTTATACAATTATACCACACCCGGAACGTCGACTTCGCGTCGGCGTTTTTTATTGAAATACGGCGTTTTACTCCGGAAACCGGTCGGTTCACTCCCGCCGGATTGCGGCCGCAGGCAAAAAGGTGTACAACGGAAATGAACCAAAAAATGAAGAAGGGGGAAACGACGATGACAAACAGAAAGCAAATCATCAAACGCCTGTTCGGGTTGCTCATGGCCTGCGTGTTTCTGTTTTCGGGCGTGTTCGGGATGGACGGCGTGTGGTTGACGACGTTCCTGCGCGCATCGGCGACGGACGACCTTACGTTCACTGTGCCGGAGACGATTTATCTCCAGCCGTGCGTCGGCGGCAGTACGCATATGCAGTATTATCTGAACGTCAATCCTGACGGCTCGGTGCCGCAGGGGTACAGCACACAGGGCAGCGTATACTTCTCGAAGCCGTCCGCAACGCAGGTGCAGATCGTATGCGGCAATCCGGGCGTTACACTGTCGACCGGAACGGGGACGAACACGGTCAGCGCGACGATCGGCGGACAACTGCAGTCGTCTGTGCCTTCCGGCACGACGCAGCTGCTGACGTGGACGGCGACGTACACGGAGAACGGACGGCAAAAGCAGGTGCAGACGTATTCCGTCTTATATGCGCCTGCGGAGGATCCGGCCGGCGCCATTGCCGCGGCCAACGCATACAAAAGCGGCGCGAACGTGTATGCGTCGTGCTCCACGATGATCTACGGCGCGCAGACCATCAGCGCCGGCCCGACAACGCTCAATCTGAGCGGCGATGTGTGCGGCAGCGTGACGATCGACGGCAGGGGGAAATACGTGTATCCGCTGCCGTGTCACACCTGTACGCCGCAGATGTATGCGGGCGCACAGCCGCCGATGACGTCAAATCTGCTCAGATCGGTGGACAACAATACGGCGAGCGGTACGGCGTACGGGTTCGTGACGACCGACCATACGCGCGATATGTTCGTTGCGGGCGGTATCGGAAAGATCGGCTACGACGTCTCCCGCGTGAACAAGATCGGGCATATCCCGAATTTCTACATTCATTCCTTTTTGAACGGCGCGGACTGCGACGAGGGCTTTTCCAGAGCGGACGACTTTTCGGAAAAGGCGTACTACTTTATTTCTGGCAGTTCTGCGGCCGATACGAGCGCGACGTACGCACAGACGCAGTACTGGTCGGGGAATTACAGGACGCAGAGCGTCGTCTCTGTATCGTCCCCGAACGTGAGCGGTATTGCGCTGAACGGCGGCTACAAAACGCTGTACAGCGCCATAACGCGCAGTTGGAAAGTGACGTCGACCTTGTCCGGCTCCGAACGTGCGCAGGCGACCGCCGCCGCGGCGTGTGAGTTTTACGGCATCAACAAGAGCGGTGTGCGTGCGCTGTATCTGCACGAGCTGTCGCAGGCGCGGCAGTGCGGCGCGGATACGCAGGCGTGGACGACATATCAGAATCAGATGCGTTCCGCTGCAGCGTATCTCGGCACGCCCATGAATACCGAGTCGTTTAATATGTCCGCTTTGACGAGCGCGGCGCAGGCCGTGGCGAACAGCAGTTATGTTTATCTGACGCTGGCGCCGAACGGCGGCACATGGCAGAGCGGCAGCACTTCCGCGCAGGTCGCCAGACAGACCGCGGGCAGCACATACGCTCTGCCGACCAATCTGACCAGGAGCGGCTATACGCTCGCGGGCTGGCAGAAAGCGGACGGCAGCACAGTCAGCGGTACATATACGTTCGGCACGGCGGATGAAACGCTGACGGCGCAGTGGACGGTGAACACATTTACGCTCACGCTTGATCCGAACGGCGGCGCGTTTGCGGACGGCAGCACGGCCAATCGAATCGTAACGAAGCCCTACGGCAGCGCCTATACGCTCCCGACGGATCTTCAAAAGGCCGGCTTTTCCTTTGCGGGCTGGCAGACGGCTGCCGGCGGTACGGTCGGCGCCTGCTATACCTTCGACGCCGGAAATGAAACGCTGACGGCGAAGTGGGGTGCGGCGGACTATACCGTGACCGTTCACAAGGACGAGGGACTGTGGCTGCCCTATTCCGGAACGCCGCTGGCCGATTTTGCCAAAGAAACAAAAACATATTACGGGACGGCAGGCGGCGTCGTTACGCTGCCGACCTACGGATGCAGCGGCGGCGGATTGAACGCCTATGTGCGATTGAACGGTTCCGGGACGTCGACGGTCGTCGGTTCCTATACGTTCGGCACACAGAACGAAACGCTCTATTCTCAATGGGGCAGCCGCAACGCGCTGATGCTGAGCGCTGGCGGCGGAAGGTTCGCCGACAGTGCGTACACCCACTCCGCGTCACAGCGCATTCTTCTCTATGACGACGATTATTACGGCATGGTCACGACGTACAACGGCACGGCCTGCACGATGTTCCGGATGCCCGACGCGTCCAACCTGAGCCGCGACGGTTACAGCTTCAGCGGTTGGACGCTCCAGAACGGCAGCACGGGCGCCTTGCTGTCGAACGGCATGTACTACGTCTTCGATCCGAACACGGTCGGCGTTTCCGAAGCGATCGCACAGTGGACGCGCAACCGCTTCACGCTGATCCTGTCGGGCTTCGCCGGCGTCACATCCGGCTCCGACTGGGAGCAGTACGCCGTGCAGACGAACCGCATCGAGATCACACAGGACGCCGGTTCGGTCATCACACTCCCGACCGCCGCGGACGTTTATAATCCCGGCAACACGTTCCTGGGCTGGTTCTATCTGAATGAAAGCGACAGCGCCGGCGGCAGAACGACATTCACCCTGACGCAGGACACCTGCCTGTATGCGCGCTGGACGCGGAACACCTACACGCTCACGCTCGATTTGAACGGCGGATACACCGAGGTGAGCAGACCGGGCTACACATACCCGAACCTTTACAGAGACCGGACCGTTATAACCGAATCGCAGCAATACGGATACACAGTCCATCTCAGCAGTCTGCACGGCGAGATCTATCCGAAGGAAGGCTACGCCTTTGTCGGATGGCAGCCGAGCAGCGGCAGCTGGGTCGGTTCCGTTCAGATGGAGGAGAACACCTACGGCGCGCCCAGCCGCGGCTGGTACACGTTCGGCATCGGCGACGAAACGCTGGTCGCCCAGTATGAAACGGTCGACTATACGCTCACGTTCGACACGGGCGGCGGCGAGATGCTGGACAGCATGGTCTATACCGTCGAGTCGACCGATACCCTGCCCGCGGCCGTGAAGACCGGATATACGTTCGACGGATGGAAATGGATACCGGCGAGCGGAACGTACGTTGATCCGAATTACGCCTGCTGGCAGCCGACGTCGATCTATCCCGCGCACACCGTTCTGACAGGGCAATACGGCTCCGTTACGCTGACGGCGCAGTGGACGATCGACGTGCATACGGTCACGTTCGATCCTGCGGGCGGCACGTGGCCGGACGACAACACCACGGCCGCGTACACGTCGACCGGCAGCATCGGCGACGCGCTGATCCTGCCCGACGAACCGGAGAAAGAGGGCTATTCCTTCGTGGGCTGGCAGCTCTCCGACGGCAGCACAGGCACATTTGACAGCAGCACGAATCAGTATGTGTACGGCACGACCGACGACACGCTGACGGCACAGTGGACTGCGAACACATACACGGTCGCATACGACGGCAACGGCGCGACAGGCGGCGTCACGGCGGATTCGACACACACCTACGACACAGCGCAGACGCTGACCGCCAACGGCTTCGAGCGCGCGTTCGCCGTGACGTATAACTACAACTACGAGAACGCGATCAACACCACCGATGCGGCAACGGCATCGTTCAACGGCTGGAACGACGCGGCGGACGGCTCCGGTACAGGCTACGCGGACGAAGAGAGCGTCCTCAACCTGACGAGCACGGACGGCGAAACGGTCACGCTGTACGCGCAGTGGACGGACGGCAGCGTAACGCTTCCGAAACCGTCGCGGCCGGGCTATACGTTCGACGGTTGGTTCACGGATACGGACTTTGCGACTTTGGTCGGCATGGGCTACGCGTCCTACACGCCCGGCGGGGAGATCACGCTGTATGCCAAGTGGCATGAAAACGGGATGCTGCGGCTGAAGTACGATACTTCGCCCGGCGGCCGTCCGCTCACACCCGGCGCGACCGTGACGGTCACGGCGGAGATGTGCAGCAATCCCGGCCTGATTTCGCTGATGCTGGATCTGCATTATGATACGACGGCGCTGGAGCTGATACAGGTCAACGATCTCCAGCTCTTCGGTACGAACTGCACGTTCTTCCCGCATCCTAATCTGAACGCCGAGCCGTACCGCTGCATCTGGTCGGACGATACGGCGCCGCAGAACCACACGGAGATCGGCGACATGGTCGAGTATACCTTCCGCGTGCGCACCACGGCGCAGATCGGACCGAGCACAGTCTGGCTGTCCTACGACCCGGACAACACGTTAGATTATCAAATGAATCCGGTCGAGCTGACCACGCAGAGCGTCGATCTGCCGATCTGCGCGATGCGCGGAGACGTCAATGCGGACCTTGTGATCAGTCTTCATGATCTGCTGACGTTGACCTGGTACTTCCAGGATCCCGCATCGGTCACGATCGCTGCGATCAACGCAGACATTGACACAGACGGCGACGTCGATGCGGACGACCAGACGATGCTTTCACATTACTTTGTCGGCGGCTATGGAGTAATACTGCCGTAGAGATAGCGACCATTCCAAATCAAACATTTTTTAAAGGAGGAAATGAAAATGAAAACCATGAAAAAAGCTATGACGATCCTGTTCGCCGCAATCCTTACCTTTGCCCTGCTGATCCCCGCGCACGCCCTGGACGGCACGCTTGCCGTCACGAGTATTGCTTCCGCACGCGCCGGCGATACGGTCACGGTGACCGTGTCACTGCAGAACAACCCCGGCCTGTACACCGCGTTGGTGGGCGTTACTTACGATACGGCGGCGCTCGATCTGGTGTCCGTCGCGGACTGCGGTCTGTTCGGCGCCTCCGCCGACACTATGACGGCGGGCGGCAACCTGGATATGATCCCGTACCGTGTCCTTTGGATGGACAACGTCGGCTCGCTGGTTTCTGCGAGCGGCGACCTGCTGACCATCACATTCAAGGTGGCGGACGACGCGCAGCCCGGCACGTACAGCTTTGCCGTGACCTGCGATGCGAACAACACGCTGGACGCAAACATCGATACGTATGACCTCGGCACGGCAAACGGCAGCGTCACGGTCGTGCGTATGCCTGGCGACGCGGACGGCAACGGCCAGATCACGCTGCGCGACGCCATTCTGATCTCGCGCTGGCTTGCCGGCGGCTTTAACATCACGCTCGATCTTTC
Organism: Clostridia bacterium; assembly: GCA_017449935.1. Classification (GTDB taxonomy): domain Bacteria; phylum Bacillota; class Clostridia; order Oscillospirales; family Acutalibacteraceae; genus UBA1425. The sequence continues at coordinate 30,041 of JAFSYP010000072.1, forward strand.
CAGCGCGGATGTGAACGGCGACGGCATCGTCAATCTGATGGACGTCGTGCTGATCAAGCGCTATCTGGTCGGCGGCTGGGGCGTCACGCTGCAGTAACAAGGATCCTTCCTCTCCCCTTACCCCTTTTTCATACGGCAGCGCCGCCGCTGAGCGATCGGCGGCGGATATGCCGTATCCGACTCAGAAAGGAGTACAGCAATATGAAAGCAAAAAAAAGACGCCAACGGTGGCTCAGCGTTCTGGTATGCATGGCCATGCTTGCCGCAATGACCGGAACGGCGGACGCGTGGATTGTTTCGCAGAACCGGTTCGGAGAACAATGGGCGAGCGTCAAACTGAACGGCGTTGTGGATGCGAACGGCGGTTTTGCGATCTCGGCGGACGGACAGAACTGGAAGCATCACCTGAGTATCGCAGAGATCTTTATGCCGAACCCTTATCAGAACCAGATGAACGGCGGTTACAGCGATCCATACGGGGCCTATATGTGTAATCTGCCGGTGGTCTCCTTCGATCCGAACGACCTTCTCATGAACGGAAACATGACGTGTGCGCCGGGCACACACATACCGGACTATTTTTACAATCTTCCGGTCACGACCTGTTTCACGCAGGAAAACGATCCGAATATCTACGCGCAAGTCGTGAACAACGTTGGGATCGAGTACGGTTTGATATATGTCAAGCGGGACGTCTGGTCGACGTATGCCGCGACCGGGATACAGGACCCAATGTACGGCGAATTGATCCACATAGATTCGCCGGTGTCGGACGGCATTCATTTTCTGATAGATCTGCGGTATCTTCAGGTTGCCGCTTTGACGAACGGATCGCTGTGGGGCGGTCACGTTATGCCCGTTTTGGGTGATTCATACGCGCCGCTGCATGTTCCGGACAACACGTTGCCGGGCGTCTGGCAGGACCAGAACGTCGACGGCGTCTGCGACCAGAACGAGATCCAGAGCAACATCGCGTTCGGCAGCTTTATGCAGCAGTATCCAACGACGTTCGTGCTGGATGAATCGCAGCTCGATGTGAGCGCGATCCCCCTGAACGACGTGATCCCGATCCCGATCCTGATGTGGAAAGAGGGACAGTCGGCCGGCAATCAAATGATGTTCACGGAATTGCATTTGAATTGCTTTATTGGATCCAATCGGTATTTGCCTGTTCCGATCGACGTCGGGACGGTCGTGACGAATACGGGGATGCCGATTTTCGGACACACGGGACTGACCGGGAGCGGCCCGCTCAGTTTATGGACGTACCGGGTTACGGACATGGACGGGCGCAACCCGATGTTGCTTCAGCTGTATCAGGACAGCGGCTTCATGCTGGAGGAAGCGTCGCGGACGCTGTTTTTACCGCACACGATCGACGGAATGTCCATACAGGCGCTCGGCGCCGGGCTTTTCGGATTTTTTGGATACAATCCGAATTATTTCAGCCCGTCGCTGCCGCTGCAAACGATCGTTGTGCCCGACAGCGTACAATATCTGGAGGATTCGCTGTTCCGGCCCGAGGACGTCGCGATCCCGCGTCTGCATCTGCCTGCCGGCGTGCAGTTCGATCGACCGTTCCAAACCGGACAGGTCTCGACGGTCTGCACCTGCACGTATGACGCCGCGACGGATGCATACTGTCAGGCGAACAACATTACCTATGAAGTGTGCGCCGGCCATACGCCGCATGCGCTGACGCCTCCCGCACCGGCGCTGACCGCGACAGGCGGCAGCGGTACGCCCGGATCGCTGATCCCCGTCACCGTCCGTCTGGAGAACAATCCCGGACTTATCGCGCTGACGATGCAGGCGAACTATGACACGACGGCGCTCGCGCTGGAAAGGGTCGACGATCTCGGCCTGTTCGGCAGCGGCACGTTTACGTCGGGCGGCGATCTGACACAGTCGCCGTTTACAGTCAGCTGGTCGGACGATCTGGCGACGCAGGATCATACGGCGGACGGTGATCTCGTCACCTTCTGGTTCCGTATCCTGCCTGCCGCGGCGGCAGGCACGACGACGGTCACGGTGTCGGATGTGGCAGGCTCGACCTGTGACGCGGCGCTGCAGGTCCATTCGCCGCAGTCGGGCGACGCGCAGATCACGGTTTCCGCCATGGCGGGCGACGTCAACGGCGACGGCGTGCTCGACGCGCAGGACCTGCTTTGGCTGACGTGGTATCTGATCGATCCGTCGTCCGTTCCGGCAGCCGCGACAATCAATCTGGACGCGGACGGCAACGGTACGGTCGATCAAAACGATCGGGCGCTGCTGGCGCAGCGGATCGTTGACAATTTCGGAAGCTGACGGAAACAGAATGCGGCAATCCCATTCTATCACGGCTTTCAAGCCTTCAGGGAAGGAGCGGTCGGACGATGCGGCGACGCAAGTTTAACGCCATATATATAATATGTATACTCTCTGCGCTTCTGTCGGCCGGCTTTTCGGCGTCTGCCGCATCCGGGACGATCTCGGCGGACGTCGTGTCCGTAAAGCCCGGCAGGACGGCGGACGTCGCCGTGCGCATCGGGAACAACCCCGGCGTTGCCGCGCTGCTGCTGAACATAGACTATGATCCGTCCGTCCTCACGCTGACAGGCGTTGACAACGGCGAAGTGTTTGCGGACGACACGACGATATTCGGCAAGGATACGGCGAAAGTCCCGTATACGCTGATCTGGGAAGACGGCTTGTCTGCCGAAAACCATACGGCGGACGGCGTGCTGGCGACGCTGCATTTTGCGGTGAATCCGGACGCGCCCGAAGGCGACTGCGCGATCACGCCGGAAATAGACGAAGGGTCTACCTTCGACGTCGACCTGAACAAGGTCGTGTTCCGGATACAGAGCGGCTGCGTGCGTGTGGAACATGCGCCGGACTCGCCCCGTACGGCGATCCTGATCTCCGGCGGCGCCGTTGCGGCTGTCGCGGGATTTACGGTCGCGGGTACGCTGTTTGTCCGGAAAAAGAGAAAGGACGCGCAGACCGACTGCGTGAGCGCGGATTAAAAAAACGAATCCAAAACAAATAAAAAACGAGCTTCTCTTCCGCTTGATATGCTCCCTCTATGAGAGACAATGAAATAAAAAACATTGTCTACATAGGGGGAATATTTTATGTTAAAAAGAATACCAATAAGCACGGAAGAAAAGGTTCGAGTTACGAAAAGATGTATAGAAGGAAAGACAACTC
>JAFSYP010000010.1 GCA_017449935.1 Clostridia bacterium
CACGGACACGGACGGCAGACACACCGCACCCAAGCAGGAGGTTGAAGTTCTGCAGCAGATGCCGGACGGCAGCTACATTGTCCGCACTCCGGCGGGCATCAAATGCACGGCGATCTTCAACATCTTCACGGGATGCTACTTCGCCGACGACGTCTACGGCGTGCTCGACGACTGACCGACCACCCGCCGCGCCGAAGGAGCCTGCGGGCTCTGTTGGTCGTAGCGCATGAACATAAAAATATATACACACCGCGTCCGGGCATACCATATCGAGTCCGGTGTCAGCGCGGTCAACGGCAGCTTTTGCGTTAACGCACAGCTGTATTTTTTTGCACTTTTTCAGATAGGAGATGATCATTTTTGGCACGTTTTTTCAGCCGGTTCCGGTCGCGGGACAAACCCCAGAATCGCACGGCGGGCAGCTCGTTCACGTTTTACATGGGAGGATCGTCCTCCGGAAAACACGTCAACGAGCGGTCTGCGATGCAGATGACGGCGGTGTACGCCTGCGTCCGTATTCTTTCGGAAGCCGTCGCCGGACTGCCGCTGCACCTCTATCGGTACAACGACAGCGGCGGCAAGGAAAAAGCGACCGACCATCCGCTGTACACGCTGCTGCATGACGAGCCGAACCCGGAAATGTCATCGTTTGTCTTTCGCGAGACCTTGATGACACATCTGCTGCTGTACGGCAACGCCTATGCACAGATCGTAAGAAACGGAAAAGGTGAAGTGATCGGACTGTATCCGCTGATGCCGTCGAAGATGACGGTAGACCGCGACGACAACGGACGGCTTTTCTACAGCTATACGCATTCCAACGAAGAAGCCGACACAATGCGGAACGAGACCGTGATCCTGCAGCCGTCCGACGTGCTGCACATTCCCGGCTTGGGTTTTGACGGCTTGGTCGGCTACAGTCCCATCGCGATGGCGCGGAACGCGATCGGCATGGCGATCGCCTGCGAGGAGTACGGCGCACGATTTTTTGCGAACAACGCGGCTCCGTCCGGCGTGCTCGAATATCCCGGAACGCTGAAGAATCCCGAACGCATCCGGGACAGCTGGAACGCGCAGTACGGCGGCAGCGCCAATTCGCACCGCGTGGCCGTGCTGGAAGACGGACTGCATTTCACGCCGATCTCCATATCGCCGAATGAGGCGCAGTTTCTCGAAACACGCAAATTCCAATTAAATGAGATCGCGCGCATCTTCCGCATCCCGCCGCACATGATCGGCGATCTGGATAAAAGCTCCTTCAGCAATATAGAACAGCAGAGTCTGGAATTCGTGAAATACACGCTGGATCCCTGGGTCGTGCGCTGGGAGCAGTCGCTGTTCCGGTCGCTGTTCAACGCCGATGAGAAAAAACAATACTTCTTCAAGTTCAACGTGGAAGGTCTCTTGAGAGGCGATTATCAGTCCCGTATGAACGGCTACGCCACGGCGAGACAGAACGGCTGGATGTCCGCAAACGACATCCGTGAACTGGAGAACATGGATAAGATCCCCGCCGAGGAAGGCGGCGACCTGTATCTCGTGAACGGGAATATGATCCCGATTTTAGCAACACAAAAATCCGCAGGAACGGAGGATGAAAATGACGGAAACGAAGAAGTTCTGGAATTGGGCGACCCCGGTTCGGAACGAAAACGAATCGGACGCTGAACGCGTGCTGGAGCTGTACGGCACCATCGCGGAGCAGAGCTGGTTCGATGATGATGTTACGCCGCAGATGTTCAAAGACGAACTGTTCAGCGGCAGCGGACCGGTGACGATCTGGCTGTCGAGTCCGGGCGGCGACTGTGTGGCGGCATCGCAAATCTACGCCATGCTTATGGACTACAAGGGTGACGTCACAGTCAAGATCGACGGTCTTGCAGCGTCCGCTGCCAGCGTGATCGCCATGGCGGGTACGCGCGTGCTGATGGCGCCGACCGCGATGATGATGGTGCATAATCCCGCCACGATGGCGTTCGGCGATCACAACGACATGAAGAAGGCCATCGAACTGCTGGACGAGGTCAAAGAAAGCATCATCAACGCCTACGAGCTGAAAACGGGACTGCCGCGCAAGGACATCTCGAAGCTCATGGAAAACGAAACGTGGATGAACGCCCGCAAGGCCATCGAACTCGGATTTGCCGACGGCGAACTGACCGATGAAAAGAAAGCGGTCGATGCGGCAGCGTTCGCTTTTTCGAGCAAAGCTGTGGAAAACACGCTGCTCAACAAGCTGGCGGCGAAGTACGACCGCAAGCCGGATCCGCAGCCCGTACCCGAACCAAAAACACAGCCGCAAAGAGGCCGCTCCGTCGACGAACTGATGGGACGGCTTCATTTAATTCAACATTAATTTATGGAGGTAAATTCTATGACTATTCAGGAACTGAGAGAAAAAAGAGCCCGCCTGTGGGAAGAGACGAAAGCCTTCCTTGACAGCCACCGCGGCGAAGACGGTCTGCTGTCCGCTGAGGACGACGCCACCTACGGCAAGATGGAAGCCGACATCACCGCGCTCGGCAAAGAGGTCGCAAGACTTGAGCGGCAGGAGGCTCTGGACAAAGAGCTGTCCCGCGCCGTGACCGAGCCGATCACCGAAAAGCCGATGGGCGCGAAGGGTGCGGAAAAGACCGGCACGGCGTCGGACGAGTACCGCACGTCGTTCTGGGCGCGCATGCGCTCGAAGTCTCCGCTGCCCGGCGTGCTGAACGCGCTGCAGATCGGCGACGACTCCGAGGGCGGCTATCTCGTCCCGGACGAGTATGAGCGCACCCTGATCGACGCGCTGCAGGAAGAGAATATGTTCCGCCAGCTTGCGAACATCATCCGCTCCGAATCCGGCGACCGCAAGATCCCCGTTGTCGCCTCGCACGGCACCGCGTCGTGGATCGACGAAGAGGGCATCTACCCGGAAAGCGATGACACCTTCGCGCAGCTGACCATCGGCGCGCACAAGCTCGGCACGATGATCAAGGTCTCGGAAGAGCTGCTCAACGACAGTGTTTTCGATCTGGAAAGCTACATCACGCGTGAGTTCGCTCGCCGTATTGGCACCAAGGAGGAAGAGGCGTTCTTCCTGGGCGACGGCGTCGGCAAGCCGCTCGGCATTCTCGCGGACGTAGGCGGCGCACAGCTCGGCGCTACGGCATACAGCGCGACGGCGATCTCCGGCGACGATCTGATCGAC
>JAFSYP010000073.1 GCA_017449935.1 Clostridia bacterium
CATCTTTCATGATGATGCCTCCTTTGATTGTTGTGCGGTTGGCGAACCGGCACTATTCTATCATAGGAGGCCTTCTCTTGCTATAAGCGTTTTTCTCCACCAGCATAGCTGGTGGTTTATTGTCTCTCAAGAGCCAATAATACGCTGTCACATCCGGTTGATGCCGTTTGTGACAGCGCTTTTTTATGCTTATTCTTTGGTCAGGAAATCGACCGCCTGTGCGATCTCAGGCATACGGACCGATTCGACGTCGCCGTGGTCGATCATGCCGGAAGCCGACGGACGGATCGGGAGCTTTGCCAAAAGCGGAACGCCGAGATCGACCGCGAGCTTCTCGATGCTGCTTTCGCCGAAAACGGAGATCTTCTTGCCGCAGTCCGGACACTCCACATAGCTCATATTCTCCACGACGCCGAGAACGGGAATGTTCATGAGCTTCGCCATGTTGTACGCTTTGCGGACGATCATATGCACAAGATCCTGCGGCGTCGTCACAATGACAATCCCGTCGACCGGCAGGCTCTGGAACACGGTCAGCGGCACGTCGCCGGTGCCGGGCGGCATGTCGACGAACATATAATCCACGTCGTCCCAGGCGACTTCCTGCCAGAACTGCTGGATGACGCCGGAGATCACGGGTCCGCGCCATACGACGGGCTGATCCTCTTTTTCCAGCAAAAGGTTCACGGACATGATCTTGACGCCCGTTTGCGACACGTTCGGCAGCAGACCGCGTTCGTCGCCGACGGCATGGTCCATGATCCCGAAGGAACGCGGGATGGACGGACCCGTCACGTCCGCGTCGAGGATCGCCGTTTCAAATCCGCGCGCGCGCGTTTCGGACGCGAGCAGGGAAGTGACCAGCGATTTGCCGACGCCGCCTTTGCCGCTGACGACGGCGATCACTTTTTTGACGTTGCTGAAACTGCCCTGCGGGATGCGCAGGTCCTGTTTTTCGCATTTGGAACTGCATTCGGCGCAGTTGCCGTTACAGGAAGACATTTAGAATCATATCCTTTCAATTAAGAAAATACATATTAACAGCACGGGAACGTGCAGCAAATAGACGGCGAGAGAATGCCGACCGAAAAACGCGAACGGCCGCGCATGCACGCGGTACGCGGACTCCGGCAGCTCGTCACGCAGTACGCTTTTCCCGATGAAGCTGCCGAGAAAGAAACAGAATACGTGCGGCAGCAGCGGAAAATAATCCGCCGAGTAAAACGAATCCGAAATGAATCCGAGCGGGAACAGCAGCGGCGTTTCGACGCGAATCTTTTCAGTAAGCAGCCGGGACGCCGCATACAGGACGATGCAGACGGCCGAACCGATCTTCGGCGGTATGCGCTCGAGCGGCTTTTTCAACGCGGCGGTCAGCAGCATCGAAGCAGACAGCAGATGCAGTATACCGAACCGATCCTGAAATCCGTCGAACCCGATCCGCGGGAGCAGAAAGACGGTCGCCGCGGAGATCAGCACAGCGACGCCGAGGAGCATCAGACCGCGCCGCAGCACGCTGCGCGACAGGCGCGTGCAAAGGCCGCTGATCAGAATAAACGCCGACGCGAAAAGCAGCTGTACCGGCTCGAAAAAATGAAACAGCCAGAGAAAAAACGGCAGATTCAGCCGCGTTCCGAACAGATAGAACGCATGGTAAAATACCATACACACGATGCAGAATCCGCGGATCTCGTCCGGCAGCGCGATGCGCCGACGGACGCTCATGCCTGCCACAGACCGACTTTCTTTTGCACCTTACGGAGCGTCTTCTGCGAGAGGTACAGCGCTTTTTCCGCGCCGGACCGGGCGCTTTCCGTGATATACGCCTTGTCTTTGATGATGCGGGCATATTCCTCCTGCATCGGACGCAGCTCTTCGATGACCGCTTCGGCGACGGCGGATTTGAAATCGCCGTATCCTTTGCCGGCAAAATCGGCTTCGATCCGCTCAAAGCTGAGGCCCGTGCAGCACGCGTAGATGGTCATAAGATTGTTGATGCCGTCTTTGCCTTCGGCATAGCGGACGCACGCTTCGGAGTCGGTGACGGCGCTCTTGAACTTTTTCATGATGACGTCCGGCGTGTCCAGCAATGAGACGGACGCCTTCGGATTTGTGTCCGATTTCGACATCTTGGACGTGGGGTCCTGCAGCGACATGATCCGCGCGCCCTGCTTGCCGATGAACGGCTCCGGGATCGTAAACGTCGGGCCGTAGACGCCGTTGAAGCGATCGGCGATATTGCGCGCAAGCTCCAGATGCTGCTTCTGGTCGGCGCCGATGGGCACGAAGTCCGACTGATAGACCAGGATATCCGCGGCCATCAGCACGGGATAATCAAACAGACCGACGTTGATATTGTCCGCATGCTTGCAGGATTTATCCTTGAACTGTGTCATGCGGGACGCCTCGCCGAACTGCGTATAGCAGTTCAGAATCCAGCTCAGCTCCGAATGCGTGTGGACGTGGCTCTGTACGAACACGATGTTTTCTTCGGGATTCAGGTCGAGTGAGAGCAGGATTGCCAGCATCTGCTGCGTCTGGCTGCGCAGGGTCGCCGGCTCGCTGCGTACGGTCAGCGCATGCAGATCGGCCACGCCGAACAGGCAGTCGTATTCACGCGACATAGCTTTCCAGTTTTTGAACGCGCCGAGATAGTTACCGAGCGTCGGGACCGACGTCGGCTGTATCAGACTGAGTACGCGCTTTTTCTTTTCCGTAGTATTCTCCATACCGTGACATCCTTTCAGAATCGAATATAATGTATTATAACACATAAAAATACAATTGTAAATCAGAACTTTTTATGCTATGATATTACAATGAAACGGGGGATAGAGCCATGCGATATGAAGCTGTGATATTTGATTTTGACGGAACGATCGCCGATACGGCGGCGGGTATCTTTGAGAGCGTGCTGTACGCTTTGGACAAAATGTCTTTGCCCGAGGCCTCGCCGCAGACGCTGCGGCGGTTTATAGGCCCGCCGCTCGATTACAGCTTTCAGACGTATATCGGCCTGTCCGCGCGCGACGCCGAAACAGCGGTACGGTTTTACCGCGAAAATTATTCGCAAGGCGGAAAGTACAAGCTGAAATTTTATCCCGGCATACCGAAGCTGCTTCTTGATCTGCGCGCGGCCGGCGTGCAGACCTGCCTTGCGAGCGCGAAACCGGACTTGTTCATTCAGCAGATCCTGACGCATTTTTCGGCGCAGGATTGGTTTGACCATGCGCTGGGGATGCCGATGGCCGAACAGTCCGCGGACAAAAGCGGCGTGATCCGGGACGTGATCGATCAATGCACGGTCACGGACCGCCGTCGGCTGCTGATGGTCGGCGATACGAAGTTCGATATCCGCGGCGCGAAGACGCTCGGCCTTGAAAGCATCGGCGTATTGTATGGGTACGGTACGCGCGCTGAGCTTGTGGAAGAGGGCGCCGATTATCTGGCGGACAGCGCGGAAGAGATCGGCAGTATTCTTATTTGCGGAAACGCTGTAAAGTGAATTCCTTTACAATTGTAAAGGAGTCAGCTTTACACACGCAAGATAAAAGCCTTTACATATAGGAACCGGAGGCGCAAGATGTATAAAACGATCGGGATCCTGGCGCATGTGGACGCAGGCAAAACAACGCTTTCCGAACAGATTCTGTTTCGCTGCGGCACGATCCGGAACGCCGGACGCGTCGATCGCGGCGATACGGTGCTCGATCACGACGCGACGGAGCGCCGACGCGGCATCACGATCTATACGGATCTGGCCTCTTTTTCGTACGGCGGGAATACGTACTATCTGTTAGACACGCCAGGACACATTGATTTTTTCGCGGAGATGGAGCGCACGCTGCGAGTATTGGACGCGGCGGTCGTCGTCGTCAGCTGCGTGGAGGGCGTGCAGGCGCACACGGAAATGATCTGGGCGCTTTTGCGGTATTACGGAATCCCGACCTTTTTCTTTTTGAACAAAACGGATCGCGCCGGCGCGGACGTCGGCCGGACGATGGAACAGATCCGCGGTTTGTTTTCTGCGGACGCGGTGCTTCTGGACGGCGGCCTCGAAGATGCGGCAGAAGAATTGGCGTCGCTGGACGACGTGCTGTTGGACAGGTTTTTCACGTCCGGTTTCGATGCGGCGCTTTGGCGCGAGCGCACGGCGCAGATGGCGTCGTCGCGTCGCTGTTTTATTTGCGGCAGCGGCTGCGCGCTTTCCGGCGACGGCGTCGACCGCTTTCTGTCCCTGCTCGACGCGTTTACCGTAACGCGCTATGACGTCTGCGGTGATCCGGCCGCCGTGGTTTTCAAGGTCCGGCATGACGCCGACGGGACGCGCGTCTCTTTTCTGAAGCTCTTATCCGGGACGCTGCGCGTCAAGGATATGCTGAACGGGGAAAAGATACATGAGATTCGCGCGTACTGCGGCAAACGCTTCACGCCTGTGCAGTCTGCGGAAGCCGGACAGGTCTGCGCGGTCACCGGGCTTTTTGCCGAAGTCGGCTCGGTTTTCGGCGCTGCGCCGTCGTTTCCGAAGCCGCGGATGACGCCGCTTCTGACGGCCGCCGTGGAGTTTGACGCGTCCGTGCCGATGCAGAACGTACTGCAGATCTTTCGGACGTTGGAGGCCGAGGACCCGCAGATCGGCGTAAACGTATTGGACTCCGTCGGACAGATACAGGTTTCCGTCATGGGCCCCATTCAGCTCGAGGTGCTCGCCGAACAGTGCGACGTCCGGTTTGGTCTGCCGATCCGTTTCGGCGATCCGCAGATTTTGTATCTTGAAACGATCGATGCGCCGGTATACGGCTGCGGCCATTTTGAGCCGCTGCGTCATTATGCCGAGGCGCATCTTCTGCTGCGTCCGCTGCCGCGTGGAAGCGGCGTGCGTTTTTCTTCCGCGTGTTCCACGGACGAGCTGCGTCTGAACTGGCAGCGGCTGATCGAAACGCACGTTTATGAAAAAAAGCATCGAGGCGCGCTTTGCGGTTTTCCGCTGACAGACGTCGAGGTCGTTCTTTTGACAGGCCGCGCGCATGAAAAGCACACGGAGGGCGGCGACTTCCGACAGGCCGTTTACCGCGCCGTCCGGCAGGCGCTGTTCCACGCCGAAAGCGTTATTCTGGAACCGTTCTACCGTTTTTTCGTCCGCGTGCCTTCCGACTGCATCGGCCGCGTTTTGTCCGATCTGGAAACCATGTCCGCTTCGTATGACGCGCCGCAGACCGTGCTGTCCGAGACAACCGTTTCCGGACGCTGTCCCGCGTCCGAGATGATGCATTACAAGCAGGAGCTGACGGCTTTCACGAAGGGGCGCGGCGTGCTGCGTCTGGAATTTGACGGGTACGACCGCTGTCATAACGCCGACGATGTGATCCGGTCGCATCCCTATGCGCGTGAAGCCGACGTCGACAATACAGCGGATTCCGTGTTTTGTTCGCACGGCGCCGGATACACGGTGCGCTGGGATCAGGCGCCGGATATGATGCACTGTACGGTCGATCAAAAGCTCTTGGCTTCCTTTTTAACAAAATGAGCGTTTTGCCCGAAAACAACGAATAGATGCGTGTATGAATCTCCCGATTTCCGGCCATAATGACGGTAGATGAAATCGGGAGGTTTTGATTTGCAGTACAGCAAAGTGGAGATCTGCGGCGTGAATACGTCGAAGCTGAGCGTTTTGAAGGAATCGGAAAAAACGGAGCTGCTGCGAAAGATGCACGACGGCGACCAGTCCGCGCGCGACCGCCTGATCCGCGGCAACCTGCGGCTGGTGTTGTCTGTTGTCCAGCGCTTTACGAACCGCGGAGAAAACCCGGACGATCTGTTCCAGGTCGGCTGCATCGGGCTTATCAAGGCGATCGACAACTTCGATATTTCGCAGCAGGTCAAATTCTCAACTTATGCCGTTCCTATGATCATCGGCGAGATCAGACGGTACCTTCGGGACAACAACGCCGTGCGCGTCAGCCGCTCCATGCGTGACACGGCGTATCATGCCATGCAGGTCAAGGAAAGACTGGTGTCGCAGCTCGGACGCGAGCCGACCGTGGAGGAGATCGCGCAGCAGATGCACCGCAAAAGAGAGGACGTCGTGCTGGCGCTGGAAGCGATCGTCGAGCCGGTCTCGCTGTACGAGCCGGTCTTTTCGGACGGCGGCGATACGATCTATGTGATGGATCAGGTCGGAGACAAGGGCAGCGACGAGAGCTGGCTCGAGGAGATCCAGCTCAAGCAGGCGATCCGCGCGCTGCCGGCACGCGAAAAAAAGATCCTGTATCTGCGGTTCTTCATGGGAAAGACGCAGATGGAAGTCGCGCGGGAGATCGGCATATCGCAGGCGCAGGTGTCGCGGCTTGAAAAAAGCGCGATCCGACAGATCAAAACGTGATTTTTTCGACAGAAAGTGTTTACTTCTTTGTATTTGTTTGATATAATAATTAAGTACGCAAAAATGAATCATCAATTTTTCGAGGATGGGAGTGTTTCCGAATGAAAGTGACCATTTTGAAAACCGCGCAGGAGATCGGACGCACGGCGGGCGAGATGTTCGTGCAGACCGTGCTTGCAAAGCCGGACGCCGTGCTGGGCCTTGCGACCGGCGCGACGCCGCTTCCGACCTATGACTATATGGCAAACGCCTGCAAAGAAGGCAGAGTCAGCTTTAAGGACGTTTCCACGTTCAATCTGGACGAATACTGCGATCTGCCGAAATCGCACAAAAACAGCTACTTTACGTTCATGACGGAGAACCTGTTTTCCAAGATCGACGTGAATAGCGCAAACGTCCACTTTCTCGACGGCAACGCGCCGGACGCCGAGGCCGAGAGCCGGCGGTACGCCGCGGAGATCGAGCGCGCCGGCGGCATCGATATCCAGTTCCTGGGCATCGGCCGCAACGGGCATATCGCGTTCAACGAGCCGTCGGACAAGTTCACGAACGACGCGTTTAAGGTGCAGCTGACCGAAAGCACGATCGAAGCGAACTCCATGTATTTTGACGACGTGCCGATGCCGCGTTTTGCCATGACGATGGGCGTCGGCTCCATCATGCGCGCGAAAAAGATCGTCCTCGTCGCGACGGGCAAGTCCAAGGCGGAAGCTGTTTTCGCCATGATCAAAGGCGACATCGACCCGCATTGTCCCGCTTCGATCCTCAAGGCGCATCCCGACTGCACCGTGCTTCTGGACGAGGACGCGGCAAGCCTTCTGTAAAAAGTCATGCAGATCAGAGTCAATCCCGCACTGCAGTGGGGCGCGGTCTTCAGCGTCCCCGCCGCCGTTGCGGATCAATACTTAAAGCTCGCCAGCGCCGAGCAGCTTCGCGCTCTGCTGTGGGTGCTGCGTCATGCCGCCGAGCAGCCGACGGTCGAACAGGCGGCGAAGGCGCTGCGTCAGAGCGAGCAGAACATGCGCGAATATATCGCGTTCTGGCAGCAGAAGGAGATACTGCTGACCGACGCGCCGACCGTGCCCGCCCAGCGCGCGCCGGTCGAGGAAGCCAAGCCCGTAAAAAAGGAGCTGCCCGAGCTTCCGGAGAGCAAGCCCAGCGCCGACGAGATATTGCGGCGCGTGCTCGAAAATCCGGATCTCGATTTTCTCTTTAAAGAGGCGCAGAAGAAATTCGGTCGCACGATCGGCTATGACGGACAGTGTACGCTTCTGCTGATGCACGACCGGTACGGCCTGCCGATCGACGTCATCTTGATACTGATCCAGTACTGCGCCGACGTGCGCAAAACGGCCTACGGGTACATAGCCGCCATGGGCAGGACATGGGGACAGGAAGAGATCGACACGATCGAAAAGGCTGCGGAAAAGATCGACGAGCTGCGCCGCTGCGGCAAGCTCTGGTCCCAGCTCGCTTCGACAGCCGGATTGACCGCGCCGACGCCGACGCCTGTGCAGTCCGAGTATCTGCGCGTATGGAGCGACGAGCTCGGCTACGGCATAGAGATGATCGCGCTGGCATATGAAGAAATGTCGAACCATTGCCGCAAGCTCAGCTTCCCGTATATGAACAAGGTCCTGCACACATGGCATTCCAAGGGCTTGAAGACGCCGCAGGAAGTCGCCGAGGACAATCGCCTGTTCCGCGAAAAGAAGCAGAAGGAACAAGAAAAAGAAAAAGACGGCGATAAGCCGCCGGCGTCCTATGATATTGACGAGATGGAGCACAGACTGCTGTACGGCCCCATCGTTTACAAGAAAAACGACTGAAGGGACAGAACGCTATGGGTTACAGCGCAGAGATCTACCGCAAGGCTTCGCAGATTCTGGAGAGGCGGCGCGCCGACGCCGAGACGCTGGCCGCCCGCCGGCGCGCCGAGGTATACGCCGCCGTTCCGCAGATCCGGCAGCTTGACGCACATATCGCACAAACCGGACTGGGTGCGGTCAGGGCGATCGGCATGAAGCAGGACGCGCAAAAATACCTGGACGCGCTGAAAGAGGAAAATCTGGCCGCGCAGCAGAAAAAGCGTGAATTGCTGCTGGAGGCCGGCTATCCGGAGGACTATCTTCGAGTCAAATACACCTGCGAGAAATGCTCCGACAGCGGCTTCTGCGGCGGGTATCGCTGCGCGTGTATGGACGCGCTGGCGCGGCAGATCGCGTATTCCGCGCTGTGCAGCGACTTTCCGCTCGACAAATGCACGTTTGAGAGATTCAATCCGGCTCTGTATTCCAAGCAGACCGACCCGAAAACAGGCGTCGCGCCCTATGCGCGGATGGAGGAGATCTTCCGCTTCTGCCAGCAGTACGCCGCCGACTTCGATCTTCGCTCGCCGTCGCTGTTTCTGTACGGCGAAACAGGTCTTGGCAAAACGCATCTTTCTCTCGCCATCGCGGGCGAAGTGACCAAGAAGGGCTTCGGCGTGATCTACGGCTCGGCGCAGAATCTTTTGGACCGTCTGGAGCGCGAACGCTTCAAGGGCGAGAACGAGGGCGCCCAGGACGCCATGCTCGAGTGCGACCTGCTGATATTGGACGATCTCGGCGCGGAGTTTACGACGCAGTTCACGACCGCCGCGGTGTATAACATCATCAACACGCGACTGCAAAGCGGCAGACCGGTGATCATCAACACGAATCTTACGATCAAGGAGCTGGAAAAGCGATACACGCGCCGCATCACGTCCCGTATTTTCGGCAGCTACACGACGCTGACGTTCTACGGCGCGGACATTCGTCAGATCCTGCGATAAAGGATACATATGGACATTCTGCAAACCTTAACGAAAGAGTTCTCCCTGCAAAAGTGGCAGGTGGAAAATACCGTCAAGCTGCTCGACGACGGTAACACGATCCCGTTTATCGCCCGATACCGCAAGGAAGCGCACGGAACGCTGGACGATCAGGTTTTGCGCCGGCTTTCGGAGCGCCTGGCATATCTGCGCAATCTCGAAAAGCGCAGGGGAGAGGTGTTTGAATCGATCGCCGCGCAGGAGAAAATGACGCCGCAGATCGAAGAAGCGCTGCGAAAGGCGGCGACGCTCTCGGAGATCGAGGACGTGTACCGTCCGTTCCGGCCCAAGCGGCGTACGCGCGCGTCGGCTGCACGTGAAAAGGGATTGGAGCCGCTGGCCGCCAAAATCATGGCGCAGGAGAAAAGCTCTGACGCGCCGCTGACGATGGCGCAGGATTTCATCGACCCGGAAAAGGGCGTGGAAACTGCCGAGGACGCTCTGCAGGGCGCGCTGGACATTCTGGCCGAGGATATTTCCGACAACGCCGATATACGCCGCAGGCTGCGCAATCTGTTTGCGATGGTCGGCGTCGTCAGCGTCGAAGCGTCCGACCCGGACAAGGACAGCGTTTACCGCATCTATTATTCTTATTCCGAACCCGTCAGCCGCATCGCCGGCCATCGCGTTCTTGCCATTGACCGCGGTGAAAAAGAGGGCTTTTTAAAGGTCGGCGTCACGCTCGACCCGGTCAAGGCGTCCAACGTCGTCACGTCCGTCACGCTGCGCGGCGATTCGCCGTGTACCGACGCGGTGCGCGCGGCCGGCGCGGACGCTTACGAACGGCTGATCCGGCCGTCCGTGGAGCGTGAAACGCGCAATATGCTCACGCATAAGGCCGCAGAAGCGGCGATCCGCGTGTTTGCCGCCAATCTGCATGAGCTGCTTTTGCAGCCGCCCGTCAAGGGCAAGACCGCGATCGGGCTCGATCCCGGATACCGCACGGGCTGCAAGGTCGCCGTCGTGGACGCAACGGGCAAGGTGCTCGATACGAACGTGCTGTATCTCACGCATTCCGACCGTCAGCGCGACGCGGCAAAGCAAACGCTGAAGCATCTCATCCGCACGTATGACGCGCAGATCATCGCCATCGGCAACGGCACCGCCTCGAAGGAGACGGAGATCTTTACGGCCGAAGTCCTGCGGGAGATCCCGCACTGCACGACGGCGTATATGGTCGTCAGCGAGGCCGGCGCGTCCGTGTATTCCGCGTCGAAGCTCGCCGCGGAGGAATTCCCGCAGTACGACGTTTCACTGCGCAGCGCCGTTTCCATCGCGCGCCGCTTGCAGGACCCGCTGTCCGAACTTGTCAAGATCGACCCGAAGGCGATCGGCGTCGGTCAGTATCAGCACGACATGCCGCAGAAGGAGCTGACCGCCGCGCTCGACGGCGTGGTGGAGGACTGTGTGAACAGCGTCGGCGTCGATCTCAACACGGCGTCCGCGCCGCTGTTGTCGCACGTCGCCGGGATCAACGCCGCGGTCGCCAAGAATATCGTTTCGTTCCGTGAGGAAAACGGCGCGTTCACCGGCAGAGCGCAGCTGAAAAAAGTGCCCAAGCTCGGCGACAAAGCCTTTACGCAGTGCGCCGGATTTCTGCGCATCCCGGAGAGCCGCAATCTTTTGGACAACACGGGCGTGCATCCGGAAAGCTATGCGCTGACGAAGTCGCTGTTGGACAGATGCGGTCTGGACGTACAGGCGATCCGCGCGGGAAAAGCCGACGTGCCCGAGGCGATCACGCACACGTTCGGCAGCATGGAAAAAGCCGCCGAAGCGCTCGGCGCCGGACTGCCGACGCTTTCGGATATTGTTCGGGAGCTGCAGCGGCCCGGCCGCGATCCGCGTGACGAGCTGCCGCCGCCGCTTCTGCGCACGGACGTCATGCAGATGTCCGACCTCAAGCCCGGCATGGAGCTTCGGGGGACCGTCCGCAACGTGATCGACTTCGGCGCTTTCGTCGACGTCGGCGTGCATCAGGACGGGCTTGTACATATTTCGCAGATCTCGGAAAAACGCATCCGCCATCCGTCCGACGTGCTGAAGGTCGGCGAGGTCGTCACGGTCTGGGTGCAGTCGGTTGATACGGCGCGCGGCCGGATCTCGCTGACGATGCGCCGTCCGGGACAAGAGGGGAAATGATATGCTGAAAACTCGATGGTTCGACACGGTGGACAGGGACTGTCCGCTGCCGGAATATCCGCGTCCGCAGATGCGCCGCGACGACTGGCTGTGTCTGAACGGCAGGTGGGAATACGCGATCACCGGCGACGTCGCCGCCGTTCCGCAGACGTTTGACGGCGAGATCGTGGTGCCGTTTGCGCCGGAAACGCTTCTCAGCGGCGTTTGCCGCAAGCTGCTGCCGCAGGAGCGTCTGTGGTATCGGCGCAAGGTCAGGCTGCCGGAATCCTTTTCGGGAAAGCGTTGTCTGCTGCATTTCGGCGCGGTGGACTGGAAATGCGTCGTCTACGTAAATTCCCGCAAGGCGGCGGAGCACACGGGCGGCTACTGTCCGTTTACCGTGGATGTGACGGAGCTTCTGCGCAATACCGAAAACGAGATCGTCGTGCGCGTATACGATCCGACCGACGAAGGATGGCAGAACCGCGGCAAGCAGTCTTTGAAGTCGCACGGCTTTTGGTACACCGGCACGTCCGGTATCTGGCAGACGGTCTGGATGGAGCCGGTCGCGCCGTGTCATATCACTTCGCTGCGTATGACGCCCGATATTGACGAGGGCGTTTTGCGCCTGACGGCGAAGATCGCAGGGGATGCGCAGGTTTACGCGCGCGCGTCTGCCGAAGGCCGAACGGTTTTTGAAGGCGAAGTCCCGGCGAAGGACGCAAAGCTCCCGATCCCCGGCGCGCGTCTGTGGTCGCCGGAGGACCCGTTCCTGTATGATCTGCATCTGGAGCTTCGTCAGGGCGGCGAAACGGTCGACAGCGTGGACAGCTATTTCGGGATGCGCAAATGCTCTCTCGGCACGGTCGACGGCGTGACGCGTCTTTTTCTCAACAACCGTCCGTATTTCCAGCGCGGCCTTTTGGATCAGGGCTATTTCCCGGACGGCGGATTGACGCCGCCGACGGACGAAGCGATGATCTATGATATCCAGACGATGAAGGATCTCGGCTTCAATATGCTGCGCAAGCATATCAAGGTCGATCTGGCGCGCTGGTACTATCATTGTGACCGGCTGGGGATGCTTGTCTGGCAGGACATGGTCAGCGGCGGGAAATGGATCGGCAATTTCTATGCCGGCGTGGTGCCGAATCTGATCGGCGCCTGTCCGCGGCTGACGAAAAACGTGACGGTGCGCGACGACCGGTACAAACGGTTCAGCCGCGAAAAGCTCCAGTCGCGTCTTTGCTACGAGCAGGAGCTGCGCGAGATGCTCTCGGCGCTGCACAACTGCGTGAGCATCTACTGCTGGGTGCCGTTCAACGAGGCGTGGGGACAGTTCGACGCCGCGCGGATCGCGCAGGAGGTCAAGCGCGCCGATCCGAGCCGCATCGTCGATCATGCCAGCGGATGGTACGATCAGGGCGGCGGCGACGTGATGAGTATGCACAAATACATCCTGCCGATCCCGAAGATCACCCCGGATCACCGCGCGTTTGTCGTCAGCGAATTCGGCGGATACAGTCAGACGCTCGACGGCCACGTCTGGAACGCGAAAAAGAGCTTCGGCTATCTCATGTTCCGCTCGAAGCAGACGCTGACGGACGCCTACCGCAATCTCATGGAAAAGCAGATCCTCCCGCTCATCCCGCAGTATCTGAGCGGATTCGTTTATACACAGGTTAGCGATGTGGAGTTTGAAGTCAACGGCATCCTGACGTATGACCGCGAGGTCGTGAAGCTCGACGCCGAAGCTTTGAAGTCCCTCAATAATAAAATGCAATACAGAAAGGAGACGGAATATGGCAGTTTTTAAACCTTTTAAAGCGATTCGTCCCATTCCGGAGTATGCCGCGGACGTTGCGGCACTGCCGTACGACGTGATGAACAGCGCGGAGGCGCGCGAAATGGTGCAGGGGAATCCCTATTCTTTCCTGCATGTGGACAAGGCGGAGGTCGATCTGGACGAGAGTGTGGATCTGTATTCCGACGCCGTTTATGCCAAGGCCAAGGAGAATCTTTGTAAGCTGGAGTCAGACGGGATCTGTAAACAGGACGAAAAGCCCTGCTTCTACATATACCGCCAGACCATGAACGGCCGCAGCCAGACGGGCGTCGTCGGCTGCGCGAGCATCGACGACTATCTGAACAATATCATCAAAAAGCATGAGCTGACGCGTGCGGACAAAGAAGCCGACCGCATCCGCCACGTCGATACCTGCAACGCGAACACCGGCCCGATCTTCCTGTGCTACCGCGAAAACGCGCGCCTGAATGAGATCATCGCCGCGTGGAAGGAATCGCATACGCCGGTGTACGATTTCATCAGCACGGGCGACGTGGGCAACACGGTATGGGTCGTGGACGACGACGCGCTGATCGCCGAGATGTCCGCACTGTTTGGGCAGACGGGCTGCTTCTATATCGCGGACGGCCATCACCGCTGCGCTTCGGCCGTCAACGTCGGCCAGAGACGCCGCAAGGAGAATCCGGACTTTGACGGCACGGAGGAATTCAATTTCTTCCTGGCCGTGCTGTTCCCGCAGCAGGAGCTGGAGATCATGGACTACAACCGCGTGATCGCCGATCTCAACGGCAATACGTCCGAACAGTTCATGGACAAGCTCGGCGAAGTGTTCGACGTCGAAAAAGCGCCGGTTTCCCCGTACAAACCGACGGCGAAGCACACGTTCGGTATGCTGCTGGACGGTCAGTGGTACAAGCTGACGACGAAGCCGCAGTACATCGACGAGAGCGATCCCGTTCGGCAGCTCGACGTTTCCATCCTGCAGGACTATGTGATCTCGCCGATTCTCGGCATCGACGATCCGCGCCGCGATAAGCGCATCGACTTCATCGGCGGCATCCGCGGACTGGGCGAGCTGGAAAGACGCGTCAGCCTCGACATGCGTCTGGCGTTCTCCATGTTCCCGACCACGATGGACGACCTGTTTGATATTGCCGATTCCGGCGCGATCATGCCGCCGAAATCCACATGGTTCGAGCCGAAGCTGTTGTCCGGACTGTTTATTCATCGGTTATCTTAACGTCTGTATAGAAGCGGCGCAGGATCTGTTTATGGTCCGCGCCGCTTCTTGCCATTGTATCGGCGGCGTACTGGCTCATGCCGACGAGGTGGCCGAAGCCCTTGGTCGTGATGCGAAAGCCCGATTCCGTCCGCGATACCGTAAAGACGGCGCTTCGCAGGGAAAAGGCGTCGCGAAAGCGCATTCCCGTGACCTGCGTTTCGCCGAGCGTGATCTGCCGCACGAAGCCGCTGTCCGACGCGTCCGTTTCGCTTATCCAATCTTCCTCATCGTCCGGGAGCGTTACGCCGTCGATCGTTTGCGCCGACGCGCGGAACTCCTCTGCCGTATACACGACGGCGCGCGTGCAGTCCGGCGACAGCAGATCCTCGTCGCAGACCACGCTTTTAAGATACGGCAGATCGTCGCCGAAAACGGTTTCGGCGCTCTCGGTTTGTCCGGAACTGACGGCAAAAAACGCGGCGAAGATCGGTTCGCCGTTATATGTCATGATCTCATTGTTCGTCTGCCGGACGGCGTCGCGCACCTTCGCCTCGTTCTCTTTGAAGTCCTCGCCCCATTTTTCACGCCGCGCGTCCTCCGACAGATACCCCTGATGCCGCTGCGGCTGATCGCTCAGATCCGCGCCCCGCAAAGATGACGTGGGCGCGGCTTTTTCCATTCTTTGCCGATACAGCGCGAACGTGCGGCACGCGACGGCCTGCGCCATCAGCGCCTGCGGATGGCTCGACGCGGGCATCTCCGCCGCGACTGCGCCGACGACGTATTCCTCCAGCGGCATCGTCACTGTACTTTCATTCGCCGAAAGAAAAACAGTGACGGTTTTTTCTTCCTCCGGCGCCGTCTGTGCGGCTGTCGGCTGCGCTTCGTTCGGACGCAGCAGCACGATCGCCGGCGTCAGGATCAGAGATATGGCGGTCAGGATGCAGATCAATGCGTAAAATTTCATTTTTTTCACTCCGTTTTTTATGTTTATTTCGTTGACCTCTTGACTTTTCCCATATATATGGTATAAAATTATAGCATCTATTTTTATGTTTATTGCATTAGGTGGTGTGCTATGTCGAGTATTATTTCATCCGTATCCGCCGATGCGATCTCCGCACTGTGTGAAGAGCTGCACAAACACAACCGCATCAGCTCCGAGGACTTTGCGCGGTATGACGTCAAACGCGGTCTGCGCAACGCGGACGGCACCGGCGTGATGGCGGGACTGACACATATATGCTCTGTGGACGGCTACTACATCAGCGACGGCGAGCGTGTGCCGCGCGAGGGACGTCTGCGGTACCGCGGGATCGATATCAACGATATCGTGCAGAACTGCGTGCGGGAGGACCGCTTCGGCTATGAAGAGACGGCGTGGCTTCTTCTGTTCGGCAATCTGCCGACGCAAAAGCAGCTCGATCTGTTCTGTAAGCTCCTGGCCGAGGCGCGCGAGCTGCCTGAGGACTTCATCGAGGATATGATCATGAAGTCGCCCTCGCCCAACGTCATGAACAAGCTGTCGCGTTCCGTGCTGTCGCTGTATTCCTACGATCCCGATCCGGAGAACGTCTGCGTCGAGAACGTGCTTCGCCAGTCGATCCAGCTTCTGGCGCAGATGCCGACCATCATGTCCTATGCCTATCAGGTCAAGCGCCGGCACTATTATCACAAGAGCATGTACATCCATCCGGTGCGGCCGGAGTTCATGACGGCAGAGACTGTGCTGCGCACCATTCGTTCCAACAAGGAATTCACGGACGAGGAAGCAAAGCTGCTGGATCTTTGCCTGATCCTCCACGCGGAGCACGGCGGCGGCAACAATTCCGCCTTTGCCACGCGCGTTCTCACCTCCAGTCTGACCGATACGTACGCGGCGGTCGCGGCCGGGATCGGCGCGCTCAAGGGCACGCGACACGGCGGCGCGAACCTCAAGGTCCGCGAAATGCTCGATTTTATCCGGCGCGACGTCGCCGATCCGACGGACGAGGGACAGGTCGCCGACTATCTTGCCAAGATCCTCGAGCACAAGGCGGGCGACGGCTCCGGTCTGATCTACGGCATGGGCCACGCTGTCTACACGCTCTCCGATCCGCGCGCGCTGATCCTCAAGCGCAACGCCAAATCGTTCGCGCAGAAGTACGGCTTTTCGGAGCAGTACGATCTGATCGAAACGGTCGAGCGCCTGACGCCGGAGGTTTTCGAGCGCGTAAAGGGCGTCAAGAAAAAAGTATGCGCGAACGTCGATTTGTATTCCGGACTGATCTATGAGATGCTGCATATTCCCGTGGATCTGTTCACACCTTTGTTCTGCGTGGCGCGTATGGCCGGCTGGTCGGCGCACCGCATGGAGGAGCTGATGACGGGCGGACGCATCATCCGTCCCGCATACAAGAGCGTTTCGCTGCCGCGGCAGTACTATCCCATCGCCGAGCGTGTGGAAGGTTATGTCAATCCAGAATACGTTCCGTCCGAGGAACGTAATTGAAATAAACAGAAAGGTGTCGATCGTTTTGAATACTCTGAATCAAAAAACCGTAAACCCGTTTGGCATTTTTGCAATCTTTATCGTTACCGTGATCCTTTCGCTGCCGTTCCGCGTTTATCAGCTGATGGCCAACGTGCAGAGCGAGACCGGATTCTGGAAAAGCCACACGCATTTTTCCGTGTTTATTTTCTATGTTCTTATCGCCTTCGGGATCGTGATGCCGATCGTCATGTCCCTGATCTACAAAAAGGGCCTCGGCAAGGTGGAGTCCAATGCGGAGAAAAAGCCGGTCGGCGGCGTACTGTCGTTCGCTGCGGCCGTGGGGCTTGTCGTGGACGCGATCGTGCGCTACACGTCCTTCTCCAACCTCTATTTCGACTACACCAACGGCCTGGCCGGTTCGCAGCCGATGATGACGTTCCTGTCCAAATCCGGCGCGCTTGCGATTGGACTGGAGGCCTTCTTCGCCGTCGTCAGCGCGATCTTCTTCCTGATGCTGGGTATCGCGTGGCTTACGGGCAAGGACCCGTCCGAGTATAAGCTGCTGGCGATCATGCCTGTTTTCTGGTCGATCTTCCGCATCATGCACCGCTTCATGCGCAAGATCAGCTTCCTGAACGTATCCGAACTGTTCTTAGAGCTTCTGATGATCGTGTTCCTGATGATGTTCTTCATGGCGTTCGCGCAGATCACGGCCAACGTCAACGGCAAGGGCCTGGAATGGAAGCTCTTCGCGTACGGTCTGCCCGGCGCGCTGTTCTGCCTGCTCTGCTTTGTACCGCGCGTTGTGGTGACGGTCCTCGGACACGCCGAGCTGATCAGCGCCGATTCTTCGATTGAGTTTGTGGATCTGACGATGGCGGCGTTTGTGCTGTTCGTTTTGGTGGACCGTTCCAGAGTATTCCGCAAGGAAAGCAAAAAGGATACCTTCCCGGAGTAATGCATAATGTTTTTGCAGAACATTTCGATCGCCGCGCGGCAGGTCCTGATCCTGTATATCCTGGTCGCGGTCGGCGCGGTCGCGGATAAAACGAAGCTCTTCACCGAGAAAACGGCCAAGGCCTGCACGGATCTGCTGTTTTACGTTATCACGTTCTGCGTGATCGTGCAGTCGTTCGTTTCGATGGAGAACACCGCCGAGCATACGCGCAGCCTTCTGATCTCCGTCGGCTGCGGGATGCTGATGCATTTTACCGCGGCGTGTATCGCGTTCCCGTTTTTTCGCAGGGGAGACCGGGACAAGAACGCGGTGTTCAACTACGCGTCCGTATTCGGCAACTGCGGCTATATGGCTCTGCCGCTGGCAAACGCCGTGCTCGGGCAGGAGGGCGTGTTCTTCTGCTCGGCCGTGATCGTCGCGTTTCAGATCTGCTCGTTCACCTACGGCGTATACCTGATGTCGGCGAGCGCGGGCGAAAAGCGTTCGTTCGACTGGAAAAAGATCGTGCTCAATCCCGGCGTGATCGCGGTCATCGTCGGCTTGCCGCTGTACTTTTTACGCGTGCAGATGCCGTCGGTCGTCGCGCAGCCTCTCGGGTATCTGGCGAGCATGAATACGCCGCTGGCCATGCTGATCTTCGGCACCTATCTTGCCAATACGAAATTCCGCACGATGTTCCGTGAAAAGAAAATACTGGTCACGGCGCTGTGCAAGCTGATCCTGCTGCCGCTGATACTGCTCGGCGTTTACATTCTGTTCGGCATCCGCGGCACGCTGCTGTCCGCACTGATCCTTTCGGCGAGCGCGCCGTCGGCCAACAATACCGTCCTGTTTTCAGCCAAGTACAACAAGGATACCGGTTTGGCCGCACAAACGGTCAGCGCGGTCAGTCTTATATCGATCCTGACGATGCCGACCATGATCGCCCTCGCCATGAGCGTACCGCAATAATTATAGGATATGAAACGAATTCAACAGATAATGGACGGCGTTTCCCCGCTGTGGGGGATATGCGATTTTGCGCCGTTTGCCGATCACATTCTGCCGTGCCGCGCCGCCTCGCGCATCCCCGACGGCGCGCAAAGCATCATCGTCGCGCTGTTTCCGTATTATTTAGGCGAGGACGCCTATGCGGATTCCAACATCTCCCGGTACGCGGTCGTGCCGGACTACAACGATACGATGCGCGACGTGCTGTCCTGCGCGGCGGATGCTTTGAAGGCGGCATATCCCGGCGAAGCGTTCGCGGCGTTTTGCGGAAATTCGCCGCTGCCGGAGGTCATGGCCGCCGAACGTGCCGGACTTGGCACGCGCGGACGCAACAGTCTGCTGCTGACCGAAAAGTTCGGCTCGTGGGTGTTTATCGGCGAGATCGTCACGACGATGCGCCTGCCGCCCGCACAAACGGTTCTGCGGCTTTGCGACGGATGCGATCTGTGCATTCGCGCCTGTCCGACAGGCGCGCTCGCGTCCGACGGGTTTCATGCGGAGCTCTGCCTGTCCGCGATCACACAGCAGAAAAAGCCGCTCACGGCGCAGCAGGAAGAAATGATCCGCAAAACCGGCTGCGCGTGGGGCTGCGATATTTGTCAAAAAGCGTGTCCCAAAAACCGCTCCGCCGAAAAGACGGATCTTGCGTTGTTTTTAAACGGCGTGAAAACACGCGCCGAGCACGGCGACGATCTGGCCGGCCGCGCATACGGCTGGCGCGGCGCCAATGTTATCGAACGAAATCTGACGATTCTGGATAAATCGGGAGGTCCCCATGAAATTAGTAATTGCGATCGTGAATAACGACGACTGTCCGACAGTCCTGTCCGAGATCACACGGGAAGGCTTCAGCGCGACGAAGCTGTCCACGTCCGGCGGTTTCCTTCGCGCCGGAAACGCGACGCTTCTGATCGGCGTGGAGGATGAAAAGCTCGACGCGCTCATTGAGATCATCGGCAAGTTCTGCTGCAAGCGCAAGGAGATCGTGCAGACGCAGCCGTCCTTCAACGCGGATTTCTTTGTGTCCATGCCGGTTGAAGTGCACGTCGGCGGCGCCACGGTGTTTGTGCTCGACGTCGAACAGTTCCTTAAGCTCTGAGATGGAACGCGCGCTTTCGCAGATCTTTGCCGATCTGCAAAGAAATAAGCTGTCCCATGCCGTGCTGCTCGACGGCGGGACGGCCGAACTGCGCGAGGCGGCGGCGCGTCAGGCTGCGCAGGCGATGGTCTGCACCGGCAGTGTCAAGCCGTGCGGCGTCTGTGCGCACTGTGTCAAGGCGCTCGCCCGATCCCACCCCGACATACTGGTTTATTCCGGCGGCACGACCGTCGGCAGCTTCAAGGTCGATACCGTTCGCGAGATCCGGCGAAATGCGGGCATACTACCGAACGAAGCGAGCGTCAAGGTGTTTCTGCTGCTCGGGTGCGAGACGATGCTCGCCGGCGCGCAGAACGCGCTGCTGAAGATTCTGGAGGAGCCGCCGCGCTTCGTGCGGTTCGTCCTGACGTGCACAGCCGCGTCGGATATGCTCGATACGATCCGCTCGCGTGTGAGCGTGTATTCGCTCTCTGCCGCAAAAACGCAGACGGACGACCGTTTGCAGTCCGCGGCGGACGACAAAGCGCAGCAGATCTTGCGCACGGTTTGTGCGCGGGACGAGCTGACGCTTCTGCGCGAAACGGCTGTTTTTGAAAAGGACAAAGACCTTTTTCGCGAAACGTGCCGATCGCTTGCCGCACTGGCGTCCGATGTTTTGATGCAAAAGGCGGCGAATCTGCCGGCTGATCCGTTTTCTTCTGAAATCGAGAGCCGGATCTCGGCGCAGCAGCTTCTGCGCGTCGTGCAGATCGCAAACGATACGGTCCTGTCCATGCAGGCCAACAGCAACGGCAATCTGCTGCTCGCGTATTTTTGCGCGCGGCTTTTCGCCGATCCAAACGAAAGGATATCATGATCTATGGCAACAATAATCGGTGTTCGGTTCAAAGAGGTCGGTAAGGTCTATTACTTCGACCCCAAAGGGATCGACTTTGCGGAGAACGATCCGGTGATCGTTGAGACGGCGCGCGGCGTTGAATGCGGCAGCGTCGCCATCGCCAACAAGGAAGTACCGGACGAAGAGATCGTCCATCCGCTCAAGCCCGTCATTCGCAAGGCGACGGCGGCAGACCTGAAAACGCTGGAGGACAACAAAAAAAAGGAAGTCAATGCGTTCAACATCTGCCTGGATAAGATCGAAAAGCACAAGCTGGAGATGAAGCTGGTCGACGTGGAATACACGTTCGACGGCGGCAAGATCCTGTTTTATTTCACGGCGGACGGCCGCGTGGACTTCCGCGAGCTGGTCAAGGACCTCGCGTCCGTGTTCCGCACGCGCATCGAGCTGCGGCAGATCGGCGTGCGCGACGAGGCGAAGATGCTCGGCGGTCTGGGTATGTGCGGCAGACCGTTCTGCTGCAACAGCTTCATGGGCGAGTTCCAGCCGGTGTCCATCAAGATGGCGAAGGAACAGGGCCTTTCGCTCAACCCCGTCAAAATCAGCGGCACCTGCGGCAGACTGATGTGCTGCCTCAAGCACGAGCAGGACGCTTATGAGCATCTGCTGCACGTCACGCCGAAGGTCGGCGCGATCGTTGAAACGGACGAGGGCAAGGGCACCGTCGTGGAAAACAACCTGCTGACGGGGATGCTCAAGGTCCGTCTGGATTCAAGGCCCGAAGCCGCGCCGAAGGTCTGTCACCGCAAAAAGGTCAAGACGGTGCGCGACGGCCAGATCCGCGTGGACCGTTCGGAGCTGGAGGCGCTCAAAGGGATCGAATAATTCTCAAAAAAACACTTGCTTTTTTTATAAACTATGTTACAATATAGTTGAATACTATAAAGGAGGATGACGATCATGGCATACATCATTTCTGACGAATGCATCTCCTGCGGCGCTTGCGCAGCAGAATGCCCCGTTGAGGCCATTGCCGAAGGCGACGGCAAGTACGAAATCGATGCCGGTAAGTGCATTGACTGCGGCACCTGCGCAGACACTTGCCCGGTTGGCGCTCCTGCGGCAGAATAATCTGCTCATAACAAAACAAACCCGCTTGATCTCCGCTATACGGAAGTCAGGCGGGTTATGTTTTTTTTAGCTGAGTTGTCTTAAACAGGACAACCGTCTCTTCTTTTTCGTCCAATAGTGAAGAAGAAAAAATGTAAAGGAGAGACGGTTATGCAAAAAAACAAAGAGGCGCGCTGTCCGCAGCGGTACCTCACGCAGATCAACGCCTTTGAACGCTGGCTGACTGCGCATTATCTGCCGACGTCTGCGCAGCTTCTGTGGTACAAGATGATCG
>JAFSYP010000074.1 GCA_017449935.1 Clostridia bacterium
AGTTGTATAAAGCGGCATAAGAGACCGCAAATTCCGGTTGAAATCCTCAAAATTTCAACCGGAATCTGCGGTGCCACAACGCATCGCGTTGTGAATATTTTGTTAATTATTTCTTTGTCCTCTTGACGGGGTGCGGTTCAGCTTTTTGCAAGAGAGAAGCTCGCATTCTTTTGTTAAAACGATCCGTGCGCGTTACGGCATTCTTTTAAACGTATTGCGGATCAGCGCCCGGACGGCATAGATCTTGTCTTCCGTTGAATTGCTGAACGCCGCGGAGTATCTGGCATGGAGCTCGATCTGTTCTTCATTGAACTCGTTCACGCTCTTGTCGAGCATTTCCAGGAACAGCTTCGCCTTGGACACGGAGCATTGTTCAAACAGTCCCAGGAACGTACCGCCTGTGCTGCATCCCATAAAGCCGTAATTCCTGGAAAGCGTTTTCAGGATTTCGCCGAAGCTGCCCAGGAGCGCGTCGCCCGCAGAACGTCCCAGCGTATCGTTCAACTCCTGAAGATTGTCGAGCCGTATGATCAAACAGGTGAACTGTTCGCCGAGTTCTTTCTCGCTGAGCGCATTGATCTGGACGTCGCACATCGGCCGGTTCGGGAGCTTTGTGGTCTTGTCGGTATAGAGGATATACTGCAGGAAATCCTTGAGTCTGCCAATGACCACGGCGCCCGCGCAGCCGAAGAACAGGAAGAACACAAGCGCCAGCGCGATGTACAGCTTGATGTTGATCTTCTGCGAGGTCACGACCGAATTGAGCAGATTCAGATAGCTTGCGCCGATATACTCGTTCAGCTCTCTGGCGGTCGCCTGGACGACGGCAAACTCGTCGGTCAGCGTAGCGACCAGATCTTCGATGTCCTTTTCGACCGCTTCATCCAGGATCTGGTTTCTCTTGTTGTCGATGAAAACCGACCGGATATACTCGGCGTGTTTCTTGTCGATCTCGTCGTCTTTGATCGACTGATTGATCAGAACGTATTCCTGAAGGAGATCGTCGTACGTCGTGATGACGTTCAGACCTCTCTCATAGCCGTCAACGTCCATGATAATGGAGGAACCGGTACTCTCGTTGGAAGCGTCCTGCAGAGCTTTCTCCGTGCTGTTGATGCCCTTTTCGGCGTAATTGTCGATCAGGTACTTCAGCTTGGCGGACTTTTGCGTACTGTTCTGCAGACGGATATCCAGATCGTCGATGCGGTCCTGCTGCTTTTTCAAAAGCAGATCGTTGTCCTTGGTATATTTCCCGCGAAGGATGCTGGCATACAGATGCGGGACTTTGTTGTTGATGATGTAGTTATAGATGTTTTCCAGATCGGCAAAGGCATATCCCGTGGCGGACGCCCGGAATTCCGGATAGGAGGCTCGCTTCTGCAAAAGGTAGTCGTCGATGTCTTTGGCCGACTGCTGGATGATGTCGGCGCATTCGATATAATCGTAATCGTTGGAGCTGATGCTGGCCGCGTTGTTCGGCAGGATCAGCTGATCGACGTACCGTTCGCTGTAAAACCGATAATAGTTGTTTACGATCGCGTCAAGCATGTTTCCGGCGTAATTCGTGGATTTATCCGAACCGGCCTCATAGGTGATCACATAGTCGGTCGGGAAGAACGAATACTCCTCGCCCTTGCTGATCGCGGTTTCCTTTTTTTGCTCTTCTTCCTCGGGCACGATCGGACGGACTTTGACTTTTGAGCGCACTTCATCCACGGAGCAGTTCAATCCCAGATCTTCGATCGCTCCCTTGATGACGGTCGAGGAATAGATCTCGGAAACGTCCAGCTTGGAGCCGTTCGGCGTAAGGCCCTCGCTGATCGCGTCGTTCGCGTAACGAATGACCGTCGTCGCCGTATAGATCTGCTGGGCGTTTGCATAGAAGTAAACGCCCACCGCGCCGATCAGCGCAACGATGAAAATGATGAACTTACCCTTGGAAAGGTACCGCAGTAATTGAAATTCCTTCACGCTCTTTGCCTCCGCTTAAAAATCTGAATCTGAACCAGATCACAGCATACATTCCCAGCAACAGCGCCGCAGCAAGCACAAGCAGCGTGCTTGGTCTGAGCTTTTGCATCAGTGACGGATTGGCTGTTTTGAAGGCCAGGTAATCCTTTGTCTTATACTTGATATACGCCTTGTCGACGGTCTCGATCTGTTGGGAAAGATCGGTGAACTTGCGGCGTATGTCTATAATCATCTGACTGGCTTTTCGGATATCCGAAGCTTTATTCGAGCCGGCGCGCATTTTGGAAATGATGTCCTTGTTGGTGGCGATCTCCTTTGCGGTTTCCTGCGCCGTCAGCAAGTAATCGTCCGCCTGACTTGCCATGTAGTCCATGCCGGTCTTGGTTTTGGACATGTAGTATGTATTCTTGCCCTGATCGATCGACGGGATCATGACGACGCTGATCATCGACTCGTTATAGATCTTTATCCCGTCGTTGCGCACGGTGTAAGCCGCCATATCCTTGTCATAGCTCAGACGCTTGATGCGGTTGATGTAGGAGAGCGCCCGGATGTAACGCGCCTTGTCGTACGAGCAGCCCGCCTGGATGATAAAAGCGCGGTATTTGGCGATGTCGTAATCGCGCAGATCCTCCGCCTTCTGCACAAGAGATTTGAAGCTCTCGTCCGATTCCTTTTCCGTAAAGGTTTTGCTCTGCTTGACCCTTGTGTTCAGATACTTTTCGATCTGCTGTGCTTTCAGGTCGAGAAGATCGGCGATCTCCATGAACTCCACGTCGTTGAACGTGTCGATGTCAAAGGAGAGGATGGACCGGTTCTCCGAATACTTGGCGTACAGATTATCCTTGTACGATTTGCACAGGAAGCCCAGAAGCTCTTTGACGCTCACGCCCTTGATTGAAGCCGGCTTCCGGAGCGTGATCCTGTAAGACGTGGAGATGTATAAGTTATCCTCGGAAAAAGACTTCGCGTTCATCGGGTGAATGGAGATCGAGTTGATCACTTCGTTCAGATCCACGTCGTTCGGGTCGATTCCGCAGTACCAGAGCATACCTTCGACGACGGTGGGACTGGCCAGCTCGTATGCGTTGAAGCGCGTCGAATTGGGATTCAGGCCGTTGGCGCTTTCCTCATAGTTCAGACTCATTTCCGTGGTCGCCGTGTTGTCGCTTTGCAGAATGAAATAGCAAGCCGACAGCGCGATCACCGCCGCGAGCAGGATACAGATCGGTACTCTCAGCTTGACCATCGCGATCAGTGTTTTTCTGGCAAAAGTGCGGTCCGCAAAATCGGCGGCGACGCCGTCCAGCAGATCGGTCAGCGGTGCGAAGAGGTTTTTCAGGAACCTGCCGGGAGCTTTTTTGCGCTTCTCTTTCGGCTCGTCACGAAGCGCTTCTTCTGAACCGGTCTGTTCCGGCTCCTGTGTTTGTTCGGTCGGATTCGCCTGCTCGAGCTGCTCCGCTTTTTCCGTTTCTTCTGTTTTCATGCGTCACGCCTCCTTTCGTAGAATGGTTTTCAGATTATTCAATACCAACATATATCCGTAACGACCAGCTCCGGCTGGTTGTTGATCCTCGGGATGAAACCGGAATTGCCGAGACCTCTGCTGACGACGACCTGTGCGCCGTCGTCGGTCTGCACGACGCCCGAAGTGAACTCGGGCAGGAACCCCTCTCCGGAGCTGTACAGTCCGCCGATGCGCGGCAGGCGGATCAGTCCGCCGTGCGCATGGCCGGTGAACGCCACGTCGATCCCTCTGTCAAGCAGCTTTTCGAGGAAAAGCTCCGGATAGTGCGTCAGGCAGATGCGGCAATTGCTCGTCGGGTCGAGCGAGTCCAGAAACTTCTTGGCGTTGTTCGTTTTGACGTCGAACTGTTTGACGTCGTCCGAAACGGCGATCAACTGCACGACGGAGCCGCCCACCTCGACGATCAGCGCTTCGTTGCTCAGCATTCGGACGTTGTGTTCGGCCAGTTGTCCGGTGAACGTCCTGTCGCGAAAGAGGAACTGATCCAGTTCGTTGTTGCCGTAACAGGCATAGATCGGCGCGATCTCGCTCAACTGATCCGACAGGGTGAACAGGACCGAATAATCGTCGTCCTGATAGTTCATCATGTCGCCCGCGTATACGATCAGATCCGGATGCAGCGATTCGATCTTCCGCACCAGCTTTTCGTTGTTCTCGCCGAATTCTTTGTTGTGCAGATCCGCAAGCTCGATAATCCGGATGTTGTCCGAAACCTTGTCGCAACGGATCGAGTAAAACGAAACGGTGAAGTTCCGGTTGACCGCGATATTCACGCCGACGGTCAGGATCCCTGCCGCAAGCAGAACAAACAGAACGGCCAGAAGCGCCCGGAGAACGACGTGCTTTCTCCGCGGGCGCGTCTGCACTGTGCGATCTTTTGCGTTGTCCATCAGCCTGTTCTCCTTTTCGGTTTTAATCTAAATTCAATCCCGGCGCCAGATTGGAATGCGAATTGTGATCGCTGATTTTTTTTGCGGGCGTGCCCGCGATCGTGATCCCGTTGTCGACAAAGCTCTTGGTGACGACGCTGTTCGCGCCGATGGCGATATCGCTGCCGATGGTGATCTTGCCGATGACGGACGTGCACGGTCCGATAAAAACATTGTCGCCGATCGTCGCGGCTTCGCTTTGGCCGTTTGTCGCGCCGATCGTAACGCATTGATGGATGCGGCAGTTTTTGCCGATGCGCGCCGAGGGATGCACCACGACAGGTCCCCAGTGCGCGATCGAAAGACCTTCTTCAAACGTGTTGGGCGGAATATGGAAGCCGCACAGCTTGCGCCCTTTTTTGCGCAGCCTGTAATGCAGCCAGAGCGCCACGGCTTTGCCGAGCGGATCTTTTTTGCAGTTTTTGTAGTACTCGGTTTTGCGCAGCAGGATCTCGTACTGCCAGATCTCGTCGCCGGCGATCCGCGGTCTTTTCCGCGTTTTATACAGGGCGATCCTGTCCTGCTCCAGATAACGCTTCAGATCGGCTTTGCTCTGTATCATGGACTTCTTCTCCTTTGATTTCTTCACCGTTTACGGCGCGCAGCAGATAGTCGCTGCTGATCTCCCGCAGACGGTCGACATAGCGGTAGACCGCGTCGTAGTCGATCGTGTCGTCCGTGCGTCCGACCGTATCCGCAGTGAGCGTGCGGTCTGCGATCCCGAACTGGTCGAGCAGCGCAGCGATCTTTTTGACGCGGCTGTCAATGGACGCGAAAACGCGGAAATCCTTTCTGTTCAGGATGGAAAACACCACGCCGTGGAACGTGCCGGTGTACACGTATTCCGCCCGGCGGAACAGCTCCGCCCACTCGAACGGCGTGAGCCGGACCGACATCTGCGAATACAGGCTGTCGTATTCGCCGGCGCCGAGGACTTCATACCCCTTTTGATGCGCGCTGTCGACGACCTGCTTTTTCAGCTCGCGCGGGATGCCGTTGCAGTAATAAAACAGCACGAAGGGCTTTGCTGTGAGCCGGCGGATCTTTTCGTTGTCCACGGCGGGCGCCGCGGTGAGAAAGGTCGGATCGCAGACCAGCGGGGGACAGACGCCCAGCGTGTTGCGGCACAGATCCTGCGCGCCCCTGTCTCTGGCCGACAGGGCCGTGAAGCCGCGCATCGCCGCGCGCACCGCGTCCGGGACGTCCGCGCCGGCCGCTTTGCCTGTGCTCGGCGCATAGGCGACGATCCGTCCGGCGGTCAGAGCGCCGCTGTACTTGACGAGCGAAAAGCTCTTCGGGTCGAGGTAGTTCCACACCTCGTCGCTCCCAATCACGATACAGTCCAAACCAAGCGCGTTGATCTGTCCGGCGTTATAGACCGGTTCGGTCAGGCTGTAATACCGCTTCCGGTTTTCGGAAAAGAGCATCGGCTGCGTGATCTTCTGCAGCCAGGAGGCCGGCGTTTCCGTTCCCGGATAAAACCGGAAAAAGCCGCCGACGTTGATGATGTTCTGTTTCGGAATGATGTAGTTAATAATCCGGACGTCGTCGTCCGGAAACAGCGCTTTCAGCTTTTCCTGCAGCGCCCAGCTTTGCATGAACGCGCCGAAATTATTGATGGTGTGATGCGTTAAGATTCCGATCTTCATAGTTGCTTCCCGTTTGCGGCGGCGTACAAATCCAGATACAGGCTCTGCATCCGCTGCGCTTCATATCGTATATCGTATCCGGCGGCCTTGAGGTCTGCCGCACGGCTCGTTCTTTCTTTCTGCGGCAGATCGAGGATCGCCTTGGCCCAGCCTTCGGGATCGTCGTGCAGACCGAGGAACGTTACATTATCCGTGACCTTGACCTCCGGCGTGATCGCGTTCGACAACACGCACGGCAGATCCGCCGCCTGCGCCTCGACCGCCACGACCGGCAGACCTTCGTTGATCGACGTCATGATGAAAACGTCAAACGCGCTGTACCATTCGTTGACGTTGGTCTGTACGCCGGTATAGGTCACGGCGTCGGCGATGCCGAGCTCGGCGGTGTGCCGCTTCATCATGTCTTCCAGCTCGCCCGTTCCGACCATGACCAGATGCGTATGGGGGTTTATTATATGCATCCGGGCAAAAACTTCCAGGATCATCTTCTGGTTCTTCTGCGGCGTCAGTCTGCCGACGTGTCCCAGAATGAACTTATCTCCGAATCCGTACCGTTCGCGGATCGAAGCCCTTGCGCCGGCGTCAAAGGCAAATTCGTCGACGTTGATCGCGTTATGGATCAGCTCATGCTTCCCGTTCCAGCGCTTTTCGGAAAAATAGAATTTTCCCGCCGCATCGGAACAGCCCCAGTAATCCGTGGCGACGTATTTGATCATCGGGCGCATCAGCTTTTTCAGCTCGTTCTTCCAGCCGAAGGGCACGGCGGTCGCGTGTGCGTGCGCGATCCGCACGGGGATCCCGTTCGTTTTGGCGGACTGCAGCGCATACAGCATCAGAGAGCCGTTGTGCGTATGGATGATCCTGTATTCCGGATGCGTCCGGAACAGATCGGTCATATACGCCAGATACTTGCGATAGCTCATGAAGCCGGGCGACACGAAGATCCTGCCGCCCAGCGAGCGGATCTCCTCGTCATAGTCTCCGGGCGCCGGTTTGTTCGCCAGAAAATCAAACTGCACGGTCTCGCGGTCGACGTGCCGATAAAAATTCATCAGCATCGTCTCGATACCGCCGCGATCCATATTGCTGACGGAATGTAAAATCCTGATCATATGTACCTCTGCAAACAATTAATTATTATTCAAGCCGCATCCGCGGTTTTCTCGTTATGCGCGCATCCTTCCGCCTTTTTTCATACCGCCACTTGTCGAGCCTGTTCATGCGCAGCACGTCCGTCTCCCGCAGCGGCGGTTCCTTGACAGGGGCAAAGAAGAAGGACATCGGGATCATGCGGATCACCATGCTCGACCAGTAATAGAACATCGTGTTGTCCGTCAGATAGGTGACGAGCATGTAGATGTTGATCGTCAGGAAACAGACGGCGACTTTTTCGCCGCAGCGGCTGATGAACCAATGCGTCTGGAACACATAGTAGCCCAGGATCCAGAACAAAAATCCCCAGAAGCCCATCTCGACGTACATCTTCAGGATGTCGTTGTGCACCGCGTTGATGTTCACGACCTGATCCTTCGTCCCGCGCATACTCTTCAGAAGCTGGACGCAGAACTCGTACCCCTTGCCGCGGTAGGACGGCCTGACTTCATAGAACTGCGAGATGTAGTCATATATCCTGTCGCGGCCGTTGAGCTCGATATCGTGCTCGATACAGAACTTTGTAAAAATCCCCTGCTGAATGATCGTGATGTAATAATAGCAGAACGCGACGATCAGACACGCGGTGAAGATCAGCGCTCTGTCTTTGCCCTTCGTTCCGAGAACGGAACAGAAAAGCGCGAACGCCAGCGCCATCAGCATACTTAAAAAGGCGATACGTTTCAATCCGGCGACAAAAAGGAACAGCGCGATCCCGGCGTACAGGAACCTGTACTTTTCGCCCGGAGAGAAAAGGAGAAAATATATGATGAATACGCCCATCACAAATGTGATATCGTGGATCTCGATCGCGCGGATAAAGGTGGAATTGCCGATGACGTCGTTCGCGCCGAAAGAGGTGATATTCGAGAGAATGTCCTTGATCGCGCCGCCGAAGCCGGTCGTCGCCGCGCCCAGGCCGATGATGACGAAGTTGGCGGCGGCGATCCCGAAGAAGGTATATTTTGCCGCGTCCTCCTCAAACAGATAGACGGCGGACAGCACGATGGCGATATTCAAAAGCTGGTAGGATATCTTGGAAACGCCCTTCATGATAAACTTGATGGACTGAAGATCTAGTATCCAGATCAGGATGGAACAGAAAATGATCGCGATGATGATGGAGGCGTACATGATCCCGAACCGCGACAGCGCCTTATAGTGCTTGAAATTGCCGGTCCAGAGGATATAGATGACAGCCAGACCCAAAGCGCCGGCAGATATGATCTTAGGCAGCGCGCCGAGCGCGAAGTTCACGACCTTCCAGTCTCCCATCGCGGCGCCGAAAATGAAAAATATGTAAAGACCGATGAAGATCTTCGATTTTTTGGTATCGATTCCGTTCATTCTCTATGCCACCGTATCTTTCCCGCGCGGCGTTTTTGTGCTGTCCTTAACGGAGCGTTTTCTGCAGTCGCTTGTCTGCGCCGCAAAGAATCCGGAACGCGGTATCGTTCCCGATAAACAGATCGAGCAGCGCGAAATTCTTTTTCCGGATCAGCACGACCGGCAGATGCCATTCCCATCTGTCGCTTGTTTTGGGATCAAAATCCCGGATTGCGGATTTGTAAGGCTCGGTGTCGATAAACTCCAAAAAAGCCTGTTTGCGCGCCTGACGCGGATTCGGGTTGCCCTTGTGAAAGATATTCAAACGCATTTCGTCCATAACGAGCGACATCACGCGATGATCCCGGAAACGCGCCTCCACGTCGGCGTCGCCCGGAAACAGCGTATCGATGCATTTGCGCAGATGTCCGATCAGCGACACGGCCATGGCCGGAAAATCTCCGCTGTAACGGCGGGTGATCCCCTGCGCATTGTTGCGGTAAAAGTACATGACATAGGGCAGATACGCGATCTTTTCCGCGCGCGAATACACCCATGTATTGAAAACGCTGTCCTGCGCTTTCTTCTGCCCGGCAGGGAACAGTAGATCGTTTTTCACAAGAAACTCCTTGCGGTAGATCGCGCCCCATGCCGCATGGTAAAACACCCGATTCGACAGGCCGAACTGCGCGCTCTGACTCGGGTCCAGACAAAGACAGGAGATGCTGAATGCACGGCCCGCCTCGGCAGGCAGCTCGGTCAACTCGGAAACGGCGCAGGGCTGCTCCTCGTCCTTTTGTTCCGCAAACTTCAGCCGCTCGTGAAGAATGATGTCGAAATCCGCACCGCAGAACCGCAGCGCAGTCTCGACAAAGTGATCCGACAGCAGATCGTCGCCGTCCGCAAAGAATATCCATTTGCCCGCGGCTTCCTCAATGGTGCGGTTGCGCACGCGGCTGAGCCCGCCGTTTTGGCCCATATTGATATAGCGCACACGGCTGTCCGACGCGGCATACTCCCGGCAGATCTCACCGGAATTGTTCGTGGAACAGTCGTCAATCAAAAGAAGCTCCGTTTCGTCCGTGAGCTGCCGGACCGCGCCCTCGATGAACGCACGCAAAAAGCCCTCGTCTATATTATAGACCGCCGCACCGATACTCAGTTCAACCGCCATAAACCATCCGCTCTTTTCCGTAAAGTATTAAGAATGAAAAAAAAGACACCAAAGCAGTCTGTTCATTCCGTTTTCGAAAAAAGAGAATCCGAAATAAATAAACCCTTAATATTATAGTCAAATCCGAAAAAAAATCAAGTGATTCGCGGA
The DNA here is from genome assembly GCA_017449935.1 of Clostridia bacterium. Classification (GTDB taxonomy): domain Bacteria; phylum Bacillota; class Clostridia; order Oscillospirales; family Acutalibacteraceae; genus UBA1425. Next base: position 9,880 of record JAFSYP010000074.1, read on the forward strand.
AAATAGCGGAAGATTCTGTCGAGATTCTGTCGAAGATCCCCGCATGCACGCACGAACCAATTGACTTGACAACCATAATTCGGTACTGTATAATTATTTTCAATCAAAAATAAGCGAGGCATTTTATGTATAAGATCAAGAGATTATTCGTCTATATCCGCGTTTTTCTGACCTTGATCGCCGCGGAGATCGCCGGCGTTTTCGTAAAGCGCAGCAGCAGATACAAGGACCTTTGGATCGTTTCCGAGAGGGGCATGGACGCGCGGGACAACGGCTATCACTTTTTCAAGTATCTGCGTACGGCGCATCCGCAGATCAACGCCGTTTACATCATCTCCGGAAAATCGCCCGACTGCGTGAAGGTCGCGCCGCTCGGAACGATAGTCGAATACGGGAGCTTCCGGCATTATTTGTGCTATATTCTGGCGCAGGTCAGGATCAGCACCCATATCGACGGCTATTCGCCGGACATTCTCTTTTTCCACAAGTTCGGAAAGTTCTTCCCGGACAAGTCGAAAAAAGTGTTTCTGCAGCACGGCATCATCCGGGACGATCTGGCGTTCTGCCACGCGGATCAAACGAACATCGACATGTTCGTCTGCTCGGCGGTGCCGGAATACGATTTCATCGACAAGACGTTCGGCTATAAAAAGGGCGTGCTGCAGCTGACAGGCCTTTGCCGATACGACAATCTGAAAAAAACGGACGAACCCACGCGCAGGATTCTGCTGATGCCCACATGGCGCTCCGCGCTGCGCACCTGCAGCAGGCGCACGTTCCTGGAGAGCGACTACTTTAAAGCATACAACGCGTTTCTGAACAGCGAAAAGCTGTCCGCGCTGCTGCGGGAATTCGATTACGAGCTGATCTTCTATCCGCACTACGAAGTGCAGCGCTTTCTCGACTGCTTCCGGTGCGGCGACGCGAGGGTGCAGATCGCCGATTTCGGCCACTACGACGTGCAGGATCTGCTGATCCGCAGCGACATTCTCGTCACGGATTATTCCAGCGTGCTGTTTGATTTCGGCTATATGCGCAAGCCGATGGTGTATTATCAGTTTGACAAAGCGACCTACAACGCCGAGCACTACAAAAAAGGATACTTCGACGAAGCCGAGAACGGATTCGGCGACGTTGCACTGACGGAAGACGACGCGATCGAAAGCCTTCGGCATATCCTCGAAAACGGTTTGCGGCCGGACGAAAAATATCTGCGGAACATGAACGCTTTTTTCAAATTCAACGATACGAACAACTGCCGGCGCGTTTATGAGGCGATCTGCAAGCTGCTGTAAATAGGAGTCAATTCTTTTTAGGCGTCAGTTTAGCCTGCAGTTTGCCAAGACCCGCCAGTTTCAGCGCGAACGCGATCGACGGCTTGAATTCCGGCAGGAAGAAGCTGCCTGCGGCAAAGACGGCGACGGACACGACCGAGCCGATGATCCCGTAAACGATCAGCGCCGGTATGCCCTGAAGACCGATCTTTCCGCATATGACGTAGCAGATTGCGCCGGCGGCCGCGGTCAGCAGCCAGGACCACAGGAGCTTGAGCATATACTTCGACTGCTTTTCCTCGGTGAAATAATGCTTGAACAGGATCCTCGTTCCCCATGTGCCTTCGATGAACACGATGCAGAAGATCGTGGAGAACATCACGCCGCTGACGCCGATGAAGCGAACGAGAAGGATGTTCAGCGTGAGATTGACGACCGTTTCCACGATCGGCCTGTACCGATCCTGCCACCAAAGCCCCGCCGCCTGGCGGTACAGATGGCACACCCGGCAGAAGTGCGTTGCGAAGAAATAGATGCAGAAGATGACCATGATCGAATCGCCGAACATCATCTTTTTGCCGACCCACAGCTTGATGAACGGCTGCAGACATCCGACGAGACACACGGTCAGCCACGACGTCAGGAATATATACAGAAGCTGCAGCTTGTTGAAGTCTGCATAGTTTTTCGCTTTGGATTCGACCACGATCGAGTTGCCGACCGACGCCGTGACGCTGTTCGATACCAGGATCATGATGCCGGAAATGGCGTTGATGACGTAATAGTAGGTGTTGTATTTCGCGAGGATCGTCAAGCCGAGAAACGCCGACAGCACGATGCTGTCCAAGGAATTTCGGAAGACGAAGCTCACCTTATGCAGGAACATGCCCGCCACGCGCTTTTTGATGTTTTCGATCTCGGATTTCGGCACCGAGCCCTCGCACTTGTACTGCGGGTACATTCTGTTGGAGATGATATAGAGCGCGAGATTCTTTGCGATCGTGGACAGCGGCAGGACGATCGAATAAAAGTAGTAGCTGCGAAACAGGATGATCGCGATCACCTGCACGACCGTCGCGCCGACCTTGAAGATCGAGTAGATGTTGTTGTTGATCGAGTATTGCTGATCGGCCGTAAACAGCGACGAGCGGTACGCAAACAGCAGATAGGACAGCACCGTGTTGCCGAGGTTGATGAAGAAGAGCACGTACAGGTTGATCCCTTCCGGCAGATCCTTATGGACAATGAGCGGCAGAAACGGCGTGATCGCGAGGCCAAGGACCGTCATGATCAGCGCGATCCAGCGATAGACGGTGCGGTACAGCCGCAGCAGCGCGCAGACGGCCGGCGTGTCGTTTTCCGCCAGCGGCTTGTACATGCTGTACACCATCGCCGCGCTGATGCCCAGCTCCGTAAGCGACAGGATCTGCAAAATGGATACAAACAGGCTGTCCAGTCCGAGATAGACCTCGCCCAGATATTTGATCAGCACCGTCCGCATAATGAAATTGGCCAGCATGATGACCAGCTTGTTGATGACGGATGTGATGATGTTTCGTCTTGCGTGTTGTGTTCTTGTTGCCATGTTCTCTCAACCCATCAAAGCGACTTGTATATTTCGAGCGTTCTGTCGGTGATGCCGTCCCAGTCGTATCTTTCGATCAGCTCGGCGCGTTTTTTCTGTGTCTGTTCGGGGGAGGCGTCCGGCTTGAAATCCTGATCCCGCAGTTCCTCGTGCGCAAGGCAGTACGTCAGCGCCTGCGTCAGTGAATCGACGTTCCCGTGCAGGAAGGAATTGCCGTATCCGTCGAGGCAGTCGATGTTTTCCGGGATGTCGCTGACGAGCACGCGCGCGTTGTAGCCGACCGCTTCCAGCAGGCTCATCGGCATACCCTCGAGATCGCTTGGCAGGACGTACACGTAGCAGTTGGAAAACAGCTCGGAGAGCGTTTTGCCGCTGACGAAGCCGGTAAACAGGATATTTTCCTGACCCTTTGCTTTTTCCAGAACGGAGCGGATGTAGTCCGTCTGCGCTTCGATGTTTCCCGCGATCACGAGCTTCTTGTCCGTGTGCAGCGCTTTATACGCTTCGAGCAGATAATCGAGTCCTTTTTCCGGCGTGAGCCGCGCTAAGAACAGGATGTAACCGTTTTTCTCCAAGCCGAAGCGGCTGCGGATGAGATCCGGCTCCTCCGGCGTGACGCGGACGATCCCGTTGGGGACGAACACCGCGTCGCAGTCATACGTTTCCTTGAAATAGTTCTTGACATTCTGCGAAAGCACGATGACGCGGTCCGCGTATTTTGCCGCCATCTTTTCGCCGAACAGGATATATTTGGAAGCGAAGCCGCCCCACTTGTTGCGCTGCCAGTCCAGCCCGTGGATCGTCGCGACGACCTTCTTGCCGAAGATCTTTGCCAGCGGGATCATCGCGCACGGCCCCTCGGCGTGATAATGCACCACGTCGTATTTTTTCGGGATGCACCGCAGCGTGGCGAAAAGCGAGTAAACCATTGCGTTCAGCGCCGAGTGCCGGAACGTGCGCACCTCGACGATTTTGACGCCCCGGTATTCGCGCAGCTTTTCTTCCCCGCAGTACCGGTTATAGGCGACGACCTCGTGTCCCTTTTCCGCCATCCGTGAACTCAATTCCTCGACGACGACCTCGACGCCGCCGCTTCTGGACGGTATGCGTTTGTGCCCGAGCATGGCAATTTTCATAGTGAAAGCCCCCAATTGTTTTGTGTGATCGGACGGGACGATGCTTTTTCGACCGATGCTTCCCGTCCTTTTTTCAAATACACCAAATATTATAACATATTCCTATACAAGAATCAACAAAAAAAGACCAGAAAGCGGTATGAACGGAGGAAATATGAAAGATTCTATCAAAATCGAGCGGCCGGAGCAGTGCTGCGGGTGCGGCGCGTGCGTCAATGTTTGTGCGCACAATGCCATCGTCATGCGCGAAGACCGGGCGGGATTTATGTATCCGGCGGTGGAGGAAGACCTGTGCGTGCGATGCGGCCGATGCGTCGACGTCTGCGTGTTCTCCGAAAAACAGAAGGGCGCTAACGGCGAGAGCGCGGTGTACGCAGCCGTGAACCGCGACAGCGAAGTTCTGCGGGGATCGTCCTCCGGCGGCGTCTTTTCGGCGCTGGCCGGCGCGGTGCTGGAAAAAGGCGGCGTTGTGTTCGGCGCGGCGTGGACCGACGGTCTGACGCTCGCGCATATCGGCGTCGAAAACGAGGCGGCGCTTTCCCGGCTGCGCGGCTCCAAATATGTGCAAAGCTCGACCGGCGATACGTTCCGGCAGGTAAAAAAACTGCTGGGCGAGGGCAGGACGGTGTGTTACGCCGGTACGCCCTGCCAGATCGCCGGGCTCAAGGCGTTTCTCGGCAAGGAGCAGGAGAACCTGCTGACGGTCGATCTCGTCTGCCACGGCGTGCCGAGCATGAAGATGCTGCGGGACGACCTGTCGTATGTGACGGGCGGAAAGCTCGACGACGTCGAAGACGTCCGGTTCCGGGACAAGCGCTGCGGCTGGGGCACGAAAGGCTCCGTCGCGGTCGGCGGTTCGACGATCCGGTATGACGCGGGCACGTCGCCGTACTATTTCTATTTCCTGAAAGGGGAGGTCTACCGCGAGAGCTGCTATCACTGCCGTTTCCCGTCCGAGGGACGGCAGGGGGACATCACGCTGGGCGATTACTGGGGCGTGCGGGAAGCGCTGCTTTCCCAAATGGACGGCGTCGATCCGGACATGGGCGTGTCGTGCGTGCTGGTCAATACCGAGAAGGGCAGGCAGTGGTTCGAGGCGGTCGCGCCGACGCTGTCGGTCGCGCCTTCGGACAGGCAGAGCGCGGAGCGGCGCAACAAACAGCTGACCAGTCACAGCGTACCGCTGCCGGAGCATCAGGCGCTGCTGGACGGGTATCTCGAAAAGGGGTATGCCGCGTTCCGGGACGGCAGTAAAAAGCACGTCAAGGATCATCTTGTCCGGACGGCCAAAAATATGATCCCGCCGAAGATCAAACGAAAACTGCGCGAAATGCTGTAAAAGACTTGACAAACCGGATAATTGTGTTATAATATTATTCTATGCAAGAACATTATGTTATGAGAGGAGTATTTTCATGAGAGAGAGAAAGGTCGGCATCATCGGATTGGGCCATGTCGGCGGTTCGATGCATCAACTGTTCACAGACGCAGTCGTTTTTGACGAAGTGAAGGGGATCGGCACCAGAGAAGCGATCAATGCGTGTTCGATCGCGTTTGTCTGTGTCCCGACGCCCAGAGCCGAGGACGGACACTGTGATACATCTATCGTGGAATACGTTTTGAATTGGGTAGAGAGCGACGTGATCGTTCTGCGCTCGACGATCCCCGTCGGCTTTACGGACAAGTGGGCCGAAAAGACCGGCAAAAAGATCGTGTTCCAGCCGGAATACTACGGCGAGACGATCGCGCATCCGTTCGCGGACCCGCACAACAGAAACTGGATCACGATCGGCGGTGCCGAAGACGCGACCGAAAAGGTCGCCGAGTTGTACCAGACCGTGTTCACGTCCGAGCTGTTCATCAATCAGGTGGATGCCAAGACCGCGGAGCTGGCGAAGTATATGGAGAACTGCTTCCTGGCGACGAAGGTCACGTTCTGCAACCAGTTCTATGACATCGCCGAGGCCATGGGCGTGAATTACAACAAGCTGCGCGAGACGTGGCTTCTGGACCCGCGCATCGGCAGAAGCCATACGTTCGTGTATCCGGACAACCGCGGCTACGGCGGTTCCTGCCTGCCGAAGGATCTGTCCGCCACGCTCTATCAGGCGAAGGAGCTCGGTGTCGAGGTCCCGCTGCTGCAGTCCGTATGGGACACGAACGGTCTGTATCGTAAAGACTGAGACGGCATACATATACTAAAGATACTGAACCGAGAGCAAGGAGCCGATCGAAATGGTATATCTGGAACGCGGCAAGATTGACGAAGAAACAGAAAAAAAACTGAACGAAATGTTGAACAACAAATCGTTCCTTACATATTGGAAAAAAAGCGTGCGTTCGACATCGTCGTTTGTTCCGTATTGCTGGCTGTGGCGGCGATCCCCATGGGGCTGGTCGCGCTGGCGATCTATATCGACGACCCGCACGGCAGTCCGTTCTATAAGCAAATCCGCATCGGGCGTCACGGCGAAGAGTTTTATATGTACAAATTCCGCACCATGTATGTCGACGCGGACAAACGCCGCGCCGAGCTGATGGATCAGAACGAGATGGACGGCCCTGTGTTCAAGATCAAGGACGACCCGCGCATCACGCGGCTGGGCAAATACCTGCGCAAGCTGTCCGTGGACGAACTGCCGCAGCTGTTCAACGTGCTGCGCGGAAACATGAGCTTGGTCGGGCCGCGTCCGCCTCTTCCGGGCGAAGTGGAGGAATACACGGACTACCATAAGCTGCGCTTGATCGTGACGCCGGGCATCACCTGCGACTGGCAGATCGCGGACAACCGCAACGACATCCCCTTCGACAAGTGGGTCGAGATGGACCTGAATTACATCGAGCACCGCACGACGTGGGGCGATCTGAAGATCATCTTCAGAACGCCGTTCGCCATGCTGTCCGCCACGGGCAGATAAGCGCTTTCGCAAGCAAGAAAAAGCCTCTCATGATGCAAAGTCATGGGAGGCTTTTTGATGGGCGGATCTCAGCTTTGAAATGTGTAGGTGTGTTTGCCTTTTCGTTTGGAGCGATACAATGCCGCGTCGGTTTTCTTGAACAGCTTCTCTGCCTCGGGCGCGTCGGAGCCGTGCACGATACCGACGCTGATCGAGGTCGCCGGAAGGCCGTCGTCCGTCATTTCCAGCTCGTGATTGATCTCTTCGATCTTCGCGGCGATCAAATCGTTCTGCAGCTCGTCGGTATGTACCATAAAGACGACGAATTCATCCCCGCCGATCCGGCAGATATGATCGTCGCTGCGGAAGTGTTTTTTCAGGGTCTGCGCCAGCTTGATGAGGATGCGGTCGCCGGTCTCGTGTCCGTACGTGTCGTTGATGCTCTTGAAGTTGTCGACGTCAATGAGGATCATGTATGTTGTGCGCAGGTCGATGCTGGAAATAAGCAGGTCGTATCCCAAACGGTTGTACGCCCCCGTCAGCTCATCGTGCGACGCTTTGTAATTCAGGTTCTCCAGACTGCTCTTATAGACGTCGTACATCTTGTTGTAGACGCGCGCAAGATACCGGAATTCGTTTGCGCCGATCACCGGGATGCGGCTGTTCTCTTTGATCCGATCTACCGCCTTCAGGATTGGCCGAATGCCCAGGCGGGAAGTCATGCACACCAGAAAGACCATGCCGATTACCTGCAGCGCGATCACGACACGCACAAGAACCAGTTCTGTCCGCAAAGACTCCAGCGCCAAGGCGTCTTCGGTATACACCATGTTCTCAAGTTCCTTTAAACTGGAGTGCATGTTATTCCGTATTCTGTCCTTCTGGTCGTAATACTCGTTGTCGAAAACCATCTCGGCGGCGCGGCGCATCTTTCCGTCCGCGTCGAGCGCGCGATCCTCCTCGGAAAGCGTTACGGACTTCAAAAGCTCCGGGTATTGTGTGTAGCCCTTTGCCTCGATCACAAGACGCATCGCATAGTATTCCCGGTTCATGAGCTCCAAAGAGCTGTCCATCGCGCTCTGGAGCTTGTTCAGCGCGTCTTCGCAGCCCTTATTCTCGGACATCTTGGCGATGGCTTCTTCCCGGCGCTGCGTCTCAAACGCTTCGTTGAAATACGCCTCGAGATACTTCATGTCGCCGTGAACGGCAAAGCGCTGCACTTTTTCGGTCAGGTAATCCGACGCATCCATCAGATCAAGCGCGGATTTTCGCAGCTCGATCTGCCGCTCGGACGTCTCGGTCAACTGCCGGAAGCTGGACGACAGATGGAACGTGGAAAAGAACATCAGGCCGGAAAGGCTCACGGCGCCGATGATCAGCAGTATGTTGAGCGTCCGCAGGGAGACGCCGTCTTTTTTATTTTGACTTGAAGACATTATTTCAAATACCTCTTTCATATAATGCGGCGGAATTGTTCTCAGAAAACATATATTATTATATCATCTCATTCTTTGTTTTTCAACATCCAAAGCAGAAAAAGCATTCAGGGGGTAGAAATGTAGTTCAAAGTATGCTATAATAACAATCAGGATATTATAAGCTTTGGGAAAACTGTCGAAATATGCTCGCCGAGCGTGCGGGCAGCGTGCCGTGCAGATTCTTTGGAAACGGAGAGCCGATATGGAAAAGTATCAATTTACGAAGGAAGAACGCGCCTTGATGGAGAGTATGCAGATCCCGTTTGCCGTCTACCAGTACATCAACAAGCGTGTCGTTACGCTTGCGCTCTCGGACGGATTCTGCGAGCTGTTCGGATATGAGGACCGCGCCGAGGCATACCGTGACATGGACAACGACATGTATAAGGACACGCATCCGGACGACGTGGCCCGGATCGCCAACGCCGCATTCCGTTTCGCGACGCAGGGCGGCGACTATGAGGTGGTCTACCGCACGAAGAAAGGCGACGGGTATACGGTCGTCCATGCTTCGGGCAAGCATTTCTTTACGGACACGGGCGTCCGGCTCGCGCAGGTGTCGTATACGGACGAGGGCGCATATGTGGACAAGGCGTCGCCGGAAGATAAGGCGCATGCCGAAGCGATGAGCAAGGCGCTGCGCGCGCAGAGCGATCTGAAGGGCAGTCGGTACGACTATCTGACCGGACTGCCGAACATGACGTGTTTCTTTGAGCTGGTGGAGGCGGGCAAGGACGCCGTTCTGGAACGGAACGGTATGCCTGTGATCCTGTATACGGATTTCAGCGGGATGAAGTTCTTCAACTCCAAATACGGCTTTACGCAGGGCGACGAGGTGCTGAAGTCCTTTGCAAAGCTCATGGCCGATGCGTTCGGCAGCGAGAGCTGCTGCCGGATCGGATCGGATCATTTTTCCGCGATCGCCGAAGAAGCGGATCTGGAAGACAAGCTGCACGGGATCATCCGGGTATTCGACGCGCTGTTCGACGGCAAAACGCCGCCGGTGCATTTCGGCGTCTATCCGTACCGGATGGGGAACGTTTCGGTCAGCTCCGCCTGCGACCTGGCCAAGCTGGCGTGCAACGCGGCCGACGGCGTCTATTCTTCCTGCTTCCGTTATTTCAGCGCCTCGATGCGCGAGGGCGCGATGCTTCGGCAGTATATCATTGAGAATATTGATACCGCGATCCGGGAGAAATGGATCAGCGTTTACTATCAGCCGATCGTCCGGGCGGTCAATGAACAGGTCTGCAACGAGGAAGCGCTGGCCAGATGGATCGACCCGGAGAAAGGGTTCCTGTCTCCCGCCGATTTTATCCCCGCGCTCGAGGACTCTGGACTGATCTATAAGCTGGATCTGTATGTGCTCGACAGCGTATTGGAGCATCTGCGATCTTTGCAGGCGGCGGGACATTATCTCCTCCCGCATTCGGTCAATCTGTCCAGAGCCGATTTTTCCGCCTGCGATATGGTGGAGGAGATCAGGCGTCGCGTGGACGCGGCAGGCGTCGGACGCGACAAGATCGTCGTCGAGATCACGGAGAGCACCATCGGCAGCAGCTTTGAGTATATGAAGGCGCAGGTGGCGCGGTTCCGCAGCCTCGGCTTCCCGGTCTGGATGGACGACTTCGGCAGCGGATATTCTTCTCTGGATCTTCTGCAGAGCATCGGCTTCGATCTGATCAAGTTGGATATGAACTTCATGCGGAAGTTCGACGAGAACGACAACGGGAAGATCATCCTGACCGAGCTGATGAAAATGACCTCGGCTATGGGCGTAGAGACGGTCTGCGAGGGCGTCGAGACCGAAGCGCACGCACGGTTCCTGCATGAGATCGGATGCACCAAGCTGCAAGGGTATTATTTCGGAAAGCCGACGCCGTTCGAGCGTGTTCTGGAATGGTATGATACGCATCGGGAGAACGGCCCGGAGAATCCGGCGGAGGCGGAATATTATGAGGCGATCGGCCGCGTGAATCTCTATGATCCGGGCATCATCGCCAAAGAGGGCGAAAGCTCCCTGCGCAACGCTTTCGATACGCTGCCGATGGGGATCATCGAGATCAAGGGCGATCAGACGCGTTTTTTGCGCAGCAATCGGTCGTACCGTGCATTCATCAAACGGTATTTCGGGATTGACCTGTCGTACCAGGGGACCGACTTTTCAAAATTCGACGCGGCCTATCTGCACAACATTGTGACGACCTGCTGCGAGCAGGGGCTGCGATCCTTCTATGACGAGAGGATGCCGGACGGCTCGGTCGTGCATTCCTTTGCAAGACGCGTCGGGATCAATGCGGTCAGCGGGAACGTCGCTGTGGCGATCGTCGTGCTTTCTGTCAGCGAACCGGAGGAAGGCACGACGTATGCGGATATTGCGCGCGCGCTTGCCGCCGACTACTACAATATTTATCTGGTCGATATGGACACGGACCGCTATATCGAGTATTCTTCGCAGGTCGGCGCGGAAGAGCTGGCTATGGAGCGGCACGGCACGGACTTCTTCGAGTCGGCCAAACGCGATACGATGACGCGTCTGTATGAGGGCGACAGAGAGATGTTCCTCCACTGGTTTTCCAAGGATAATATCATCCGCGAGCTGGACACGCAGGGCGCTTTTACCTCCACGTACCGTCTGGTGGACAGCGGCAAGCCGATGTATGTCAACATGAAGATTACCAGACTGCAGCCCGGCGGCAGCCGCATCATCATGGGCATCAGCGTGGTCGACGCGTACATGCGTGAGAAGGAGCATTATGTAAAGCTGCAGCAGGAGCTGGACGCGATGGGACGGATCATGGCGCTGTCCGACGGGTACCTGAGCCTTTATACCGTCGATCCGCAAACGGGCAAATATGTGGAGTACAGCTCCACAAACGAGTATGACAGTCTCGGCGTGGCGAAGCAGGGCGAGGATTTCTTCCGGCAGTCTGTTCTCAACGCGGAAAAGCATGTTCATAAAGACGATCTGCCGTCGTTTATCGCGCAGTTCACAAGGGAGAACGTGCTGCGTGAGATACGAAAGAGCGGAAAATTCATCGCCCGATACAGACTCATGATCGGCGGAGAGATAAAGCCGGTCACGCTCAAAGCCGCTCTGTTCAAAGCCGGCGAAGAAGAAGAACTGGTCATCGGCATACGGGCGTAAACAGAACGGAGGAAGGATCGTCATGTATTATTCTGCGATCGGCGTGCTTGCGTTCATGATCCTGCTTATCGAGAATCAGGATATACTCCTGAACAGAAGCAGCGCCTTTAAAATGCCCGCATGGAAGGTCTACAAGGGCTTTCTGTACTCGGTCATGATCTATTACGTCACGGATATCCTGTGGGGCATTCTGGAAAGCCGCAAGCTCGCGATTGCGCTCTTCGTGGACACGTCCGTCTACTTTGTCGCCATGGCTGCGGGCGTACTATGCTGGACGCAATACGCCGTCACCTATCTGGAAGAGAAAAAAAAGTTCGGGCGTTTCCTGCTCTATGCCGGACGCGTCTCTGCCGTGACGGTCACGGCCATTGTGATCGCCAACTTCTTTACGCCGATCCTGTTTACGGTGGACGCGGCGTGCGTATACAGCGCACTGGGCACAAGGTATGTGATCCTGATCGCGCAGATCGCGCTGCTTTGCGTGATCTCGATCCGCGCGTTCGTGTCGTTCCTGAAATATCGGACGCAGACAAGGCTTCGCTACCGCACGCTGGCGCTGTTCGGCCTGACCATGGCCGCGTTCCTTTTCGCCCAGCTTTGGTTCCCGTATCTGCCGCTTTATGCGATCGCCTATCTGCTCGGCACGTGTCTGCTGCGCGCGTTCGTGATCGGCGACGAAAAAGAAGCGTACAGGCGCGATCTGGAGGAAGCCAAAAAAATCGCCGAGCTCAAACAGTCCATCAATTACCTGATGGACAATATGCCTGCGCTGAGCTTTTCCAAGGATGTGGAGACCGGCGTATACCTCGCGTGCAATCAGGCGTTTGCAGAGTACGCGCAGCGGCATTTGCCGCAAGACGTGGTCGGCCTGACGGATCTTGACATCTTCGATCATGAAACGGCGTCGCACTTCGTGGAGGACGACCGGAAGGCGCTGGAGATGGACGAACCATATATTTTGTATGAAGACGTGGCGGACGCCGCCGGAAACCGCCGGCAGTTCCAGACGACGAAGCTCAAGTTTTACGATGCGTCCGGCAGACTGTGTCTGCTCGGCATGTCCGTAGACGTCACGGAGCTGGAAAGAGTGCGCCAGGAGAGCGAGCAGGCCAAGGCTGCGTACCGCGACGCGCTGAGCACCGGCGCGGTCTTCGAGAGCATCGTACGCGCCTTGTCAGAGGATTATTTCAATCTGTATTATGTGGATCTGCAGACGGACACGTATATCGAATACGGTTCGGTCACAGGCGAGAAAAAGCAGGCGGCGGAAAGCCGCGGAGAAGACTTCTTTAATTCGTGCAGAAACGATGCGCGCACACACGTCTACGCGGAGGATCTGGAAAGGCTCCTCGACGTGCTGGACAAGGAAAAGCTGCTGGAGGAGATCCGGAAACACGGCGCGTTCATCACCCAGTACCGGCTGATGATCCGGCAGACGCCGACGTACGTCAATATGAAGGCGACGTGCCTGAGCGGCGACGAACAGCATATGATCATCGGCGTCAACAATGTGGACGCCCAGATGAAGGACCGTATCGCCGCCCGGCAGGCAAGCGAAGAGAAAAAGGCTTATCTGCGGCTGAGCGCGCTGACCGGCAACCTGATCGTGGTGTATATCGTCGATCCGAAAAACGGACGGTATACGGAATACAATGCGTCCACAGCCTTTGAGGGGCTCGGCATCGAGAAGCAGGGGAAGGATTTCTTCCGCAAGTGCCACGAAAACGGCGCCCGGACGGTACACCCGGAGGATATGGAACGGTACTGCTCGCTGGTCGACGTCGACAATATCATAGACGCGATCCGGCGGGACGGCGTATTCGTGCTGGACTACCGCATGATCGCGGGCGGTCTGCCGACGTACGTCCGCATGAAGGCCGCGAAGGTCGAGGAAGACGGCCAGGAGCGGCTCGTCATCGGTCTGATGGATATTGACGCGCAGGTGCGGCAGGAGCAGGAATATGCCAGCGTTTTGTCTGCCGCAAGGAAAAAGGCCGTCAGGGACGCGCTCACCGGCGTCCGGAACAAATACGGGTTTGAGGACGCCGAAAAGCGTCTGAACGAGCAGATCGGCGCGCAGAAGGCGCCGGCGTTCGCCATCGTGATCTGCGACATCAACGACCTGAAGGTCGTCAACGATACGCAGGGGCACAAAGAAGGCGACCGTTATATCCAAAAGGCCTGTACGACCATATGCGATATTTTCAAGCACAGTCCGGTGTTCCGTATCGGCGGCGACGAATTCGCGGTGATCTGTCAGGGGCATGACTACGAGCATATCGACGAGCTTCTGGAAATGATGAACGCCGCGAACAGCCAAGGCAAAGAAAACGGCGGGATACAGATCGCCTGCGGTATGGCGCGCTATGCGGGTGATCGGAACGTCGGCGCCGTTTTTGAACGGGCGGATCGGCAGATGTATGCGCACAAAGCGCAGATAAAAGACTGAAAAAACGTGCGATCCCCAACAGGACTGCCGAGAGGAGCAAACCATGTATAAGTTTCCGGAAGACATAAAGCAAGCGTACGAAAGCAGTCCGCTTTCGTTTGTATACTACCAGGACATAGACGGCCGCGCCGTGCCGATCCTTGCGTCGGAAGGGTTCTGCTGCAATACAGGGGTTCGCCGCGAAGACGTTCTGGAATGGCTCAGGGTCGGCATGTTTGAACGGATTCATCCGGATGACGTCGGTCTGGTCGCCAGGATCAGCGACGAGTTCCTGCACCGGTGCTGCCCGTACGACGTCGTGTTCCGCTGCCGGATCGCGCCGGCGCAGACCGATACGGACGCAGATGACGATGCGCAGTACGACAAGATCCACGGGCACGGCAAATGGCAGACCATGCCGGACGGGACGGAGCTTGCCGTCATTTCGTATGCGAATCTTTCGCAGACGCAGGAAGTGATCCGCGAAAATACGCAGGCGTATCTGCGCTCACAGGAGGACCGCTTTTACACGGACCCGCTGACCGGCCTGACCAACATCAATTATCTGTACGAGTTCGGGGGCGAGAAGGTCGATACCGTTCGCGCGCAGGGTAAAACGCCGTATGTCGTCTATATCGACATCTACTCCATGCAGTCCTACAACAATCAATACGGCTTCGAGGCGGGCGACCGGCTGCTGTATCTGACGGCCGCAACGCTGAAAAAGCAGTTCCCGAAGGCGCTGATCACACGGGGCGCGGACGATCATTTCATCATGATCTCGCGGCCGGACGATCCCGCGGAGCTGGAACGCAGGCTGCATGAGACAAACGAGATCATCCGGAAAACGGCCGACGGCAACACAACCGGTTTCCGCTGCGGCGTCTGTCCGGTTGAGGCGGGCGTTTCGCTGGGCAGGGCGCTGGACCATGCCAAGCACGCGCTCAAACGGATCGAGAACAATATGAACCGGGAAGTGGCGTTCTTTTCACAGGCCGCGGACGACATTTTCTGGAACAACCGCTACATCGTGGAAAACTTCGATCGGGCGATGGAGAGCGGCTGGATCAAGGTCTACTATCATGCGCTCTACCGGATCGAAAGCCAGAAGATCGCGGCGTTTGAAGGCCTTGCCCGATGGATCGATCCGACGCGCGGGACCATCAAGCCGAACGATTTTGTTCCGGTCCTGCTGAAGTACCATCAGCTCTACAAGCTGGACTTATATATGTTCGAGCAGGTCTGCCGCGAGGCGAAGATCTGGCACGAGAACGGCCTGCCGCAGATCCCGGTTTCCGTGAATTTCTCCCGACAGGATTTCGATCACGCGGACATCGTGGGAGAAATGAACAGGATCTACGCGAAGTACGGTCTCGAAAACTATGTGGATAAGAGTTACTTTATTGTGGAGATCACGGAGCAGGATCTGGCGGTCGGCGCGGACAGACTGCGCGAACAGCTGGAACGGATCCGTGCGAACGGGTATCGGCTCTGGCTGGACGATTTCGGCAGCGGCTATTCCGCCCTCAATATGTTCAGTCAGTTTGAGTTTGATCTGGTCAAGTGCGACATGGGATTGCTGCGGCATCTGGACGATCACGGCGGCACCAACCGGCTCATTCTGAAGGAGCTGATCTATATGGCGCGGCAGCTCGGCATCCATACGCTGATCGAGGGGCTGGAAACGGAAAACCATCTGATGTTCGTGCAGGAGATCGGCTGCGAGCTGGGGCAGGGCTTCTACTATCACAAACCGGAATCCTTTGAGGAGCTTCTGGACAGAATCAAAGGCGGCGATCTGGCGCAGCTGTGCGAAACGCCGGAGGAACGCGACGAGCTGAGCCGCAAGTGGTTTCAGTGAAGCGGCCGGCCACGGCAAGAATGATCGTACAGACAGGCTTCCCCGAAGGACGCACCGTCATAACAAAACAACCGGCGCAAAGATTCGCGTGTCTGCGTTTCTTTGCGCCGGTATCGTATTCTTTTCGTTGTATGCGGCCGTTTTGTCAGTGGCTATCCTCTGTCCGGGAACGCCGTTTCGACGTCCAGCCGTACTTGACGGAACACTTCCTCTAAATCGCGGAATCTGCGCTCCGGACGCACGTAACGAAGCAGTCCGACCGGGATCTGCTGTCCGTACAGAACGCCGTCAAAGCCGAGGATATGCGTTTCGCAGCCGGGCGTATCGTCCGGCAGGGTAGGCCGCACGCCGATATTGGTGATGCTGTCGCGCCAGACGCCGTCGATCATTGTTCTCGACGCGTACACGCCGAATTTCGGCGTCACGAGCTGCGGCGGAAGCGGCTGATTGATCGTCGGGAATCCCAGTCTGCGGCCGTTTTCGTCGCCGTGCCGCACCGTTTCGGTGAACGTGAACGGACGCGTCAGCAGCTCGGCCGCTTTGTCCGCCTCGCCGTTCTCCAGGAGCGTACGGATGCGCGTGGAGCTGACGGTCACGCCGCCGTATTCGACCGGCGCGCAGATGTGCGTCGTGATCCCCTCGCGCGCGCAAAGGCGCCGCAGCTCGTTCGCATTCGCCTGTCCGCCCTTTCCGAACCGGTAGTTATATCCGCACGATACCGTCGCGGCGTGCAGCGTCTCGCGCAGGATCTCCCGCACGAACTGTGCCGGCTCCATGGCGCAGACCTCGGAGAAAACGACCGTCCGCAGGGAAAACCCCATCTGCCGCAGCAGCGCGTCCCGCTGCGATTCGGCCATCAGCAGCGGCGGCGCGGAGCCGCGCAGCACCTTCTGCGGGTGCGCGTCAAACAGCAGCACAACAGGCAAAAGCCCGTCCGACATGTCGGACAGGGCGCTTTGCAAAACGCTTTGATGTCCCGCGTGCAGCCCGTCAAAGCTGCCGAGCGCGACGGATGTTCGTTCCATACTCACGTCTTTTTACGATGCTCCTGCTTGAGTCTCTGCTCCTTGGAGAGGATGCGCTTGCGCAGCCGCAGCGACTTCGGCGTGATCTCCAGCAGTTCGTCGTCCTTGATGAATTCCATGCACTGTTCGAGGCTGAGCACCGTCGGCGGCACCAGCCGCAGCGCGTCGTCGCTGCCGGCGGCGCGGGTGTTCGTCAGCTGCTTTTTGCGGCAGACGTTGCAGACCACGTCCTCGTTCTTGGCGCACTCGCCGACGATCATGCCCTCATAGACCTCCACGCCGGGGCCGATGAACAGCCGCCCGCGATCCTGCGAATTGAACAGGCCGTAGCCCGTGCTCACGCCCGTTTCATGCACGACGATGGAGCCGCGCTCGCGCGTGACGATGTCGCCCTTGTACGGCTCGTACCCCGCAAAGAGCTGGTTCATGATGCCGTTGCCGTTGGTGTCGGTCATGAACTCCGAACGGTAGCCGATCAGACCCCGCGACGGGATCTTGAATTCCAGATGCGTCGCGCCGCCGTCGCGCGCGCCCATGTTCTCCAGCTCGCCCTTGCGCGCGCCGAGCTTTTCGATCACCGCGCCGACGTACGCCTCCGGCACCTCGACGATTAGCAGCTCCATCGGCTCATGCAGCTCGCCGCCGATCTCCTTGAAGATGACCTTCGGGCGGGAGACCTGGAACTCGAAGCCCTGCCGGCGCATAGTCTCGATCAGGATCGACAGATGCAGCTCGCCTCTGCCGGATACCTTGAACGTGTCGGTCGTATCCGTTTCCTCCACGCGCATACTCACATTGGTCTCCACCTCTTTGAACAGGCGGTCGCGGATGTTGCGGCTGGTGACGAACTTGCCCTCGCGTCCGGCGAACGGGCTGTCGTTGACGATAAAATTCATGGAGATCGTCGGCTCGTCGATCTTGATGAACGGCAGCGGCTCGATCTTTTCGGGGCTGCACGCCGTTTCGCCGATGTTGATGTCCTCGATACCGGACACGCAGAGGATGTCGCCCAGCGACGCGCTCTCCACTTCGACGCGCCGCAGTCCCTCGAACTGATACAGGCGGGAGATCTTCACGTTCTCCGTCGTGCCGTCCGTGCGGCACAGTACGACCGCCTCGCCGCGGTGAACTTGTCCGCGTTCGACGCGGCCGATCCCGATGCGGCCGATATAATCGTCGTACTCCAGGCTCGAAAAACGGATCTGCAACGGTCCGTCCGGATTGCCCTGCGGCGGCTCGATCTCGCGCAGGATCGCGTCCAGCAGCGGCCGCATGTCGCCCGACCGCACGTTCTCGTCCTCGGACGCGTAGCCCTCCTTGGCGGAGGCGTAGATCACCGGGAATTCCAGCTGATCCTCGTCGGCGCCCAGCTCGATGAACAGGTCCAGCGTTTCGTCCACGACCTGCGCCGGTCTTGCGCCGGGGCGGTCGATCTTGTTGATGACGACCAGTACGGTCTTTTTCAGATTCAGCGCCTTTTGCAGCACGAACCGTGTCTGCGGCATACATCCCTCGAACGCATCCACCAGCAGCAGCACGCCGTCCACCATCATCAGGATACGCTCCACCTCGCCGCCGAAATCGGCGTGGCCGGGCGTGTCGACGATGTTGATCTTGGTGCCCTTATAGTGTACGGCGGTATTCTTGGACAGGATCGTGATGCCGCGCTCGCGCTCCAGATCGTTGGAGTCCATCACGCGCTCCTGCACCTGCTCGTTCTGGCGGAAGATACCGCTCTGCTTGAGCATCTCGTCGACCAGCGAGGTCTTGCCGTGGTCGACGTGCGCGATGATGGCGATGTTTCGAACGTCTTCTCGTTTGGTCAAAAAAGGTCTCACCTTTCACTCTGATTTCCAATGGATAATAGTAAGACAAAAGCTGTCAAGTGTCAAGAGCCTGTTTGCAAAAACCGCGTTACCAGTCGATCTGCGCGATCACCGGG
Source organism: Clostridia bacterium (assembly GCA_017449935.1). Taxonomy (GTDB): domain Bacteria; phylum Bacillota; class Clostridia; order Oscillospirales; family Acutalibacteraceae; genus UBA1425. Next base: position 28,654 of record JAFSYP010000074.1, read on the forward strand.
AAGTGGTCGGACGGATACAGGCCGCCCGGATAGGCGTCGCGGATCACGCGGAAGGTGCGCACGCGCACGTCGCCCTTGACAAAGCAGTAGTCGATGATCGCGCGTTCGGCCTCCGGTTCGTCCGGCACGAATACGTTCACGTGGAACGTCTCGCTGTCGTCGCTGTCCTGCGCGACGTCGCGTGCGTCCGCAAAGCCGCCCTCGATCACGGTGCGGTACGGCGCGGAATCGGGCGTGACGTTGAAGTCGCCGGTAAAGAACGCCGGCAGATCCGGACAGATCTCCGCCGCTTTGGCCACGACGAGCTCCGCGCCCTTCTGCATCGCGGTCAGTCCGCGATGATCGAGATGCGTATTGAAATGCGCAAAGCATTTGCCGGTCGCGTTTTCCCGCAGCTTTGCATACGAGCAGATGCGCACGCAGGCGGCGTCCCAGCCCTTGACGCCCGGCACGTCCGGCGTTTCACTGAGCCAGAACGAGCCGGAATCGAGCAGCGTAAACTTGTCCTTTTTGTAGAAGACGGCGGAATACTCTCCTTCGGTCTTGCCGTCGTCGCGTCCCACGCCGATATAATCGTACTCCGGCAGACCGGCGCAGAGCGTTTCGATCCAGTCGTGGTGCGCTTCCTGCACGCCGAGCGTATCGGGATCGGCTTTGCGGATCGTGTCGAGCGCCATCTCCGCACGTCCCGGCCAGTCGCGCGGGCCGGGGCCGCCGCAAAGCAGATTGAAACTCATGATTTTCATATGTATCCTCCTTGATCGGATCTGCCTTCTTACGACGATCCGGTTTTAATCAATACAAAGGTTCACAGGATTGTAAGCTCCCGTGCGATGCCTTCGTATGCGCCGCCCGTAACAAACTGCGGCAGCGTTTCGGTAAGGCGGCTTTCAAAACTGAAGTGCAGATGCCCGGTCAGAATCGCCTTGATCAGCGGTTCCCGTTTGATATAGTCGATCATGCGCAGCGTCGCTTCGTTCGGGCGCTGCTGTACGGCGCGGAACTCATCGTATTGCAGCAGATGTTCCTCGTCGCAGCCGACGAGATATGTGCATCTTTCGGACATGTTCTCCATGTGATAGTCAAAGAGCGACGGCTCGAACAGCGGATCGTGAAATGCGAGGATGATCGGCAAGCCTTTCTCGGCCTCGCGTTTGAGCCGCCACAGATGCCAGTCCTCAAACAGATAGTAGCTGTTGTCGATCCCGACGATGTTGACGCCGCCCGCGACGCGGGCGTTAAAAAACATCGGCACGCCCAGTCCGTACCCCATCTGCATGTAACTGTTCATGCGGTACGCATTGTCCTCCCACGCTTCGCCGACATACTGCGAATAGTCGTGGTTGCCGGCGATGAAGAAGATATGGTCGTCCGCAAGGATCTCGCGCGCCTTGTCCACATTTGCATGGGACACAAAGTCCATGAGATCGCCCGTGTGTACCAAAAGATCGCAGTTTTCCTTGGCATACGCGATATGCTCATACAGATACCGTTCTTTTTCCGGTGCGGACAGTCTCTTGGCCAGTTCATGTTTGCGCTCGTCGTCCCGTGCGTCCACGAGACCGAGGTGCGTGTCCGTGACATGCAGCAGCTTTACGGGCTTATCCAGCCCGACACGGATCGATGATTGAATGAGTTTCATTGTCGTCTCCTCATGCAAATCGGATTTAATCAGCGGCTTTTAAGCGTGTACGTTCTTTCGCACAGCACGTTCTCTTCGTCTTCCCAGTCGTCGATCTCCCACGCGCCGCGGTAAAAATCCCTGCCGCGCAGAACGACTTCGTTTTCGTAAACCTCGACCTCCAGACCGACGCCGGTGCGGTCGATCGGCTCATTGTCATTTTCTCCGCCCAGCTCTGTCAGACGCGGCAGATACGTTTCCGGAAAGCCGTCGTCCGTATGGAACGACCAGGACAGGTGCAGCGGCATATGTGTGTGGCCGACAAAGGAAAACAGGTCATGTTCACGGTTGTACGCCGCGAGCATATCGATCAGTCTGTCGGTATATTTTCCGTCTGCGTCCGTCACGTCGTCGGACGGAAAGTGCTTGAACACGAACGCCGGCTTTCCGCTTTCGGCGGCTTTTTCGAGCACATCTTCAAGCCATTCATACTGCGTACCGGAAATGTACATCTCATGCACCTTCTGCGCCTGCATCCCCAGAACGATGAAGTAATATCCGTCGATCACCTCGTAATAATACGGGCAGTCCAGCTTTCTGCCGAAGAACGCCGCGGTAAAGTCGTACCAGCGGTTCTGCAGCTTCATATAATCGCCCTCGCCGTTGCCGACGTCGTGATTGCCGAGCGCGGGCAGGACCGTTTCATCCGGCAGCAGCTCGCTGACGGCGCCGTGGAAGAGCATGTTCTCGACGAACTGCCCGTTCATCGTATTGTCGCCGAGGAAGACGACCGCGTCGTTGCCGCTCTTGTTCCTGCGCACGTCCTGCAGTGCATGGGAAAACACCTGATAGCGTGCGAAATTGTTGCCCTCGATGTGCACATCCGACAGGATGGAAAAATTCAGCAGACACTTGTCGGGTTCCTTCACGTCGTACGCTTCGCCTGCGGCAGCGCCGGCCGCAAGCAGCATCACGGCCGCGACGATCGCGGAGATCACGCGCAAAAAGCCGTACTTAAAATACTTGAGCATGGATCGTTCCCTCCGAAATTATTTCCGATGCGGGGGATCATCCCGCACTCTCGGCCGCCTCTTTTTTGGCGATCTCCGCGTTCTCGGCATGACGCGCCGCGCGCATTTGCTCCAGCTCGACGTACATCTGCGCTTTCTTCTCGCCCTCCACGTCGTAGAGCGTCTTGAGGATGATCGACTTGATCATCATGCTGATCGCGTAGCCGAACAGCAGGAACGCCAGAAGCCACAGACAGGTGCGCATATACGTCGGCTGCGCCTGCATCGTTTTGACCAGGTCTCCCTCCGACGAGGACTGATAGCCGATCCACGCGATCATAAAGGGGATCGCCAGTTCCTTGAGGTAATTGAGTCCGGTGCCGATCCAACCGGGCACGATGCCCTGGATCGCTTCCATACGTTCGCCGGTCTGCCATTCCAGATAGTCGAAGTATTCCACGTTGAAGTGCGACGTCGAAAGCTCCTGCACGCCGATACCCACGCCGAACAGGAAATAGAACGCATAGAAGAAAATGCTGTTCCAGCCGGTGAAGAACATCAGGCCCATCTTCGCCTCGGCGAAGCAGACCAGGAACACGGCCGCGGCGGCCGCCATAGAGTACGGACCGCAGAATTTGAGCAGCTTCGTCGGCTCATGCTTCTTGGAGAGCTTCGCCGTGATCACGTTGCCGACCACCGTGCCTGCCGCCGTCGGGATCGTCAGAAGCAGGTTCTTGGACGAACCGACCGTGATCGCCACGAGGAAGGTCGTGAATTTGCCGATCGCGGCCAGCGTGCTGGCCCACGTGATATACTGATACGCGCGGTAATTCCTGTATTTGAACAGCGTGAACAGCGCCTTGGAAACCTTGACTTTTTCCTGCTTCGGCAGCTCGATGCGCTCTTTGCAGAACAAGCCGCACATCAGATTGCCGAACGCGGTGACGACCGCCGCGACGAATGCGAGCGTCATGTACATCGCGTTCTTGTCGTCGCTGAACAGACCGTAGACGAACGTGCCGAGATACGCGCCGCCGTAGCCGAGATAGTAGGACAACTGCCAGACGGTGGCGACCGTCTTTTTCTCCTTCGGGTTGGGCGAAATGACCTGCGCGACGTTTTGGCCGAAGTTGTTGAACGTGTTGAAGATCGTTTGACAGCACGCCACACCGTAGCGGAACAGCGTCATCTGCCGGATCGTCCAGCCCTGCGGCACATAGAAATACAGAACCGTCAGCAGAAAGATCGGCACAAGGCAGATGATGTACCACTGGCGGTAACGTCCCCAGCGGCTCTTCCATTTCTGCACGATGATGCCGGAGATCAGACCGATCACGATCCCCAGGACCGTGGTGAGCGTCGTCTGCACGCCGAGGATCTTGGCGATCTCGTCGGAGCCGACGCCTGCCGGGCCGAAATACAGCTCGTGCAGGAAGGCTGCCGCCAGCGTGCCGGTGAGCGTCGTGCCGAACATTCCGCCGACGCGCGCAAGTCCCAGACAGACGTACTCGAACGTCGTGACGTTCTTGGCCTGTTCGGGCGGCAGCGCGTTGGCGGGCGCCTGCAGCGCGGGATTCACTGTGTCTTTCTTTTTCATAGTTGCTCCCCTTTCAGAAATGTAACGTAACCGCTGATTAACCCCGATGCGCACGACAGAGCGGATCTTTTTCCGTCATATTGCGCCAAAAATCTTTGCCTTGCGTCAGCAAGCTGGCAGATTTTTTGCACAATCTGCCGAAAAAATCTCTCGCTCCTTCGCACACCCCGATTTAATCAGCGGTTACCAAAACGGTGTTGCAGTCGTCCAACCCGTAATTACCGATCGTGTGTTTTATAGTCTCGTAAAAATCAAGCGGTTCGCCTTCGGTGTCTTTGAGATTCCGTAGAAATGGCCGCAGCCGTTTGAACACGCGCAGCAGCAGATCGCCCTTCGGCGTGCCCTCCACATAGGGCTGGTTGCCCTCGAACACGCTGCGCACGACGTCGATCATGAATTCGGTGAACGCGTCGTCCCGGATCGACGGATCGCAGCGCAGGCACAGAAGACGCGCGATCTGTCCGACGGTCGCCGCGTTGAGCTTCTTGCCGAGAAACCGGACGAGCCGCTGGATCGCCGGTGTGCTTTTGATGTGCAGCTTGCCGAGAAAACGCGGAGGGTCGTGCTCTATGCTGTCGAGGATAGAACGGATCATCCTCTCGAACTGTCTTTTGAGGTACGCTTCGCCCGTCAGACCGTTTTTATCCCAGTCGAAATCCGGTACGGGGATGCTCCGCACCGAAACGGTCGCGGCGTCGCGGATCGTGACGAGCCGGATATATGCGGGATGCCCGATCGTGCTGCCGGTGCAGACGTCGTAAAAGACGTTTCCTTTCGCCGTATGCGTGACGTTGACGCTCTGATTGTGCATATGTCCGGTGAAAATGAGATGCACGCCGTTGTCGGCGAGCGTTTCGATCAGTCTGCGGCTGTCCTTCTGCCGCGCGTCGTCGATCAGCGCGAATACCGGCTGGCCCGGCAGGACGGGATAGTGCTCCATGGCGATCATCATTTTGCCGTCCGCCTGCGCCTTTTGCGCCTGCGCTTCGATCCAGCGCAGGAATTCGTCCGAATAGGTCACATGCCGCGCCTCGGCCGTATCGTTGCAGATCGCCAGCAGACGCACGTCCTCGGACAGATCGGCGACGTAAGACATATGCGTGCGGTCGAACGCGACGGCGCGGTCATAGCCGAAGTCTTGGTAAAAATCGTACAGCTCGCCGAACGCCGTTCCCTGCGGTATATAACGTCCCGCGTCGTTGAACGCACGCGGCGTCTCGTTGCAGTCGTGTCCCGCCGTGACGACGAAAACCTTTTTGCCGCTTTTCTCCTGAAGCTCGTGCAGCAGACGGGAGAAGTCCCGGTGGCTTTCCCGTTCGCCGTCGAACGACAGATCGCCGGCGATCAGAACGATGTCCGCTTCCCCGCTTTCGGCAAGATAGCGCAGCACCGCTTTATTGATCGCCTCGGTTTCCGCAAAGCATTTCTGCTCAAACGACATGAAGTCGTCGTATTCTTTGCCGGATGCGCCGAGTGCGTTTCGGAAATAATGCGTATCGGTGATCACAAAAAAGCGCAGCTCGTTCATGCTTTGTGTTCCTTTATATTATTATTTCGCTGTCATTCCACGCCGCGGAACGCCATGCCGCGCGTAAAAGCGTCCGCGGGCGGCGCTTCGTCCGCAAACGCTCGCAGCACGTCGGCGCACTGCCGGGCGTCCTCCACGGTAAAATACAGAAGCAGAAAATCAACGCCGGCGATCTCCCGCTGCTTGTCCGCGAGGTAGACCGGACGGGAATTGAGGATCTGGGCACAGCCGCTGCGGCATTCGATCGGAAACGTCACGCCCATCCGGTCGGTGAGCGCGCCCGTCCTGCCGCACTCTGCGCAGGTCTTTCCGTTGCGCTGCGGACAGTTACGCGTGAGCATCAGCGGTAGTCGTCCGTAGGCGAACACGCCGCGCGGGATCTGCGCGCCCAGCGCCCGTGCCGCAGCGAGCGGCAGTTCGGGCGACAGCAGCGCTTCGACTGCGCCGAGCGCGCGCGCCTCGTGCAGCGCGTTCGTATTGCACAGATTGCTGCCGAGGCCGAGGATCGGCGAAAGACCGCACGCCTTTGCCGCCGCGAGCGCGTCGAGCGTGCTGCAGACCGCTTCGCGTACGCCGCGCGCACGGCATTCCGCGAGCACGTCGCGCACTTCTTTTTCCCTGCCGAACAAGCCTGTGGGGACCTCGACGGCCGCCGCGTGATCCGCGATCGTTTGCGCACCGAGGTACAGCGGCAGAATGATTTTGTCCGTCGAAAGATCCGGCGGGATCTGCGATATATCCGCAAAGCGCGCGTACAGGCGCGGTCTGCCAGCCGTATGCGCGGAATATGCCGTCGGGACGTCTGTAAAGGTGTGCGCGGGGCGCTTGGCGATCCGGTCGCGCAGCTCGTCCAGCGCGTCGCGGCGCAGCGCGTTGAGCGCCGACGCGCCGAGGAACAGACCGCCGTCGATCTGCGTTTCGACCGTTTCGGGATAAAACAGCGTGCCGCCGCATTTTTGCAGCTGCTTTTCGACCGCCGCCCGGTCGAGCGCGCGGTTCTGCGCTGCTTCGGGGATCGGTCCGCGCACGCAGACGCGGTGCGCGCCGGCTGCCGCCGTCAGCTCCGCCGGTTTTCCCGCGCGGCACACAAAGGAGAACCGCACCGGGAAGCGCGCCGGGACGTCGGCATAGAGCGTTTGCAGCCGCTGCAGGACGCCGGCCGCCGCCGTGACGTCCTCCTTTTGCCGCGTGCCGAACATCGACACGCCCATTTTATTTGTGTAATAGCCGTCCGTAAAGCCGGAACGGGAAAAAACGCGGCGCAGCGCGTCGAGAATCTCGTTGTCTTCGGCGCCGTCCAGCGTTTTTCTGCATGCGGTCACCGCGGCCGCAACATATTCCGGCCGCTTCATGCGCCCTTCGATTTTAAAAGAATCGATCCCCATCTCCCGCAGTTCGCAAAGATGCGGCAGCAAGGACAGGTCCTTGAGACTCAGATCGTGTCCCGTACCGCCGGGGACGGAAAACGGCAGACGGCACGGCTGGGCGCACAGGCCGCGGTTGCCGCTTCTGCCGCCGAATACGGCGCTCATCAGGCACTGGCCGGACACGCACATGCACAGCGCGCCGTGCACAAACATTTCGATTTCGAGGTCGGTGTTTTCCCGGATCTCCCGCAGTTCCCCGCGCCGCAGCTCGCGCGGCACGACCACGCGGGAGAATCCCGCTTCTTTCAGCATCCGCACGCCCGCGGCCGTCTGCACGGAGGTCTGGGTAGAGGCGTGCAGCGGGATGTCGCAGCATTCGCGCGCGAGCCGCGCGACGCCGATATCCTGTACGATCAGGGCGTCCGCGCCCGCGCGTACCGCCGTGCGCAGCGCACGGCAGACCGCGTCCGTTTCGGCGTCGGTCGTCAGCGTGTTGAGCGTCAGATACAGCTTCGCGCCGTAGGAATGGCAAAGATACGCCGCTCTTTCCAGCGCGTCGTCGTCAAAGTTGTCCGCGCCGCGGCGTGCGTTCAGCGTCTGTCCGCCGAGATAGACCGCGTCCGCGCCGCAGCGCAGCGCAGCCGTCAACGCATCCGCGGAGCCGGCAGGCGCCAGAATTTCCGGTCGGCTCATGCCTGCGGCCGCTTGGCGCGCAGCGCGGCGAGCTCCTTCGCCACGCGATCCAGCTCGCGCCGCGTGATCTCGGAATCGGTACGCGCTCTGGCGGCGTCCTCGAGATAATCCTGGATCTGCGAGCGCAGATTCTCCGAGCTGCCCTCGGCTTTCTTGAAGGCGTCGAGATAATCGAGCGCGCTGAGCACCGCGCACTGCGTGATGGACAGGCGCGGATTGTCGGCCAGAAGCTCGTGCATCTTTTCGTCAAGCTCCGTGCCGAGCGAACGCATATACTCCGCGTCGTCCTCAGCGGAAGAGATCGTATATTCCGTACCGCAGATATGCAGTCTTACCTTCGTTTTTTCCATTTCTGAATACCCCTCTCTCAGTTGTTTGTGAGGCGTCTGCCCATCAGAACACCCATCACGGACGCCATCATCAGTCCCCGTGTCCATCCGCTCGAATCGCCCAGGCAGTGCAGTCCCGCGATGCTTGTTGTCAGATCCGCGTCCATGCGGACACGGTTGCTGTAAAATTTCAGCTCCGGCGAATACAGCAGCGTTTCCGTGGACGCGAAGCCCGGCACCACATGGTCGACCGCCTGGATAAACCCGAGAATGTTTACCATCGCGCGGTACGGCATGGCGGCGGTGATGTCGCCCGCCACGGCGTCCGGCAGCGTGGGGCGCAGGTTCGACTGCGAAAGCTCCTTCTGCCAGGTGCGCTTGCCGTCCAGAATATCGCCGTACCGCTGCACCAGGATATGCCCTGCGCCGAGCATATTCGTCAGTTCGCCGACCTTCTGCGCGTACGCGATCGGCTGGTTGAAGGGCTGGTTGAAATTGTGCGAGCAGAGGATGGAAAGATTCGTGTTGTCGCTCTTTCGCTCCTTATAGGAATGGCCGTTGACCACGGCCAGATCGTCGTCGTAATTCTCCTGGCTGACGAAACCGCCGGGATTCTGGCAGAAGGTGCGCACCTTGTTTTTGAACGGCTTCGGATACCCGACGAGCTTGGACTCGTACAGCACCTGATTGACCGTTTCCATCACCTCGTTGCGCACTTCCACACGCACGCCGATGTCCACCGTGCCGGGCTGGTGCGCGATGCCGTTTTCCTGGCAGATGCGCTCGAGCCAGTCCGCGCCGCGCCGACCTGTCGCCACGATGGTCGTTTCGGCCTCGACGTCGAGATCCGTCCGCCCGTCGGAGATATGCACACCGCGGCACACGCCGTCCCGGAGCAGCAGATTCGTGCATTCATATCCGAACAGCAGCTCCACGCCGCGGCGCAGCAGCTCCTGCTCGATGGCGAAGTAAATGTCCTGCGCCTTTTCCGTGCCGAGGTGCCGGATGGGACAGTCCACGAGCTTCAGCCCCGCCTGAATGGCGCGTTTGCGGATCTCCTTGACCTGTTCGGTATTGCCGACACCCTCCACGCGCGTATCGGCGCCGAATTCCAGATAGATCCTGTCCGTGTAGTCGATCGTTTCCTGCACGAGCGTTTCTCCGACCAGCGTCGGCAGATCGCCGCCGACCTCGTACGACAGCGAGAGCTTGCCGTCCGAAAACGCGCCCGCGCCGGAAAAACCGGTCGTGATGTGGCAATACGGCTTGCAGTTCATGCACCGCCCGGTTTGCGCCTTCGGGCAGCGGCGCTGCTCCACCGCACGGCCCTTCTCGACGATCACGATCTTTTTTTGACTGCCGCGGCGCAGCATTTCCAGCGCGGTAAAAATACCGGACGGACCTGCGCCGACGATCACAACGTCTGTTTTCATGATTTATTCACTCTCTGCGTCTTCCGGCGTCGCGTCCGCGGGCAGCTCGATCTCCTCGATCTCTTCCATTTCTTTTTCAAGCTCCGCTTCGTCCGTCTCCGGTTCCTGTTCTTTTTTCTTCTTCTTATACGCGCCCTTTTCCAAAACCTCGCCGCGCATCGTCGGCTCCGCGATCCGCGAGAGCGAATCGAACAGCCTGCCGCCGATGTTCTTGCCCGCGCGCGTGTGGAACATCTCGTCCACCGTGAAGCGCACGTCCTCTAAAATTTCGTCGAGCGACGGCTCCGAGCGGGTGGACATCTCCACCTTTTTGCCGCGGAACGTAAAGGTCAAATAGCGGATTCCGATGGATTCGATCGGGCGGATACGCACCTCCAGCGTGTTTTCATCCGTCCAGAAGCCCGCGGCGAAGATCGTATACCGCGTGCCGGCCAGCGTGATGCGCGAGATGCGGTACCGACCGTCCATGCCCAGCCGTACGCAGCACGTTTCGTCGCCTTCGCGCCACTGGAAGAACGCGTAACTGCCGCAGAAGCGGAACTGGAAGCGGTCCATATTGCCCGCGCGGTCCTTCGTCATATAGATCGCCACGATCGGCAGCACCGAAGGCGGGAATCCGATCAGATTTGCGGACATGGCCTTGGAGAACCAGAGGATCTTGTCCTGGATCGTTTCCTCCAGCGGGCTGCGCAGCGTGACTTCCGGCAGCTCGTCGATGGCACGCGAAGACAGGAACGCCTGAAGCGCCGTATTGTCCGCCGCGGGCAGCGTCGGCGTCTGCACGGCGGCGTTGAGCGCGTCGACGGCGGCATAGACATGCTCCGTATGGCCGTCGCCGGACGTGACCACGACGCACAGATCCTTGTCGAGGATGCTGTATCCGATCTGGCCGAACACGCCGCAGGATAAAAACTCGTTTTCGTTTTTGACCCAGAAGCAGTAACCGTAGCCGGGGCGCGCGTACGGACCGACGTCCGTCGTCTGCGTCTGGAAGCTCGTGGCTTCCTCGATGTACGCGCGCGGCACGATCTGCTTTCCGTTAAAGACGCCGCGCTGGTGGATCATCAGCGTGAATTTCGCAAAGCTCTCCGGCGTCAGGAACAGTCCCCAGCCGCCGGACTCCGTGCCCGTTTCGTCCGTTTCCCAATAGGGCGTGCGCACGCCCAGCGGTTCCCACAGACGCGGCGTGAGGTATTCCGTCACGGTCATGCCCGTGAGCTTTCGCAGCATCGCGCAGAGCATGAACGGGTTTTCGTTGACGTATTTGAACTGTTCGCCGGGCTTCGCGTACCATTTCGACCCGGCAAACTGGCGGATCCATTCGCCCTTTGTCTTGTTGGCGATATAGCTCGGAAATTTGCCGCTCGTCATATTCAGCAGGTGGCGTACCTTGATCTCGGAAAACGCTTCGGCGTCGTTCTCCGGCACATATTCCGGGAACACCTCCGCGATCGACGTGTCCAGCGTCAGATATCCTTCCTCGATCGCCAGTCCCACGGCGCAGGACGTCACGCTTTTGCTGATGGAGTACAGGATATGCGGGATGTCGGGAGAAAACGGATAGCGGTGGCACTCCGCCGCGACCTTGCCGCCGCGCAGGATATACAGCGAATGATAGCGAAAGTTGTTTGCCTCCAGCGACTCGACGAATGCGCGCACCGCGTCGCCCGGGATGCCCACATCCTCCGGACAAGACGCGCGCGGCAGACGGATCGTGTCCTGCGGCTCCATTTCAAAAAAAGTGTTGGCTGTTTCTTCCATACTGTTTCCTCCTTCAGATGATCGGCGCAAAGCGGAAGCGGAACGACAGCCCTTCCTTTGCACTGATGCGGTACTGCGGCAGCGTATCCTGGCCGCAGCTTGCGGTCCCCGTCCCGCGGACAAAGCCGTCGATGTTCAGGACGGTCGTATGTTCGTCGTGCAGGTCTTCGCGGTGCTTGGCGTTCGAGAGCAGCGTATCGGTAAAGGGACGCGCGCTGAAGCTGAACGCCTTGTCCTCGGCCGTGAAACGCAGGCCGCGTCCGCTCCCGTCCGTCAGCTCGACGTAGCGCGTGTCGCCGTGGTTGCCGTTGTCCTGGGGTTTGATGTAATTCTCCTGCAGCGCGTCGACCGTGGTCTCGTAGACGCCGACGGGCGACTGCGCCTTGCAGTCGGGCATGCTCTCCTGCGTGCCTCTGCCGTAGTAGCGCACCGCGCGCATTTTCTCGGGCAGCTCCAGGGACAGTCCGAAGCGCGGCAGATCCTCCACCGCCGCCTTCGTGCAGCACGGCAGCAGCGAGGCGCGTACCTCCACCGTGCCCTTGCCGTAGACGGTATAGCGCAGCGTCAGCTCAAACAGCTTGCTTGAACCGCCCTCGACGCTGTATATCGCGACCGCGCCGGTATCGGTATGCGAAAAGCTCTTGCAGATATACACGAGATCATGCAGCCGCGCGTCCGAACGCCATTTCCAGCTTGCCGCGCAGTCGTTGTCGAGCAGCGCGCGGTAAAGATTCGGGCGGAATCCGCGTTTGCCGACCGGCTGTTCATTAAACAGCGAAACGCCGCCGGCGGTATACTGACGCAGCGCACCGCACTGCTTGCAGAACTGCGCTTCGCCGCCCTCGAAGCGGAACGTCACATATTTATCGGACTCCTCCGCCGTTACGCCGCCGTCCTCGCCGCCGAACGCGGGGATCGCCTCGCGCACCGCGACCTGTTCCGTCGCGACGGTACGGTCTGCGTCCGTATAGATGAAATTGACAAAACAGTCGTCCGAAGTCTGCGGCAGGGGCAAAACCGCGTCCGCCGCCGCGAGCGGAGCGATGTCGAGCGGCAGTGTGCCGCTCGCGCAGAGCGCGCCGTCCGCATAAATCTCATACGTAGTTTTCAGATAGCCGCTTGCACGGAAGCGGTTGGTGTTTTCAAACCGGAACCTGCCGCCGCCCGTGTACGAAGCGCGCACGGGGCGGTAAACGACCTGCATTTCCAGCGCGCCCGTGTGCGGCGTGCGGTCGGGATAGAACAGACCGTCCACGCAGAAGCTGCCGTCGTGCCGCCATTCGCCGTGGTCGCCGCCGTAGGTATAGCGCCCGTCCGCGTGCTTGACGGAATGATCCGCCCATTCCCAGATACAGCCGCCCATAAAGATGTCGTCGCTGTAAATGATGTCCCAGTATTCTTCCAGCGCGCCGGGGCCGACGCCCATCGCGTGGCAGTATTCGCAAAGGAAGAAGGGCTTGCTCGCATAAATCTCTCCGCGCTTTCTCTCGCGCACGGCGCGCATCAGATCGTCGTGCGTATACATCTCCGAAACGACGTCGTACGCCACGCGGTCGTTGCGGCACACGCCCTCGTAATGCACCGGGATCTCCGGGCACACTTCGTGCAGATAGGCGTAACACACGTCCTGACAGGCATAGCCGCCCGCCTCGTTGCCCAGCGACCACATCGTGACCGACGGATGGTTGCGGTCGCGCAGATACATCCGCCTGACGCGGTCCAGGTAGCGCGGCGCCCACTTCGGATCGTGGCTGATCAGATCAATGTTGTTGTGCGGATCGCAGCCGCAGCCGTGCGTTTCGATATCCGCCTCGTCCACCACATACAGGCCGTACAGATCGCACAGCGTCAAAAACTGCGGATCGGGCGGATAGTGCGACGTGCGCACGGCGTTGACGTTGAACTGCTTCATCAGCCGCACGTCGCGCAGCAGGTCGTCGAAGTCGAGCGCATAGCCCTTCGTTTCGTGCGTATCGTGATGGTTGACGCCCTTGAACTTGATCTTTTGTCCGTTGTAATAAAACACATGGCCGACGATCTCGACCGTGCGGAAGCCCGTGAAGCTGCGGATCGTCTGCAGGGGCTTTCCGTCCTGAGTGAGCGTGATGTAAAGCTCGTATACCGTCGGGATCTCCGGGTTCCACTCCGCGACCGCAAGATCGCGCAGCACGGCCGTTTCGCCGGCAGGCGCGCTTGTCCGCGCGACAGCTTCGCCGTCTTTCATGAGCGTGATCTCCGCCGTGCCCGCGTCTGCCAGCGTCAGGACGGACAGATCGTAGCCGTTCGCCGTCTTTCGCGTGCGCACCTCATAGTCGCGGATGTAGGTCTGCGGCAGCTCGTACAGCAGCACGTCGCGGAAGATACCGTTTTCGCGGAACATGTCCTGGCACTCCAGGAACGTGCCCGTCGACCATTTATGTATCACGACGACCAGCTCGTTGCGGCCGGCCTTCAGATAGGGATCGATCGCAAATTCCGACGTGTTGTGCGCGCCCTCGCCGTAGCCGACGAACGCGCCGTTGAGATACACGTCGATGCACGACACGGCGCCGAGAAAGTCCAGCAGATGCACCTTGTCCGTTTCGGTCACGTCGAAAAACAGACGGTACACGCCGCAGGACATTTTGTCCGGCAGCTCCGGCGGCACGTTGTCAAAGGGATAGGGACAGTTGATGTACGCGGGCGCCTCATAACCCGTGCGCTGCCATGTGGACGGCACGCGCACCTTGTCGAAGTCGAGCGCGTCCGTGTCCAGCACGTCCGGAAGCTCGGCAATATCGGCGAAGTATTTGAAATCCCATTCGCCGCTGAGCACACGCACCTGATCGGAATCGGCGCGTTCTTTCTCGAACGGCGTGTTCCGCAGCGTTTTCATATCGGAATAGGGGATCGCGTACGCTCTCCCGGGCAGACGGTTTACTTCCAGAATGTCGAAATCTTTGTAATTGGTTTTGTTCAGGGTGCAGCGCATACCGTGTCCTCCGTTGCGTTGTATTTTTTTATCATCAGCTTTGCGGCCTTGTAGATGTCGCCGCAGCCGAGCGTGATCACCAGATCGCCGGGCTCGGCCGTGCGCACCACATAATCCGCCACTTCTTCAAACGTCTCGAACCACACGCTGCCGGGGATCTTCGCGGCCAGCTGCGCCGTATGCACGCCGTAGGTGTTGCGCTCGCGCGAGCCCATGATCTGCGTCATGACGATGCCGTCGGCGATCGAGAGCGCGTCGGCGAATTCGTTCAGCAGCATCGCCGTGCGCGAATAGGTGAACGGCTGGAATACCGCGATCACGCGTTTGAAATCCATCGCCTTGGCCGCGGTCAGCGTCACTTCGATCTCCTTGGGATGGTGGGCATAGTCGTCGGCGATCGTGACGCCGCGGTATTTGCCGAACACCTCGAAGCGTCGTCCCGCGCCGCGGAAGTTTGCCAGCGCTTCGACACACTGTGCCATCGTCACGCCGTTTTCGAGCGCGGCCGCCGTCGCCGCGAGCGCGTTGTAGACGTTGTGCTCGCCCGGTACGGAGAGCTGCACCGTGCCGAGCAATTCTCCGTGCTTCAGAACGTCGAACGTCGGGAACGCGTGGCTTACCCGCACGTTCACCGCGCGGTAGTCGCAGCCCTCGCCGCGGCCGAATGAGATGCGCGTTTTGCCGTCCGCCGCCCGCGACAGCGCATCGAGCGTGCGCGCGTCGTCGCCGTTGTACACGATCGTGCGCGACGTCAGGTCCGCGAATTTCGTAAAGGACGCTTTCAGGTTTTCCACCGTTTTGAAATAGTCGAGGTGATCCTCGTCGATGTTGAGGAACACCGCCATGTCGGGCGACAGGTCGAGGAATGTGTCCACGAATTCACACGCCTCGCACACCATCGTGTCCGACTGCCCGACGCGTCCGTTGCTGCCCATGAGCGGGAGCTTGCCGCCGATCACGCAGGTGGGATCGGCGCCGGCCTCGATGAGGATCTGCGCGAGCATGGAGGTCGTCGTCGTCTTGCCGTGCGTGCCGCAGACGGCGATGCAGTTGGGGTACATCCGCGAGATCGCGCCGAAGAGCTTGGAGCGCTCGAAGGTCGGAATGCCCGACGCTTTCGCCGCGACCAGCTCCGGATTGTCCGGCAGCAGCGCCGCCGTGTAGACGATCATTTCCGCGCCTTCGATGTTCTCCGCGCGCTGGCCCATGTACACCGGAATGCCGAGCGAACGGATGCGCGCGAGCGTATCGCTTTCGTTGTTGTCCGAACCGGAGAGCGCATAGCCCTCTTTATGCAGGATCTCGGCCAGCGGACACATCCCGCTGCCGCCGATGCCGATAAAATGTACGCGTTTGATCTGCCGAAGCAGCGCGTCGATTTCCATAGTATCACCCTCTGTTTTTTCAAAAAGCAGATTTTTCCGCATTATCCCTTATATTATATTACTTTTTTATGAAAACATCAACGGTTTTTTAAAATAAAAACGAATAAAAAAGCCGGACGTGCGATCCGTTTGCACGCCCGGAGGAATAATACGTATCGTGTGCCTTGAAACCCGCAAAGCTCTGCGGCCGTCGCGGCCGGCTCGCGCCGGCTTTCGGCGCCGTCGTCGGGAAAACGGCAGCCGATCGACCGACGGTCATTTTCGCTTTCTTACGATTCTTCTTTTGTGTGCAGACGCACGAACTCGATCAGCCGCAGCCAGTCCGTACGGCTGAAGAAGTGTGTGCCCCATCGTTTGTGGTAGCCGAGATCGCCGTCCGGGAACGCCTCGCCGGTCTCGGCCGGTCTGTCCGGACAGCGCAGGCCTGTTTTAAAGGCCGGCGACGCGGCCAGACAGCAAAGCTGTTCCGACAGCGGATTTGCCCACGCGTCCTCCGACGCGCTGCCGACCATGCAGAACCGCGGCGCGACCGAGGCGATCAGATAGTGCTGGTCAAAGGGCATTTCGCTTTCCCTGCCCGCATATTGCAGATAGTTTTCGCAGAACCAGAACGGAAACCTTTCGCAGATGTCCGCGACCGATTCGCCCGTCTTCCCGCGTGCGATCGCCGCGCCGGAGCAGCCGGAATCGTTGGAATAAGCGAACGCGAAACGCGGATCGGTCGCCGCGGTAAACAGCGCCGTTTTTCCGAGACGAGAATGGCCGCACACGACGGCGCGCGACGGATCGAGTACGTCCGTCTGCGTCAGCGCCCAGTCCATCACACGCTGCGCCGCCCATGCCCAAAGCGCGATCTTGCCGGGATCGGTCGGCCCGCGCCGTCCGTCCTCGAACAGCACGCCGGCAAGACCGTTTGTAAAGTCGCCGTCATCCGACGTGACGTCCTTATAGCAAAACGACAGCACGGCAAAGCCGTTGTCGATCAGTTCCTCGGTCGGCATATAGCGGTCGGGCACGCAGTCGCGGAAGTTCAGGTGGATAAAAAACGGATGCTGTTTGCCGTCGGTCGGCAGCACGGCGGAAAACGGAAAAGAAAACGTCTTTCCTCCGCGCACCGTGCATTCCGCCGTGACGCTGTGACAGCGCGCCTTGCCGGCGATCTTCCGCAGCACGTCCTCCTGTACGGAAAAGCGCAGCGCTTGCGGCGCCGGCGGCAGGAAGCCGTATTCCTCCCGCTGCAATACGTCGAGCATTTCCTCCCGCGGCAGAAGACGCGGCAGATTTCTTTTTTTCAGTTCTTCCGAAAGAACACAGCTCATTTTCCTGTTCCTTTCATCGTTTTTTATTCGCGGCATATGTCTGCTATAATCCGTCGAAGTCCCGTAGTGCTCGATCACATAATCCAGGTCCTTGTCTCCTCTGCCGGAGAGATTGATGAGCACCGAGCCGTGTCCCATCGTCTGCGCGAGCTTCATGCCGTACGCCACGGCGTGCGCGCTTTCGATGGCGGGAATGATGCCTTCCAGACGCGACAGACGGAAGAACGCGTCGATCGTTTCGGCGTCGTCGATCACGTCGTACTTTACGCGGCCGAGCTCCTGCAAAAAAGCGTGCTCCGGTCCGGAGGACGGATAATCCAGCCCGCTGGCGATCGAATACACCGGCGCAGGCTCGCCGTTTTCGTCCTTGAGCATGATGCTGTTGAACCCGTGCATCACGCCCTCCGTGCCGTATCGCAGACTTGCGGCATGGTCGCCGAGCGCGGGACCTCTGCCCAGCGGTTCCACGCCGTAGATCTCCACGGGATCGTTCAGAAAACCGGCGAACAGTCCGGCCGCGTTACTGCCGCCGCCGACGCAGGCGACGATGGCGTTGGGCAGGTGACCGGTCATGTCGAGAAACTGTTCTCTCGCTTCGATGCCGACGACGCTCTGGAAATCGCGCACCATCATCGGAAACGGATGTGGACCGAGTACGGAACCGATACAGTAGATCGCGTCGTTGTATTCCTTGCTGTACGCCTCAAAAGCGGCGTCCACCGCTTCCTTGAGCGTTTGTAGGCCGTGTGTGACCTCGACCACGTTCGCGCCGAGGATCTTCATTCGCGCGACGTTCGGCGCCTGCTTTTTGATGTCCACCGAGCCCATGTAGATGTCGCACTCCAGGCCGAAGTATGCCGCCGCCGTTGCCAGCGCCACGCCGTGCTGACCGGCACCCGTTTCGGCGATCACTTTTTTCTTGCCCATGTACTTGGCAAGCAGCGCCTCGCCCATGCAGTGGTTCAGCTTGTGCGCACCGGAATGGTTCAGGTCCTCGCGCTTGGCGTACAGCTGTACGCGTCCGCCGAGCGCGTTGGACAGGCGTTCCAGATGCGAAATAGGCGTCGGCCTGCCCTGAAACTCCTTGCGGATGCGGCGCAGCTCCGCAATAAACTTGCGGGACTGGCAGATGGAATAGTATGCGTCCGTGATCTCCGCCATGGCTTTTTTCAGCTTCTCATCGACGAACACGCCGCCGTATCTGCCGAAATAACCGTCCGCGTCCGGGTAGTTGTTGAAATAGGTGTCAAAGTCTACGTTGCCGAGCTTCATGCCGATCCCTCCAAAATAATTATCAAACAGAATATTGACACAGACAGGCCGAAAAGTCAAGTGCTTTTTTCGGCATCGCGCCGATCGTACGGCGCCGCTTTACATTTTATAGCCTGTACCGACGAATTGCGCGATAAGACGTCCGGTGTCGTCGGTCACGTCGATGTTGAATACGCTCGTCGTGCGGCCGTCCTTGACGCATTTGGCGCGGGCGGTCAGACGTCTGCCCTTCACGGCGCCGAGATAGTTGATGCTCACCTGCAGCGCGACCGTGACGTGGTGCAGATTGTTGGACGCGACGGCGAACGCGAAATCCGCCAGTGTGAAGATCACGCCGCCCATCACGCCGCCCGCCGCGTTGCGGTGCCGCCCGTCCTCGATTTCCATGCTGCACACGCACGCATCCGCGCCCAGCGCGTCGAGCGTGATCCCGTTTTCCATGGCGAATCGGTCGCCCTTGAAGTATTCGCGCGCCTGTTCGATCGTCTGAAAGGTACTCATTCGGATTCTCCTTTTTGAAACAACTGATATTTTACGCACATACGCTCCAGCTTCTCGCCGATCGGTTTTTCCGTAAGAAAAAGCACGACGCCCGTCACGGCCGCGTGCGAGGCGTTGAACGGCAGCCCCGTCAGCAGAACGGCGGACACGGACTTCCATGAGAGATCGGGCGCCATGGCGAACACGGCGCAGCTGTCGGCGCAAAGACCGTAGATCGCAAAACAGCACAGCGCACCGACGACGGCGCAGACGAGCCGCCTGCTCTGAAAGCGCCCCGCGCGCAGGATCACGTCTGCGACGAACACGGCGAAGCCCATGCCGAAGATCTGGTACGGCGTCCACGCACCCTGCCCGAACAGGAAGTTGGACAGAAACATCGACAGCACGCCGACCATGAAGCCGGTCTCCTCGCCGAGATACAGTCCCGTGATGATGGCAATGGCGCACAGAGGCTTGACGGTCGGGAGCATATAAAAAGCCGCGCGCGACGCGACGGCGATCGCCGCCATGACCGAAACGATCACCAGCTCGCGCACCTTGCCGCGGCGTTTGCGGAACAGCGCCGCGAACGGCAGACATGCCAGCAGAAGGATCACGCCGCTGACGAGATAGTACTGCCTGTCGCGCAGCAAAAACGCGCCGACCAGCACCGCGGCAAGGCTCAGCGTCAGCGACACGACGGTCAGATACGGTTTTCGTTGCACAGACAGATCACATCCTCATCGGTAACGGCGTCGGGGAACACATGCCGCGCGATACGGTTCGCGGCGGTCGTGTAGAAGGTATTGTCGGCAAAGAACGAAACGGTCGGCGCGTCCGCCGCCAGCACGCCGTCGAAGAGCATCGCGCAGCGGTCAGCGGTTTTGGCGCAGAATTCCACGTCGTGCGAGACCATGAAGACCGTCACGCCCCGCTCGCACAGTTCGCGCAGCAGCGCGGCAAAATCCGTCTTGAACGCGCTGTCCATGCCTTTTGTCGGTTCGTCCAGAAACAGCAGCTGCGGCTGTGTCAGCAGCACCTTTGCCAATGCGGTTCGCTGCTGCTCGCCGCCGCTCAGGTCGTAAGGATGGCGGTCGAGGAACGCCGTCAGCCGCAGCCGCCGCGCCATATCTTCCGCGTGCGCGCGGTCGATCGCTTCCAGCTCCAGCCGCACCGTTTTTTCCGTAAAGAGCGTGCGCACCTGCTGCGGCAGTACGCCGACGAAACGGCAGTACAGTTCCTTTTGCGGGATCTTGCGCACGTCGCGCCCGAACAGTTCGATCCGGCCGCGGTATGGCTGCACCAGCCCTGCCGCCGCTTTCATCGCGGTGGATTTGCCCGCGCCGTTGCCGCCCAGCAGCGCGAAAACGCCGCCCGTCGGCACGTCCATCGTCAATCCCCGCAGCACGTCGGGCGCCTGTTTGTCATAAGTGAAAAATACTTCCCGCATCCGCACGGCAGACTCGGCGGTTTCCGGGGGCGGTACGTCCCGCCGCACGGCGTTTTGTACACGCACCGTGTCGGAAAGCCACTGCTTGCCCTCGCAGACGGTCAGCGGACAGGGCAGAGCGCTGCCCGTACCCGCCCAGATGCGCATGGCGGAGGGTACGCTGTCGCGCAGAAAACCCAGCTCGCCCGTCAGCGCTTTGCCGATGTCGCGCGGCGCGCAGTCGGCGGCGACGCGTCCGCGGTGCAGCACGATCACGCGGTCGGCGCACGGCAACACGTCCTCCAGCCGATGTTCGGTCAATATGATCGTCAGCCCCAATTCGCGGTGGATGCGGTCGACGGTCGCCAGAAAATCCGCTGCCGACACGGGGTCGAGCTGCGAGGTCGGCTCGTCCAGCAGCAGCACGTCCGGGTGCAGCGCCATGACGGACGCAAGGTTCAGCAGTTGGAGCTGGCCGCCGGAAAGGGAATCCGTCGGCGCGTTGAACCACGGCCCGATCCCGAAATAGCTTGCCATTTCCGCCACGCGCAGACGCATCTGCGCCTGCGGCACGCCGACGCTTTCCAGGCCGAACGCCAGCTCGTGATAGACCTTGTCCGTTACGACCGCGCTTTCCGGGTCCTGCTGCACAAAGCCGATGCGCGACGCCTGTTCGCGCGCGTCCAACTCCCGGACCGGCGTTCCGCAAAAGCGCACGACGCCGCTTGTTTGGCCGTTCGGCGCGAGCGCCGGCTTCAGATGCCGCAGCAGCGTCGTCTTGCCGCAGCCGCTTTCGCCGCACAGCGCGACGTATTCGCCGGCGCGCACGGACAGCGTGACGTCCTCGAGCGCGTTCCCGCTTCCGAGCGGATAAGAAAAAGACAGATGCTCTATCTGGATCTGTTCCATTTATAATCCTCCGTCAGATCGAGCAGCAGCGGCATGAAACACAGCAGCGCATACCCGATATACAGCGCATAGGAAAACGCTGTCCGTGCGGGCAGACAGATATACGGATCATAGATCGCGCGCGTCTGCCCGCAGACGATCCCCGCGATCACCAGCGCGTCGCCCAGCAGCACAAGAACAGAAAGCGCCGCGTCGCGCCGCGTCCAGAAAAAACGCGTATAGTTCGTGCGTCCGCGGATCCCGTAGCCGCGGCTTTTCATCGAATCGGCCGTGTCCACGGCGCCCTCCAAAGACCATGTGACCAGAATGGACAGCGCGTGCAGACCGTTTCGCAGCCTGCCGCCTTCGCCGCGGCCGATCCCCCGCTGCGCCTCGAAGATCCTTTGCATCCGGCGGCGCATGATCGGGAGAAAACGCAGCGTCATCGAGACGAGCAGCGCGCCGGTCGGAAACGCTCTGCCGAACACATGCAGAAATTTATCGGTCGTCACCACGGCGTTGTAGCAGACGAACCAGAGAAAAACCGTCAGCACCATGCCGCCGGTCACCAGACTGTGCACAATGGATTCCAGCGTGACGCGGTTGCCGTTCGGGAGCACGAACAGCGTCGTCACGCCGTAATGGTTAAACGCCGCGCCGAGCAGTACGACGAACAGCAGCGTCGGCAGCAGCAGGCAGAAGACCGTTTTCAGCATCCTGCGCCCGCGCAGGCGGACGCCGTATGCGAACGCGGCGGCGAAAGAGATCCCCAGAAAAACCGGGTGAAAAAAGACCATGCCGAACGCCACGACGCTGGCAAAGAACAGAAAGTTCAATGCCGGGTGACTCCCCGCGAATGCAGAACGCATGGTTTTCCTCCTTAATTCTCTCGATTGCTGAACCGCCCCTTCGCCCGAGAGCGAAGGGGCGGTTTGCGTATGGATTTATTATTTCGCGCGGCGGTGCAGCAGCACGTCGGAATACCCGCGTGCGCCCAGCTTTTCGTAAGCCCAGTCGCTGATCTTGTGCATCAGGTTCGTCCACCGCACCTGGAACGCCGACATCTGTTTCGGCGGATCCTTGCGGCCGATCTTGACGAGAATGTCGTCGAGCCTTTGCTCGGCGTGATTCGTTTCATCGAGGTCGACGATCGTGTTCGCGAGCATCGCGTCGCATTCCGCGATCGCCGCGCGCAGCTCCGCCGCGTCCTCGGCCGAAAGCGCTGTCGTGTCGATCTCCTTCGCCGATGCGAGCGCGCTGCGCAGCCATTTGGTAAAACGCGCCGTATTGAACTGCGGATAGATCTCGGGATAGGTATGCACGTCCTTGAAGTCGTCGTTCGTCAGCAGTTCGACCGCCAGAGAGATGATGACGTCGTTGCCTCCGGTACGCTCATGGTCGCCCTCGTCGAAATAGAACGTCGTCTCGCACAGATAGCCCGTGGAGGCGTCTACCTTGCGGTCGGGTGAGATATGATTGCCGCCGCAGGTGCAGTAGGTGTTCTGCTGCTTGTAGTCCGCAGGCAGCGTGGTATAGATCGGGCAGCTCGTCGCGCCGGCGGAGGTCGAATCGAGCTGGATCACGCCGTCGGCGTTGTATTCCTGCCAGTCGTCGATCAGCGGATAGAAGTAGTGGTCGTAATTCACCAGGTCGAACACCTCCACGCCCTGATCCTTCAGGTACAGGATGTTGTCCTTGGCATGCGTCTGCGCCTCGTGGAAGAATTCCAGCTCCGCGCGCAGCTTTTCGCGCGAGCCGTCCGCGAGATACCGCTGATACAGCGTTTCGTACTCGGACGAGGGTGTGAGCGCCCACATACAGGTGGAGTTCGCCAGGATGCAGTCGCGCAGCTCCTCGACGGTGCGGTGGATGATGTTGTCCACCGTGTCCCTCGACAGTAGGCGGATCGCCAGATTCAGCCCGTAGGCCGTCGCTTTTTCGTCCTCATCCTTGAGAATGCCGGGGAACAGATCGCGGTAAAGCGTGGCGTCCTGCGTGGTCACCGATTCGCTGAAGATCTTGCCGATGATGTACGAACCGTCCAGCGCGGGAACGATGTAGATCAGCCGGTGCAGATCGCGCGCCAGTTCCTCCCGGTAGCGCGCGAGCAGCTCGTTGGCGATGCTGCCGCCCTGGCTGATGGGGACCAGATTGATCTTGTCATGGCCGGTTTCCCGCTTGACCTGCTGGATGAACGCGAACAGTTCGTCCGCCAGCTCGGAAACGGAAGCAAAGGAGTCGTAGGTGAAGAAATACAGATGGTCCTCGCCTGCGATCTCGGAGTATTTTTCCAGCGGGATGGTTTTGTAAATATAATCCTTGCCCTCCGGCGTGCAGCGGGCGACGCTCATGGGATAGCGGATCACGTCGATATTTTGAATGTGATTGCCCTCGATGTCCTTGGCGTTGTTTTTCATCACGTCGGTCACGATGTCCGCCACCGCTTTCGACAGGCCCACGTCCTTTTGCAGAACAAGAGACAGCGTCAGCGTGGGAAGCGCCTTGAGCACGTAGCGCACGACGTCCTTCGTCGACACGTCGATCAGAAGATCGGTCAGCGGCTTTCCGTTTTTGTCCAGAACGACGTTGCCGTCGTCGTCATACATGCGCACCTGCGACTGGAACACGCCGGGGATCACGACGCTCGGATAATACGCGCAGTCGCCGCCGCATTTGGTCAGCACGCCGTCCGACGCGCTCGCCGAAAAACACATGCCGCACGTCGCGGTCAGCATGGTCAGCGCCAGGAAAACCGCCAGCGCTCTGCCCAGAGTTTTTTTCATAAAACCGCCGCCTCTCTTTGTTTTAAAAAATACTACCACATCTGCCGATGCTTGTCAATGCGGACCGGTCCGCAAATCAGTGCATCATCTTCAAAAAGCGCATCTTCGGATTCTTTTCCAATCGGATCCATACGAGCGAAACGAAAAAGGATACGGCAAAAACGCAGACCCACAACAATCCGTAAGACGCCGCGCCGCGTTTCAGCATACCGAACGGCAGCCGATCAAAAACGGAGAGGATATACGGATGGATGCAGTAGATCAGCGTGCTGCACTTGCGAAGCGTTCTGTAAACCGGACGCGGCGCCATGCGGATCCGAACGAGCGCGCTGTAAATGAAGTACGCTGCCGGCAGAAGAGAAAACTGCAGCGCGCCGTAGGTGGCGTTATCTCCGTTGTTCTGCAGGCGCAGCCACCACATCTCGACAAAGGAGAGCGCGCAAAACAAAGCCGCAAAGAACCAGACGCTTTTAGACAGGCACGGACGGATTTCCCCTGTGCCGAGCCTTGCGCCAAGCGTCACAAACACGAGCGCAAAGCAAAGACCGTCGCGGGGCGACTCAAAAACGCGGCATAAAAAGTCGTACAGACCGGACAAGACCGGGTCCGCGTTGACGGCGCCGCGCACCAGATAAAAATGCGGCTGCCAGATCAATCCGAACAAAAAGAACACAAGAGCGATGGCCCAGATGGTTCGCAGTGACATGAATCGATGCAGGATCCACAGCAGAAAAACGGCGACCATCAGGGAGCTCAGATACCAGAAGTGATACATGCTGTGTCCGCGCAGAACAGAGTCTGTGAAGAACAACAGGATATCCCGTGCGCAAGCGCGGGAACTGATCCAGTTCAGCGCATTGACAACGATCGTAACGCACGTCCACAAAACATACATGCGTAAAATGCGAAGCCAGTATTTTTTGACCGTGTCGGCGTCCGGGGGAGTCAGTCTTTCGCCGCGCTCGGTTTTTGAAAACAGAAAATAACCGGCCAAACAAAAAAACAGCGGCACCGCAAATCTTGCGGCCCATTGTTCGAGGAAAAAATTGACGTTTTCATTGGGAAAACCGGCGCCGGTGTGGACGCACACGACCAAAAACGACATGATCAGTTTTGCGACGTCCCAGATCGGGTTTTCAAGCGATTGCCTGCTGTTTTCGTTCACGGAATCACACCCCCAGTAAATCTTATCACATCCGGCCGGCGCTGTCAATTCTTTTCACGTGCGCGATCGACGCGATTTCATGGTCCCGTTTGTGATGAAAAACTTGCAAATTATCCGAAATGCCGTTATACTGTCTTTGGATAACTATGAAAGGGGAGGGAAACAAGTTGAAAACCAGCGCTTTGCCGACGGTTCCCGACGGCGGACGGTTCAACGGCGTCGACCTTTGGAAGCTGATCCTGTCGTTCGGCGTGATCGCCATCCATACGTCGCCGATGTTCGGATATGCCGACTCGCCGGCGTATCCGGTCTATGCCGTCGCGGTCAGTCTTGCCGTACCCTTCTTTTTTCTTGCCGGCGGTTTTTTTCTGGGACGCAAGTTTCGGGAGCCGTTTGCCGCGGCGGAGAATGTTCGCGTGATCCGAACGGCGCTGCTGAAATATATCAAGCTGTATTTGATCTGGAGCGCAGTGTATCTGCCGCTTGCTTTCCTGAATCCCGACTGGCGCGGGAAGTCGGCCGGATACAAGATCCTGTCTTATCTGCACGGACTGCTGCTGCGCGGCGAGCATTACAATTCGTGGCATCTGTGGTATCTACTTTCCGTGATCTTCGTTCTGATCGCCCTGCTTGTGCTCTGCCGCCTGCGTCTGAAACGGTCGGCGGTTTACGGGATCTGCTTCGCCGTATGGGCCGTCGGTCTGTTCGCTATGAGTCTGAGCAGACTGCCGCAGACGCCCCCGGTCCTTGCGCCGATCCTTCCGCTGTTCCGATACACGATCCAGGACGGCAGAATATGCACGGGCTTTCTGTACGTTCCGCTGGGAATGCTCTTTTCGCGAAAAGTACCGAACAGGGCGCTCTCTCTTGCGATGTTTGCCGCGGGATTCGCGGCGGCCTGTCTGCTTTCCCCGGCTTTTCTGCGTGAGCCGGCGCTCGCGCTTGCCGCGGCGGGACTGTTCTGTACGGCACAGGGTATGCGCCTGAGAAAGGACAATCTGTATCCGCTGCTGCGCGGCATGAGCAAATGGATCTATTTTCTGCATATGTATATCTGGACGGCGCTGTCCTATCTTGTCTTCGGCGAAGAGACGCTCGGCGTCGAGGCGTTTTTGCTGACTTCGATCGTGAGCGCCGCGGCCGCGTTCTGTATTGAGATGATCGTCCGCAAACGGAAAGCGTCTGCGGCGAGAAAAGGGTAGGGCGCATCATGGAAAAAGACTGCGTGAAGATCCTGTATGCCGACCGGCGTATCCTTGTGTGCGTAAAGCCCTTCGGCGTGCTGTCCACGGATGAGCCGGGCGGTCTGCCGGAAATAGTTCGCGGCCTGCTTGCCGAAGCGGACGCTTCGGTGCGCACGGTGCATCGGCTCGACCGGGTAGCGGGCGGCGTGACGGTCCTTGCCCGGTCGCGCGAAGCGGCGCGGCGGCTGGGCGGCAGCGTGCAGGACCGTGCGTTCGGCAAAGAGTATCTTGCCGTCGTCGAGGGTACGCCGCCCGAACGCGGCACGATGCGCGATCTGCTCGCGCGCGACAGACAGACGCGCCGCACCTTCGTGACCGACACGCCGGGGAAAGACGTGCGCGAAGCGGCGCTGGACTATCGGACGCTCGGCTCGGCGCAAGGGTATTCGCTCGTGCACATCCGCCTGCACACCGGGCGCACGCACCAGATCCGCGCGCAGTTTTCGTCCCGCAGGTTTCCGCTGGCGGGCGACAGGAAATACGGCGGACAGCCGATCCGTGACAACGAGATCGCGCTGTGGTCGTATGCGCTCTCCTTCCCGCACCCGCAAACGGAGCAGACCGTCCGATTTTCCTGTCCGCCGCCGGACACGTTCCCGTGGGATCTGTTTGAAGTTGACAGGATTGTCACGACGGCGTGATCGCGGGTTTACTTTCATACGCTATGATTAAGACACGCAGGCACGGCGTTTTGCGCCGTTTTCTTTGCGTCCGGCTTTGCTTTTTACGCGATTTCATTCGATTGACAAAAGAAATCGGGATTGGTATAATACACACATAATGCATAACGCTTTGGAGGTTTGTCATGGCCTATATCGGGATCGATCTCGGCACGTCCGCCGTCAAGCTCCTGCTGGTGGATGAGGACGGCAGGATCCTGCGCACAGTGTCCGAAGAGTATCCGCTGCACTTCCCGCATCCGCTCTGGAGCGAGCAGGACCCCGCCGATTGGTGGGAAGCCGTCGTTCGCGGCGTGCGCCGTCTGCTTGACGGCTTCGACGCGTCCCGCGTCGCCGGGATCGGCTGCGGCGGACAGATGCACGGTCTGGTTGCGCTGGACGCGCAGGACCGCGTGCTGCGCCCCGCCATCCTCTGGAACGACGGCCGCACCGCCGAGCAGGTGGACTACCTGAACAGCGTTGTCGGCAAGGACGTCCTGAGCGCGCGCACGGCGAATATTGCTTTCGCGGGGTTCACCGCGCCGAAGCTGCTGTGGATGCGGCAGCACGAGCCGGAGCTGTTCGCGCGCATCGACAAGATCATGCTGCCGAAGGACTATATTCAGTACAAGCTCACCGGCGTGCACGCGTGCGATTACTCCGACGCGTCGGGGATGCTGCTGCTGGACGTACAGCATAGGCGCTGGTCTTCGGAGATGCTGGCGCTGTGCGGCCTCAGCGAGCGGCAGATGCCGCGCTTGTTTGAAAGCCGGGAGGTCACGGGCACGCTGCTGCCCGAAGCCGCCGAAGCGCTGGGACTTCCGGCCTCGGTGCGCGTCGTCGCCGGCGCGGGCGACAATGCCGCGGCGGCGGTCGGCACCGGCACGGTGCATGACGGCGACTGCAACCTTTCGATCGGCACCTCCGGCACGCTGTTTATCGCGAGCGACCGCTTTGCCGTCGATCCGAACAACGCGCTGCACGCCTTCGCGCACGCGAGCGGCGGGTACCATCTGATGGGCTGTATGCTCTCTGCCGCCTCGTGCAACAAGTGGTTGTGCGAAACCGTTCTGCAAACGACCGATTACGCCGCCGAGCAGGCCGCGATACGCGAAGACACGCTCGGCCGGAACCGCGTTTTCTTTTTGCCGTATCTCATGGGTGAGCGCAGCCCGATCAACGACACCGACGCGCGCGGCACATTCGTCGGGCTGTCGATGGACACGACGCGCGCCGATGTGGTGCTGAGCGTGCTGGAGGGCGTGGCGTTCGCGCTGCGCGACAGTTTAGAGGTCGCGCGTTCGCTGGGACTGTCGGTCCGGCGCAGCAAGCTCTGCGGCGGCGGCGCGAAGTCTCCGCTCTGGCGGTGCATCCTCTCGAACGTGCTGGGCGTCGCGCTGGACGTCCCGCAGACCGAGGAGGGGCCGGGCTACGGCGGCGCGATGCTCGCGATGGTCGGCTGCGGCTTATATCCCGACGTGCCGTCCTGCGCCGACGCGCTCGTGCGCGTCCGGGAGACCGTCGAGCCGGACGCGGCGCTGAGCGCGCTGTACGACGCGCGGTACCGTCAATTCCGTTCCGTTTATCCCGCCGTGCGGGAGCTGTATAAAGAAATAAAATAATCCGCGAGGAAATGCCGGAAAGGAGATAATTTTCCATGTGCAATATACCTGACGTTAAACTCGGCCTGATCGCCGTTTCGCGCGACTGTTTCCCGATCGCGCTGTCCGAAAGCCGCCGCGCCGCCATTGTGCGCGCTTATGGCGACGGGCTGTACGAATGCCCCGTCACCGTGGAGAACGAAGCGGATATGCTGTCCGCCGTGCAGGACGTGACGAACGCCGGCTGCAATGCGCTGGCCGTTTTTCTCGGCAACTTCGGTCCCGAAACGCCGGAAACGCTGATCGCCGACCGGTTTGACGGCCCTTGCATGTTCGTGGCCGCCGCGGAGGGCGACGGCGATCTGATCAACGGCCGCGGCGACGCGTACTGTGGGATGCTCAACTGTTCCTACAATCTCGGTATGCGCCGCATCCGCGCGCATATCCCGTCCTATCCAGTCGGTACGGCGGAGGAGATCGCCGCGATGATCCGCGATTTTGTCCCCGTTGCGCGCGCCGTTCTGGGCGTGCAGAGTCTCAAGATCATCACCTTCGGGCCGCGTCCGCAGGATTTCTTCGCCTGCAATGCGCCGATCAAAGGGCTGTACGAGCTGGGCGTCGAGGTCGAGGAAAACTCCGAGCTGGATCTTCTGGTCGCGTACAAGGCGCACGAGAACGATCCGCGTATCGCCGACGTCTGCGCGGACATGGCGTCGGAGCTCGGCAGCGGAGGCAACAACTATCCCGCGCTGCTGCCGCGTATGGCGCAGTTTGAGCTGACGCTGCTCGACTGGGCGGCGGAGCATAAGGGCGCGCGCAAGTACGTCGCATTTGCCGACAAATGCTGGCCGGCGTTTCCGAAGGAATTCGGCTTTGAACCGTGTTACGTCAACTCCCGTCTCGCGTCGCGCGGGATCCCCGTGTCCTGCGAGGTGGATATCTACGGCGCGCTGTCGGAATACATCGGCGCGTGTGTGTCGCAGGATGCGGTCACGCTGCTGGACATCAACAATTCCGTCCCTGCGTCATTGTACGAAAAGGAGATCGCCGGCAGATACGACTACGCGCTGACCGATACGTTCATGGGCTTCCACTGCGGCAACACGCCCGCGTGCAAGATGTGCGCAGACCGCGCCGTCAAGTATCAGCTCATCCAGCACCGCCTTCTGGAGCCTGCCGGCAGCGAACCGGACTTCACGCGCGGCACGCTGGAGGGCGACATCGCGCCGGGCGACGTCACGTTCTTCCGTCTGCAGTGCGACAGCGAGGGCGTGCTGCGCAGCTACATCGCCCAGGGCGAGGTGCTGCCCGTGGCGACCGGTTCATTCGGCGGCATCGGCGTGTTCGCCATCCCCGAAATGGGACGCTTCTATCGCCATGTGCTGATCGAAAAACGCTTTCCGCACCACGGCGCCGTCGCGTTCGGCCACTTCGGCAAGGCGCTGTATGACGCGTTCCGCTTTCTCGGCGTCGCAGATATTGCGTACAATCAGCCCAAGGCGCTTCCCTATCCCACCGAAAACCCGTTTGCCTGAGGCATCGCCGCACGTTCCGATCACAGAAAGGAGATTATACTATGAAAAAGATCCTGCCCGTTTTTCTAGCGTTTCTGTTTATTCTGACCGTACCGGTCTCGGCCGCCGCGGGAAAGCTGACGGCAAAAGCCGACGTCGCCGATAAGACGGCCACCGTAACGGTGCATCTGCAAAATCCCGGCATCGTCGGCACGATCATTTACATCCGCTACGATTCCAATGTCCTCAAGCTCGAGAGCGCGGAAAACGGCGACGTGTTCTCAAAGCCGACCGCGACGTTCGGCAAGGATCTCTCCAAGGTGCCCTATACCATGCTTTGGGCGGACAGCAACCGTCCGGACAACATCACCAAGAGCGGAACGCTCTGCACGCTGAAGTTTACCGTTTTGTCCGGTACGCCGAACGGAGAAACGAACGTACAGATCGCCGCCGATCCGGGGTCCACCATCGACGTGGATCTGAACGAAGTCAAGGTGGACAACTGCTCGGTCAGCGTCGCTGTCCCGAAGGTCGCGACGACCGCCGCCGCGTCCACAACAGCGCCTGCGAAGACGACGGCGTCCGCGAAGACGACGGTGCCTGCGAAGACGACCGCGCCCGCGAAGACGACGGCGCCCGCGAAGACGACGGCGCCCGCAAAGACGACGGCGCCCGCAAAGACGACCGCACCCGCGAAGACGACCGCGCCCGCGAAGACGACCGCGCCCGCGAAGACGACGGCGCCCGCGAAGACGACCGCACCCGCGAAGACGACCGCGTCCGCGAATACGACCGAATCGGCAAAGACGACCGCGCCCGCAAAGACGACCGTGCAGGCACAGCCGGACGATCCCGGCGTTTCTGTTTCCGCCGCCGTTTCCTCCGCCGAAGTGTCACAGACGGCGGCAGTGAGCGCACAGGATACCGAAGACGCGCCGACAGTCGCCGACAGCTCCGACAAGCAGCCGGAAACCGTTCCGGAGCTCAGCGGCGACGCGACGCAGGAAGCGTCTGTCGAGACCGTCGGCGCCGAACCGACGAAGGAACCCGCCTCCGGCAGCCGAAATCTGCTGTGGCTGCTGCTCGCGATCCCGGTCGCCGGCGTGATCGTTTTCCTTATCGTGCGCAAAAAAGGCGGAAAATGATCCGGCTTTTCGTCGCGTCAGAAAAAAATAAAAAAAGGGGTTTACAACACCCGATCTGCGTGGTATAATACCTTTGCCTGTTTTCTCGGTTAAGGGAGTAAGCCGCCTTGCGGCACGCACCTGCCCTGTACTGGGAACATGGTAAAAATTTATTAAATGAGGTGACAAAAATGACAGCAGCAGAAAAAACCGCGATCATGCAGGAATATGCGACGCACGAGGGCGACACCGGTTCTCCCGAAGTACAGATCGCCGTCCTGACCAAGCGCATCAACGACCTGACCGAGCATCTGAAGACGCACAAGAAGGATCATCATTCCAGACGCGGCCTTTTGAAAATGGTCGGTCACAGACGCAACCTGCTTGCCTACCTGCAGAAGGTGGACATCGAGCGCTACCGTTCGATCGTTGCAAGACTGGGTCTGCGTAAATAAGGCTCATTCACAGGGGCGGCTGCTTCCGGCCGTCCCTGTGCTTGCGTAATCGGCTTTGAACCGCAGCCTTGTAAGCGGCTTTAGCAGTGCATCGACTGTTTGAGTTTCAAACAGCGGATCTATTGCTAAGACCGGGCCGGGGCTGCGGAATAATAAAAAAAGGAGATTCAAAGATGTTTTTCAAGGATTTCAAAACCTTCCGCACCGAGATCGCCGGCCGGCCGTTCGTGGCCGAGGTCGGTAAAATGGCGCAGCTTGCCGGCGGCGCCGTGATGGCGCGTTACGGCGAGACGGAGATTCTCTGTACCGCGACCATGTCCGCCAAGCCCCGCGAGGGCGTCGATTTCTTCCCGCTGTCCGTGGACTTTGAGGAAAAGCTCTATTCCGTGGGCAAGATCCCCGGTTCTTTCCAGCGCCGTGAAGGCCGCGCGAGCGAAAAGGCGACGCTGGCCGCGCGCGTGATCGACCGTCCGATCCGTCCGCTGTTCCCGAAGGATATGCGCAACGACGTCGGCGTCGTGGCGACCGTGATGAGCGTCGATCCCGACTGCTCGCCTGAGATCACCGCGATGATCGGCGTGTCCATCGCCATTTCCATTTCCGAAATCCCGTGGGACGGCCCCATTTCCGGCGTGTCCGTCGGTTTGTGCGACGGCGAGCTGGTCATCAATCCCAACGCCGAGCAGCGCGAGACGTCCGATCTGCAGTTGACCGTGGCGTCCACCGCGGATCTTGTGGCGATGATCGAAGCGGGCGCCAACGAAGTGCCCAACGACCAGATGTACGACGCGATCATGTTCGGCCATGCGGAGAATCAGCGAATCGTCGAATGGATCAAAGGCATCCGCGACGAGGTCGGCAAGGAAAAGATCGACTTCCCGTCCAACGATCCCGATCCCGAAATGTATGCGGCGATCAAGGAATTCGCCATCGAAGACGTGCGCGCCGCGCTCGATACAGACGACAAGCGCGTCCGCGACGAACGGCTCAAGCCCGTTTATGCCGCCGTACATGAAAAATTCGACGAGATCTATCCCGACAGCGAGTTCATGATCGAGGATTGTCTGTACAAGCTCCAGAAGTACGTCGTGCGCCGCTGGCTGCTCGACGACGGCAAGCGCGTGGACGGCCGCGGCATCAATGAGATCCGCCCGCTGAACGCGGAGGTGGATCTGCTTTCGCGCGTCCACGGTTCCGGTATGTTCACCAGAGGTCAGACGCAGGTCCTGACCGTGACGACGCTCGGCACGATGAGCGACTGCCAGACGCTCGACGGCATCGACAACCAGGATTCCAAGCGCTATATGCATCACTATAATTTCCCGTCCTACTCCGTAGGCGAGACACGTCCCGCAAGAGGCCCCGGGCGCCGCGAGATCGGCCACGGCGCGCTGGCGGAGCGTGCGCTGCTGCCGGTGATCCCCTCCGTGGAGGAGTTCCCGTACTGTATCCGTCTGGTGTCCGAGGTGCTGTCCTCCAACGGCTCTACCTCGCAAGGCTCCGTCTGCGGCTCGACGCTGTCTCTGATGGCAGCCGGCGTGCCGATCAAGGCGCCCGTCGCCGGTATCTCCTGCGGTCTGATCACCGAGGGCGACCGCTTCATGACGATGGTCGACATCCAGGGACTGGAAGACTTCTTCGGCGACATGGACTTCAAGGTCGCCGGCACGAAGAAGGGCATCACCGCTATCCAGATGGACCTGAAGATCCACGGCCTGACGCCCGCCATCATCCGCGAGGCGCTGGACAAGACGTACACCGCCCGCTGCTATATCCTCGATGAGGTCATGCTGCCCGTGATCGCAGAGCCGCGCAAGGAGCTTTCCAAGTACGCGCCCAAGATGCTGACGGTCAAGATCCTGCCCGACAAGATCGGCGACGTGATCGGCAAGCAGGGCAAGGTCATCCAGAAGATCTGCGCCGAGTGCGACTGCAAGATCGACGTGGAAGAGGACGGTTCCATCTTCATCAGCTCGCTCGATCTCGAAAACGCGGAGCGCGCGCGCACCATCATCGAGACGATCGCCAAGGATCCCGAGCCCGGCACGTTCTATACGGGCGTCGTGACGCGCATCATGGACTTCGGCGCGTTTGTGGAGATCGCCCCCGGCAAGGAAGGCCTCGTCCACATCAGCCGTCTGGACGTCAAGCGCGTGAACAAGGTCGAGGACGTCGTCGCCGTCGGCGATACCGTTGTCGTCAAGGTCACGGAGATCGACGATCAGGGCAGACTGAATCTTTCCCGCCGCGACGCGCTTATCGAGCTGGAGCACATGACGCCCGAAAACGACGTTGAGGAAGATCGCCCGCGCCGTCCGCGCCGCGACAACCGCGACGGCGGCGGAGAGCATCGCCGTCCGCGCCGCGACTATAAGAAATAATCCGAGATCAAATCAGCTTAAATAAAAACACAGGACTGTCACCGTAGGTTTTTTCCTACTTGCGACAGTCCTTTTGGTTTATGTACGCATCAACCGGATTGATCCGCGTTATTACCCGCAAACGCTCCGTATTCAACACCGTTTCTTTCCTGTTGATACAGAATTACTCTCCGCACAACCATTTAATAAACGGTGAAGTTATGGCGGAGATGTTGATCCTGATCCTGTCGCGGTCTGCTTCGCTGCCGGAATAAAGGACCGTCCGCAGTCTCATGCAGCCGTCGAACGCAAAGGCGCCGATTCTTGTAACGCTCTTCGGAATCGTGATCTCAAGAAGGTTTGTGCACGCCTCAAAGGTGAAATCGTCTATCGACGTCACGCCTTCGGGGATTGTAACCGATGCCAAGCCCGTACAAAACCGGAATGCCCCTTCTTCGATCCTGCGAACGCTGTTCGGGATCGTGACGGAGCGCAGATGATTGCAGCTTAAAAACGCAAAACGGCCGATCGAGTCGACGCTTTCGGGGATTGCGAAAGCCGTCTGCGCCTTGCCTTCCGGGTAACGAATCAGCGTCGTTTGTTTTTTGTCATACAAGACGCCGTCCTCGTCTGAATAAAACGCCGGATTTTGCGGGTCGACAATGATCGAACGAAGACCGCCGCAGAACGAGAACGCGTCCGTGCCGATGATCTGCACGCTCCGAGGGATTGTGATCTCCGTCAGATTCTCGCACCCGAAAAATGCGCCCGCTCCGATCCTGCGAACGCTGTCCGAAATCGTGACCGACGTCAGGTTTTCATCGCGGGAGAACGCGCTTTTCCCGACAGCCGTCACAGCATCCGGCACAATGACCTGCGCACTTGTGCCCTTGTATGCTTTCAGTACGCCGTTTTCGATCGTGAAATCCGTATTCTGCATGGAATTTCTTCCCCGTTCTGCGGGCTTGCCGCCGCTCCGGACAGACCTGCCCGGAGCGCGCCGGATTCATTCAACTTGTTTCGGGGTCCACGTCACGCCCAGCGGCGTGATCTCCAGCACGGCATAGTCGCCGACGCGCCTCGCGCTGTCGCGGTTATTGCGCGGTCCATACACGCTGCCGGGGTTGAAGATGAGCATCCCGTTGTCATGAGCCTGCAAAGGAAGGTGCGTATGGCCGAAGAGCGCTATATCCGCTTTGGCGTAATGCGCGATCTCGCACAGCTCAGACAGATCTCTCTTGCAGTGCAGTCCCTTTCCGTGCGTGAGAAAAAGCTTTTTGCCGCCCACTTCGGCGGTGAGTATGAGTGGGAGCGATGACGGGCGATCGTTGTTGCCGCGCACCGCAAGAAGCGTGACGCCCGGTCTGGGGAAGTACGGTGCAAGATCACGTTCGCCGTCGCCCAGAAAGATACAACAAGCATAATGTTGTTCCCGCGCGAAGATCTCGCGCAAGCGCCGTACGGCCCCATGCGTGTCTGAAATAACCAGTACCTTCATGAGATGCATCCTCCTTCACTCATAAAAGTGTTTGATGCTTTTGCCGGGACGGCAGCGTGTTTCAATTGCGCGTCCCGCATTCACCCGACCTTTTATAGATCCTTTTGAGCGCGACGGCAGCATACTTCGCGTTTTGGCCGTCTGAGTATTTGTTTAACGCACCGACGATCGCTTCGGCGTTCTCCGGCGTCCACAGCTTTTCGAGAATTCGGATCTGCAGGCGTTCGTATGCGGGCTCGCACTTCGCCCGGCAGAACTCCGCGTAGAATTCCATGCTCAGGGACGACGTGGGCAGGGTATCGATGAGATATTCGCAGATCGCATAGTCGTCGGTCTGTTTCGCCAAGGTGCGACCGAACTCCGGCGTCAACAAGGCGGCTGCGGCGTATCTGACGCAAAAGTCCCGGTCCTCAGATGCGATCCGGAGCAGGACCGGCTGGCGATTGATGGTTTCGATCGCGCTGATCCGCGCGTCCGCGTCCGGATCCTCTTGCGCGATACGTTCGGACAGATCCTCGTCCTTCAATTTCCCGATCGCAATGCAGCGGACGGCAATCGGACCGTTTGGCTGCGTCGCCAGCGCACGGATCGCCGACTGATCGGTCAGCGCTTTCACCGCATCTATCCGCAGATCCGGGATCTTGGCTTCGTTGGCTAATCTCCCGATCAGAAGATCATCCGACGGTTCTTCCGCCAGCTTCCGCAGGATCACTTTGGCCGCCGCAGCGCCGGGCGTCGAAGGAGCGGCTTTCCGCGCGGCCTCGGCAAGCATGCTTCGGTTGTCGGACAGTTTTTCCACAGCGGCCAGACAATACCTGATATTGCATCCGCGGGCGGCGATCCTGGCCAGCACGCGTTCGCTGTGCACGCGGCGACTGATCCTTTCAACGCCCTTTTCAACGTCATAGCTCTTTTTTCGCCAGAACGGTTTCAGCAGGTCCGCCGCGCGGCGGATCCGACGATTCGTCCGCTGCGAATAGAAAAGGAAATCAACGAGGAATAACAGGAGGAAACAAAAGCAAAGTATAGCGGAAAATGCGTCTGCCCGAAACGTCGACCGGCGTCGGACAGCAGCCAGGACGGCCGTCGCCAGCGCATAGAACTCCGGCAAGAACAGGATGGCGAAGGTCACGACCACAAGAGGAGCGGGACGGCGCCGCGACATTTCCAGGAGGATTTCGATCATGTAGACCGTTCCCAGCCCTACGATCACCGCGCCGAAGATCCGTTCCGCCAGGAAGACTGTGCCGGAATGTGAGAGTATGCACCATGCGGATCTTGCGAACATCCCCGCCGCACAAAGAGGCAGTGCGGTGCCCGCGAAAAAGATCAACGCGCACAGTATCTTTTCCTTTGGCGGCAGGCGGCCGTGCATCCGGTCGTACCGCTGCAGAAGCAGATGCAGATTCCGGGCGAGGCACGGATGGGTCTGCCAGCCCTGATATCCGATGAGCATTGTCTTGTCCTCCGTCGTCGCCGTCGGGCGTCATTCCGACAGGTCGTCGTATGTTTCATCCAGGTCGATGCAGATGTCGTCCAACGAACCGGAGACACGGATCGGCGTGTAGTCCGGATGCTTGTGGGAAAACTCGATCAGCTTTTCTCCGAAATACGATCCGGCAAACAGCTTGGGGTTTCGTGCGCCGAAGGAGCCGGTGGAGTTCGCGGCAACGACGTCGATGAATTCCTGGAGGATCGGCGTATCGATCTCGGTGATGCAAAGCTTGCAGTTTTTGAACGCCAGATTCTCGATGCTCTTCGCGCAGATCCGGATGATCGCCTCGCCGGAGAGCTTGCTGAATTTGAGCACAGCCGTCATTCTGCCGAGCACTTCCTTGCGAAATGCGCCGGCTTCGACCAGCTTTTCTTTCGCGGCGTTGCTTTCCCGAATGATCCGCAGCGCAAGGCTCTCTTCCTCGATCGGCTCTTGCGCACAGGCCGCTTCTTCGTTTGCGTCAGAAAAGCCCAGACGCTTGCTCTTGGCATCGTCAATGGTGATATTGCTCGTGAAGATCACGATGCAGTTGGAGAGCGAATAGTAGTTGCGGCCGCTGGGCAGCGTTTTGCCGTTGGTGGCCATCCTGCCCGTGTCCATCGCTTCCATCAACGCCGTAGCGACTTCCGAATGCGCCTTCTCCACTTCGTTGATCGCAAAAACGACATAGGGATTGTCTTCTGTGATCGCAAAGGGGCCGTCTTCGTCATGGCCGACAAACCCGGGCGCTGCGCCGGTCAGCCTGGAGATATCGCCCTGGTGCGTAAAATGCGTACAGTCGATGTCGCGGTAGATATACCGCTGCGCATCCTTGGGCAGCTGACGATTGATCATTTCCACAAGCTGAACGGCGGTCTCCGTCTTGCCTGTGCCGGAGGTGCCGTACAGCAGCAGCGAG
Organism: Clostridia bacterium; assembly: GCA_017449935.1. Classification (GTDB taxonomy): domain Bacteria; phylum Bacillota; class Clostridia; order Oscillospirales; family Acutalibacteraceae; genus UBA1425. The sequence goes on from JAFSYP010000074.1 coordinate 66,533, forward strand.
AGCGGACGGTCCTTTCCTTTCATGCCGAGGAAGCAGTACACCTCGTGCACGATCATCTCCAAGACGGATTCCTGACCGAAGATCTCGCTCGTCAGGTCTTCGTACAGTCGCTCCTTATCCAGCCGGATGTACCCTTTATACGGATCGGGGACTGTCAGCGCATCGCCGTCATACCGCATCCTGGGACGTTCCTGCGGGAGCAGACTCTGTTCATCCTGCGATTGCTCCGACGTCGCGTCCCGTGGCTCGCGATAGACAGAGTCTGTCCCGAACTGAAGAAGGAAAGACGTTAATTCGTGAAAGGAGCCGAACTCCTTCTTGCCTTCCCAAAGCCATCGGGCGATCTGCGGATTCGTTCCGACATAATCCACAGGCGCTTCGAGGCAATACAGGATGATCTGATCCGGTGCGTAGTAGCGAAATTCGATCGTGCAGATCAGATTGCGGCAAGTGTCGGGGAGCTGCACGTCTTCGAGAATATACCGACCGCTTCCGGATATGAGCTCCTCGTGCAGTTCGTCAAAACGACGCGCATTCTGACACATTTGTTTCCAGATAAACACCGCGCTCTCCCTCCTTCAACAGTTTCGGTCGCCGACGGTCAATTGTACGTCCTGCCCGGCAGGTATCGCGTATTCGCGATCGATCCCTTCATGCTTTTCAGCACGCCTTTCCCGCCGCAGAGCGGACAATCGGGCTCGGGAGTTTGTCCGACGGCAATGGTCAGGAACGGGAAAGACAGATCTGTTTCCACCCGTTCGAGCTGTTCGACCGGTTCAAATGCGGGAGACGAAAAGTCGCCTGCACATTTCGTCATCAGGTAGTTTCTGTCGGCGAAACGATCCAGCACACGGTAGTACGGGGTTTTCGGCTCATTGTAGCAAAGAATGTTCAGCGCCATATACGACTTGATCGCGTTCAGGTGATCCGTGACGCAGACGGCCGCGCCTTCCGAGGAGCCCGAGCCGGCGGCGTTGGGAGAAGACAGGATATTCCTGTAGCGGCTCTCCAGCATACATCTGGGGCAGGACGTCGTGACGTCCGGATAGGAAAAGATCACTTCATGGCCTTTCCCGCCGGCGAAGATCTGCGCCGCCAGATACGGCACGCCGTACTTGATGGCGAGCTGGGCGCACCGGTCCTGTACGAAGAAATTATCCGTGCACCCCAACAGAAGCACGTTTTCCGGCTTGCCTTCGCGGATGCCCGTCTTCTTCGCGAATTCCTCGTCCGAAACGGTTCCGTCCAGAAAGCGATTGATGACTTTCACCTTCGCTGACGGATTGATGTCGAGGATCTTATCGCGGATGACGTCGCACTTGAACCGCCCGATCTCCGAAAGATAGACGTTCTGCGTCGCAATATTGCTGTCTTCGATCTTGTCGCCGTCCCAAAGGACAAACGTGCCGACGCCGCACCGCGCCATGGACTCCAAAAACGCACGGCTGCCGCCGCAGCCGATACAAATGATCTTTTTGTTCCGCATCAGATTGTCGGGGAAAACGGACTCGATCCGCTGGAAGCGGTTCGGCGCTTTTCGGTCGAGCTCCGATAAGCGGCTCTTGTTCGTAGCTTCCGAGACGGTTTTCTCGATCACGAGCGAATGCGGCTGCAGTTTAACGGACCGCTCGAAGGAGTAAGGATAGATTTCGATGGTGCCGTCGAGCTTGGGCGATACCTGAACGATGGGCGTGAAAAAGATTCCCTTCACGTCGACGGTCTCGATGATTTGTCGCGCGGTTTCCATATCGCCGGCGGAAGGAGAGGTCAAGCCCTGCGGATGCGAATGGATCACGCCGATGAGCTGGACGTCGTTGTCGTTCCATTCGTGGATCACGCGATTGAGCGCGGCCGCATTCATGGTATACGTTCCGCCGGAGCAGGCGGCGGTTTTGTCATGGTAGTAATGGTCGATGTGTTTGCCGTCGCTCGAGCCGAGGATGCCCCCTTGTTCAGGCCTCTTCCGGCCGATGGTCTGTCTGATCTCTTCGTAAACCTGAGGCGTAATGAACCATGTGCTGCCGTTGTCGGAGGCAGAGGATTTGCGCTTTTTGCCCTTGGCGGAATACCCGGTCGTGCCGCCGTACGAGCTTGCGTACGAGCTGTCATATGTGCTTGCGTATGAGCTTCCGTACGAACCGCCGTATGTGCTTGCGTACGAACCGCCGTACGGGTTGCCGTATGTGCTTGCGTACGAGCTGCCGTACGGGCTGCCGTATGTGCTTGCGTACGAGCCGCCGTACGGGCTGCTGTACGAACCGCCGTAAATGCTGTCGTACGCGCTTTCGTACGCGCTTTCGTACGCGCTTTCGTACGCGCTTTCGTACGAGCTGCCGTATGTGCTGTCATACGCGTTGCCATACATGCTGTCATACGAGCTGCCGTATGCGCTGTCATACGCGCTGTCGTATGCGGAACTGCCGGACGTGGCGTTGTCGGGTGAGGATTTGTCGGATGTCGCGTTGTCGGTCGCGGCGCTGTCGGGTGTGGTTTTGACGGATGCGGCACTGCCGGTTGTGGATTTGACGGACGCCGTGTTGACAGACGCTGCGCAGCCCGGGGCAGTGTTTCCGGATGCGGCGCTGCCGGGCGTGGCGCTGCCGGGCGTGGCGTTGCCGGATACCGCGCTGCCGGTCGCGGCACTGCCGGATGTGACGTCGACGCGCGTGGCGTTGACGTGCGTGGTGTTGCCGGACGATTGCGCGTTCGGCGTCTTGCCTGGATTCTTTCGGTTCATGTTCGCCCGCTCCTTTCCGTTATGAAAGTAATGGATCAAAAACTGATAATACCACGCTCTTTCAGCTTCGGATGGTTGACAGAAAACTCTGTCCCGTATTTTACGTAAAGCGCCGTGAGTTCGCACCATGCCTTTGCCACCTCTTTCATGTTTTCTAACGATGTGATGTCCTCTGTCCAGCAAATATAGTAGAGCTTTGGATTTGTGTACAGAATATTGTTCTCTCGGATGAAGTTAAAAACGTTGTCCTTGATATCGCTGTCGTACTCTCCCAGGCGGTGTATACAGTTCAGAGAATCGTCGCGTTCCTCGTCATACCGCTGGTAGTTGATGTCTGTGAGAATGTACGCCTGCCACTCGTCTTTGTCGATCTCCAAAAACAGGAAGGAAACTTCCAGCTCGCCGTCGGAGGTCGTGTAGGTGTTGAACTCATACTGCATTTACAATACCCCGCTTTCTTCTAAGTGTTCTTGGATCGTCTCGAATGTGCCGCCGTGGTAGATGTAATAATCTGTTATTTCCGCCCACATGGTGACCAATTCGTGCATGGTTTCTAAACTGTGTATGGGCTTTGTCCAGCAGATATACGGATAATCCTTGTTCGGATCAATAAACCTGTGCCGGTTGACTTCGACATACACATGCGTGTCCGTAAACGAATCGGAACGCTCTTTTGACACCATCCAGTAGTCGATGTCGGACAAGATGTATGCGCGCCAGCCCAGCGTTTCTCCCAGGTCGATCAGGAGAAAATCGATCCCCAAACCGCTTCTTGTCTCGTAATGGATATTTTCGTGTCTCATATCGACCACCTGCTTTTCTTCGGGACCGTTTGTTGAGAGCTTGTCCGTCGGCAAGCGCTGTTCGGGAGCGTTCAATCGGACACGGATGATGAATGGATGCACAGGAAGGACCGCGCCTGATTGAAGCGGCGCATCAGACGGCGCGTCAGCCGCTGCGCCGTCGTCAGGATCGTCCCGACGGCCGTTGGCCGGCATGAAGATCTTGCGTTTCGTCATGGTCTGCTCCTTTCGCGCTGAAAAGCGTCTTTCGTCCGGGATCTGTGCGATCCGCTTTTTAACTTTTTCGGCAAGGGGAGCTTGGCCTGATCTTTTTGGCTCCGTGCCTGATCTCTATGCCAATTATAGCATGTGGTTCCGAAAAGTCAATACTTTTTTCAAAAAAAATATAACTATTTTTCAATATTTCGTAAAACTTGAACGCGAGATACACGCATTCAAAAGCATGGGTTCATGTCGTGTCGAAAGGCTCGGCGGCGGTCGAAATCCAGCAAGAGCATTGAAATATAAAGGAAAGAAAGGATGCGCGTTCTCTTTTGCATTGTCTCTTTGACGATGTTCTGCGTTGCGAAGCCTTGCAAATCTTGCGCCATAAAATTCGTAAAAATGAGATTCATTTTCTAAAATTTCTGACTGCTTTTTGGGCGCTTTGAGCGGGCAAGGCTGCTGTTTTTTCTCTGGACGCTGTTTTCGGCGGCGTCGCATTCCTTTTCTTTCGGAGGAGGGCGGCGTCGGACGAGGAGCTTTTTGCTCCGGTCTTCGGCAGTGCGCGAAAAAAGTCGTTTCCGCGCATCAGATGTTCTTTTGGCTGCGGCCGCTGTATCTGCCGGGTCTGCGCTTCTGCCTACGGCAGAAGCGCAGACTAAACGTCCCGCATCCCGAGGGGCTTTTTCGGCCGCAGCGCAGAGGCTGACTTTGCTCCTTCGTGCTGCGCTTCGCGGCCTCGAAAAAGACAGACCTGCGATCCTTGCGTGCTTTCGCCGGATCACAGGCCTTTTGGTGTCTCTTGCCGACGGAGCTTGTCCGCCGGCAAGAGCGGGTTAAAAGCGTTCACGTGAACGCGTGATGCGTCGGCACGCAGAGGCGGCCTGCGCTCGGTCGACGACGCGGATCAGCGGCCGCTATGCCACGTGCCGCCGGAGAGCTCGCCCTGGCGCCCTCCGTGCCACGTGCCGCCGGCAAGTTCGCCTTGCCTCCCGCCGCACCATGTGCTGCCGGAGAGATCGCCCTGGCGGCTGGCGATCTGCGTATAAGCCTTGAATTTCGTTGTCATCATGATGCTTTCCTTTCTGCGCATAAATAAGCGCCGTTCACTTGGGATCTGTACGATCCCGTTTTTTGTTTCCTCGACGGTCCGTTTTTTGTCTTTCAGACAACTTGCTTCGGGGTGTTTGTTCGGTCGGCGACAAAGGGCGAAAGCACAACCATCGGCACCACTCTCCTTTTTTGAACTCTATATATTCAGGTTTCTTCCGGGCCGCCGTCTCTGGCTGCAGAGATGTTTTAGAAGAACCCATATACAGTCTGTACTTAACTTCCGGGCTGTCCGCGACTGCGCGGCTGCTTTACGGCGCCCTCCTTTCGTGACCATCATAGCATATTATTACGGAGAAGTCAATACATTTTTACGAAAAATTTAATAATTTATAAATAAACGATAAATACTGACGCACGAATCGTAAGAATTGCCGCCTTGTCTTTTACCGAAAAACACTTGTATCCGAGAGACTTATGCGGGAAATCTATTGATATTAAATGGCTTCCAGATTGTTTGATAAACAAACCCTCCGTGACCGGGTGTATAAATCTGCGTCAAATTATTGCGATCCAGTCGCCTTATTTCTTTGAAAAAACAATTCGTTTCAGATTGAAAATTGAGGTGTTCAGTTAAGGCTTTCGGTGCTTTTGCTGGTTTTCCCTGACGTACACGCTTTAGATTTTTGTTGTTGCACTTTATATCAGAAGTATGCTATAATACACGCGTTGCATTATTCTACCTTTTTTGGCAGTTTTCGCGGCTGCCGCGGGGGAAAAGCGGGAGGTTAATATGGATCACAAGGCGAAAAGATTCAATGTGTTGGTCATCATGCTGACGCTGTGTCTTGCGGCGGCGCTTATTTTTGTCGCCGTCGCAAAATTCAAGCCGCAAAGCGCCGTTTCGCCGGCGGCGGAAGCGTTTTCGTTCCGGGATTTGCGCGACGGCTATTCCGAACCGCTTCCGGAAGAAACGCCGGAGTTTCTGACGGACGCCGTATGGGAGGATATGCGTTTCATCCTGTCCGGCGTGGAGTACAGGCTGCCTCTGGACGTCAGCGAATTGGAAGCGCACGGATGGACGGGATTTTCCGAAAAAACGGTGATGCCGGACGAGAAAGTCAGCTTTGAAGCGTTTTACGGCGACGCCGCGATTGCAGGGGATCTGTACAATCCTTCGTCGACCGAAAAGAGCGCCCGGGAATGTCAGGTCGTCCGGATCTGCTTTACATGGGCAAACGGGATCCTGCCGCAAGACGTCCGGATCATGAAGACGGGCATCGACGAAGTGATCGAAAAGTACGGCGAGCCGCTGTTTGAAGATCAGGACGCGCGCGCGGTCACATACGAAACGATCGACTACGACGGCGGTTTTGCCGCGCTGATCGACGAAAACAAACCGGGCGTGAAGGTCTTCTATGATGAAAAAGGCACGATCGTTTACGCCGAGCTGTACTGCGGCAATATCGGAGAGGAGGCAGAATGATGCGCGGCAAAAACAAGCAATTATTGAAGCTGATCCCTGCCGTTCTTCTGGCGGTCGCCATTGTGATCGTTTCCGTGCTCCCCGAAAAGCAGGTGAGCGCAGCGTCAAGGATCTCCGGCGGTCATTTCAGCACGATCGACAGCTGTGAAGATCTCGGTATCGATTACTCAACGGTCAAGGCGCTCACCGAGAAGAAAGAACAAACCATCATGATCTATATGATCGGTTCCAATCTCGAGAGTGAACACGCCTGCGGGACGCTGGATATATGGGAGCTCATAGATTCCGAGATCGATACGGATAAGTGCAACGTAGTCATTTTTACCGGCGGCACTTACTTTTGGTATAACGGGATCCCCGCCGACGCCAATTTTATCTGCCTGCTGGACGGAGAAGGCGACGACAGGGATCTGTACCTTCGATTCAAAACCGAAGCCGTAATGGACACGGCGGATCCGACGACGCTTGCGTTCTTTCTGAACATGGCATATCGGTTCTGCCCCGCGGAGCAGTATAACCTTATCCTCTGGGATCACGGCGGCGGGATCATCGGGTACGGGCAGGACGAAGTGTCGCGCAGTCATATGGGGCTGTACGGTATTTCCAACGCGCTCGAACACAGCCCGTTCAAGAAAACGCGTCTGGAATGGATCGCCTTTGACGCCTGTCTGATGGCGTCGCTGGAAACGGCGGTCGCCGTCAAAAAGTACGCCAACTATCTTGTGGCTTCCGAAGAATCGACGGAGCTGGAAGGGTTGAACTATGCCGCGTTCGGCAACGTCGCCAATGCGCGCGTCGGCGGCGTAAATGCGTCGAAATCCATCGCGGAGGAAACATATCGTTCGATCGTGCAAACGTACGAGAATGCCGGCTTAAAGCCCATGCATCCGTTCACGTATTCCTGTATTGACCTGAAAAAAGTCGACGCGGTCCAGAAGGCGATGGAAGCTTTGTTCTCCAAGGCCAATAATAAGCTCGCCGCGTGCTACGCTTCTTACTGCGCGTTTCTGAGCGGCCTGAGCGAATTCGGCTGGGGCGAAAGGAGCGGCATGGTGGATCTCACCACGTATGCGAAATACTGGCAGAAGCAGTTTCCGACGGAGGCCAAGGCGCTCGTCAACGCCGTTAAGGCTGCCGTCCCGTACAACAAATCGACGGAAAATGACGCGCTCGGCATGTCCGTATACAGCGCAAAGCCGGACAATGAAAATGTTCCGTTTGAATACGCGCAAAAAGAATACAAAGCGTTGTCTGTTTCCGCGCAGTATTCTAAGTTCATGGATGCTTTCCTGAAAAAGTCTGCCGCGGGCGGCAGCGTCGATTGGAGCAATTCCGATACCGCCGCGACCACAACTGCGAAGACGACCACGAAAGCGACAACGAAGGCAACCACGAAGGCGACCACGGCAGCCAAGACTACCACGACCACGAAAGCAACCACGAAGGCGACAACAAAAGAGACAACGAAAGTTGCTACGACAGCCAAGACTACTACGACAACGACAGCGACCACGACTGCGGCGAACAACGCATGGGTGATCCCGTCGTTCACCGTCGAAAAGTTTTCGTTTGTTTCGACGACGAGAGAACCCTTGACATGGCAGCTGCCGTCGTTTACCGGCGAAAAGGTGTCGTTCAATCAGACGACGCGTTCGGCGCGGGACGCACAGCAGACGCCGGACGTTTCGGAATTCACGATCCCGCAGGGCGGCCGCGGCGACCGGCATATCCGTGCGGGGAAGAACAACACGATCGTTTACAACGTATCCGGCGAGCAGGCTGCGAACATCGCTTCGGTCAGTATGATGACGGTCGAAACGACCGCGGACGCCTATACGGTCAGAACGGTCTCGGACGGCGCGGAGATCTCTGGCAATACGATCACGGCCGGCTTTGACGATCAGGTTTACTATCTCGAAAGCGGCGGCGAGCGCATCCCGCTGTATCTGCGGCAAGTGCGCAAAACAAGCGACAAAACGGTCTGCGAGGCAAGCGTCGCCGTTTGCCGGACGACAAAATTCAACTGGACCTCCAGCGTTTCCTGCGAATTGATCGTCGTATTTGACAGCGAGAATCCCGAAGGGTATATCGCCGGCTTGCGGTTCCCGAACGCCACGGATTATCGTGCGCCAGTCGATTTGAAAGCGGGATATGTCCTGCGCTCTTTGTATTTCGGATACAAAACGCTCGAGCGTGACGAAAACGGCAACATCCGTCCGTTTGCGGCGGACGAGAATACTGGGTATTTCCATTCGGCCGATCTGGTGATCCGGGAGGACGCGAAGATTGTCAAGGCACCGTGCGACGGCGGACCGCTTTACGGCTGCCTGTGCATCCGGGACGTCTACGGATACACGTTCTATACGGATCTCATCGAGATCGGGGAATAACGGGCAAGACCGTCTGCGCGAAGGCATTACGAAACAGAGGTTGACTATGAACATTAACGAACTGGTATCTATGGTCTTTTTCTGCATTTCGACGATCCTGTCGTCGATCATGTGGGCGGTCAAAAGGCGAAAAAAGAATACCGTATTCACGCGCGTGACGCCGACCAAGGTGTTTACGATCGGCTTTGTGATCTCTTTGTCCGCATATATCTTTCTGTCCTCCGTTTCGGACAATATCATCGCCCTGATCGACACCGGCTTTGTTACGTTCAGAAACGTCAAGAAATACCTCAAGCTGGACCTGTCGCCTTCGGAATTCAATCAGGTGATCTCCGTTCGCACAACAGTCTCCTCCATCGGCAGGTATTATCTTACGCTGTTGGATCTGATCATTCCGCTGGTCACGCTGCGTCTTGTGTATTCGGCGTTCCGCGATTATCTGACGCAATGGACGTACTTCGTTCTCAGATGGAGAAGATTCCACATCTTCAGCGAGCTGAACGAAAAGACGATCTGTCTGGCCGAGGATATTTTTAACAATGAGAAAAAGAGCAGCGTGATCTTCGCCAATGTTTCGGACAAGTATGCCGATGGACTTCTGGACAGGGCGAAGCGGATCAGCGCGCACTTCACCAAAAAAACGATCCTCGACTTCTCCTATCTCAAGCGGCAGCACACGGTCTACATCATGAGCGCCGACGACTCCAAAAACATGAGCGCGGCCATTAAGCTCAACGAACTGCTCAACCGCAAAAAAGTCGACGCGGACATGTTCGTGCTTTCTTCGCTCGACACGTCGCCCGAGCACATCGACGCAATCAATCTGGACAAGGCAAACGAACACTGCAGCGTGTATCTGATCGACTATGCGCAGATCGTATCGTACAATCTGCTGTTCGACTGTCCGCTGTTCAAAGCGGCGGAGCTGGCGCACAGCCGTAAGATCTCGGTGCTGGTGATCGGCGCGGGGATGATCGGCAAGGCGTTTGCCCAGGCTTCCATGTGGGCGGGGCTGATGAACAAATACGATTACGAGATCACGGTCATAGATGCGGAAGACAGAGAAAAAGAGTTTTATTCGTCGGTCGGCGATATCAACGAAAAGCTCCGGGACGTCGGCGTGCACATCAACTACAAATATGAAATTGCCGACGTCAAATCCTTCCGGTTCAAAGAACTGCTCCGGGATCATTATGACGCCAATTACATCGTGATCGCGCTCGGGAACGACGAACTGACCGTGAACACCTCCGTGACGGTGCGCCGCGAGATGATCCGCGCGTCTGTCGAGAGGGGTACATATACCGGAAAAAACGAATCGATAATCATCCCGATCATTTCCGACGAAAACTACACTTCGCTGGTGATGCAGCTGGGCGGCGATTACGGATTCACGATATACGGCTCGCATCAGCAGATATTCCGGTTCAGCGTTATCGGGTATTCCCGTCTGGACAAAGTCGCGACGTACATCAACCGCGACTATGTTCTGGCCTCCGGCGGCAGCACGACGCTGTCGGACGAGATGGCCCAATACAAAAGAACGTCCGAGATCAACAGAAGATCGAGCCGCGCCGCCGCCGTCCGCGCGCGGTACAATTTGAAAGAGGCGGGCGTGGATTGTTCTTTCGGAGAGGAATGCAGCGGCACGGAGATCACGACCGAGCAGGCGGACGCGATGCTGCGCGCGACGGACCTGCAGGAGCTGGAGCATAAACGCTGGTCGGTCTTTATGACGATCAGCGGCTGGGACGTGTGGAAACTGTTTTCGGACGATGAGTATGTTTCCATCGCGAAGTTCAATAAAAACGTCCACAAGCTGTCCATTGCGAAGCTGCACGGATGTCTGATCGAAAACGAAAAGCTCGATGAAATTTCCAAGGTCGTGCCGTCGACAGGAAAAGGCGACGCGTTGAGGAAAAACGATACCATCGTGGTGAACGCAAGCGCGAACGCGTTGAAATATGCTTTTGAGGGTTTAAAGTTTTATCGCGGGGAACAGGAGGAGACATAACACATGGGACAGATATTTATCAGTTATAAAGCGCAGGAAAGACAAAAGGCTTTGCGGATCAAGCAGTCGATCGAAGCCGCGGGCTTTTCCTGCTGGATGGCGCCGCTCTCCATTCCCGGCGGATCGAGCTACGCCGCGGAGATCGAAAACGCGATCCGGAACTGTAATACGCTGGTTCTGGTGTTCTCCGAAGCGGCGATGGGATCGAAATGGGTCGAAAAAGAGGTCGACCGTGCAATCAACCAGAACAAATTGATCCTGCCGTTCCGCCTGGAAGATTTTCCGCTGAATTCGGCGTTCAGCTATTATCTGACAAACGTCCAGTTCTATGAAGCGTATCTGGATTACGACGAGGCGCTTTCGATGCTCATTTCGCGTATCCGGGAGAATTCCGAGCCGGATCTGCCGATCCGACCGGACCCGCCGACAGACGCGCCGTCCGCGCCCGCAGAGATCCCGGCGCAGGACGAGCAGCCGGACGGATCGGACAAGTCCGCGGTGCAGGACGAGCAGCCGGACGGATCGGAAAAAGCCGCAGATCCGAACGACGGCCTCCCCCTTACGCCGTCTTCCGTATTGCCGAAGGAACCGAAGCGGCCGAAGGAACCAAAGCGGCCGAAGGAACCAAAGCGGCCGAAGGAACCAAAGCAGCCGAAGGAACCAAAGCAGCCGAAGGAACCGAAAAGCGGCTCCGGCGAGGGCAAAAAGAAGCGTAAAAAGATCCTGTGGATCGTCGGCGGAGTTTTTCTTGCATTGGCGACTCTTTTTGTTATTCTTGTTATTGTTTTCACCATGCCGCCCAGAGTTGAGATCGCGGGGGAAAAAGTCCGCGTGGACACATACGGGTTGACCATTTCCGATCGTGAATTATCTGATCTGGATATCAAAAAAATCAACAAGCTGAAGAACCTCCAGCGCATTAGTCTTGTGAGCTGCGGGCTGGACGACCAGGAGGTCGGCAGGCTCAACGTGTTCCGGGCGGATTACGAATCCGGCGTCCATCTCTGTGAGGTCGATCTGAGCGGAAACAAAAAGATCACCGGCCTCGGGTTCCTGCAGAATGTGGAATACCTGGACACTCTGAATATTTCCGATACCGGCGTCACAGGCTTCGACGGATTCAACAGCCGCTTTGCGGCGGAACGCAGCGACGCAGAAGTGACTTTGCTCGCTGACGGATGTCCGATTGTCGATTTCAACGGACTGCAGTTCGAGTCCGGCGAGCAGTTCTACTTTTCCTTCAACCGCTGCGGCATCGACGACACGCGTGCGGCGGCGCTCGGCAGACAGCTTGAAAAGATTCGTACCGTTCGGTACGTGGAGGTCGCAGGAAATCCCGTGATCACCGATCTGTCTTTCCTCAAGAGCTGCGACGCGTTGATTGCGTTGAATGTGTCCGGAACCGGAATTCAGAGCTTCGACGGACTGGAGCAGTGCATCTATCTGGACACGCTGAATGCGCACGACTGCAAGATCTCTTCGCTCAGGGGACTTGAAAACACGACGGTCCTGCATATGGTGATCCTCAGCAACAATCAGTTGACCGGCGGCGCGATCTCCGTTTTGAAGCAGTCTGCCGGGACGATCGAATATCTGCTGCTGGACGGCAATCGGCTCGGGCTCGGCGACGAAGCGTCTGAGACATTTGCGAAGACGATCCTGACGATGAACAAACTTGTGATGCTGGATCTGAGCGGCAACAATCTTTCGGACGCGTCGTTCCTGGAGGGGAAGACAATGCTCCAGTGGCTGCGGTTGAGCCGCAACAAACTGACCGCGGCAGAGTGGATCAAGGATATGCCGAATCTGAAGTATCTCGATCTTTCCGAAAACTGTTTGACGTCCTTTGATTTCGCGTCCCTGTCCGCGAGAATAAATGATCTGGATCTGAGCAACAACAACGCGCCCTTTGATGAGATACAGTTGGGAAAGAGAGATCTGGATAGTCTGGACGTCCACGGCAATACCTACAAAACGGTCGGCAGCTCCAGCTGTATCGACGATCTGACGCTGGATTATATCGAAGGCGTGGAGTACCAAGCACTCAAAGACACGACGGCCTTGTACAAGTTGAAGATGACGAACTGCCCGCTGAAAAAACGCGTTGAGATGTCCGGCATTTTCTCCTCAAAAATCGAGTACATTACCGAAGAGGACTGCGACGGCGTCGTTTCCGAAAAGATCAAAGAGAGCGGAAAAAAGATACTTCCGGCTTTCGGATTTGAGTTCAATCACAGACCGATGGATGTATGATTTCATCCGTAAACAGAGAAACAAGCTGCCTTGCCGCTGATACAGCGGAGAGAATAAAAAAGTAAGGAGAAAGAGTTATGAAAATTATCCGTAAGATCCTCCCGGCATTATTCATCCTTCTGTTTGTGCTTGCGTCGTCTTCGTGCGGCAAGTCGGACGTCCGGCCGTCGACGACGGCCGCGGAAAAGCGCGTCGCGGCAACGCAGCAGGCAGAGGCTTCCGAAACGCCGCAGTCGTCCGAAGAAGTTAATTCGTTCGACTGCTACAAGGAAACGATCGAGAGCTACGGTCAAAAACGTGTCGACAGTATGGCGTCGTTGGGATATAATATCGGAATGCCCGAATACGATTATGCGGTCCGCGACGTCAACGGCGACAGCGTGGACGAGTTGGTCATCTTCGAGGTCATGGAAGAGATGGACAGCGGCAACGGCATGATCGGCGCGATCTATACGCTCGACGGCGATCAGCCGGTGGAGCTGTATTTTAAAGGCAGACACGGAAGCTACACCATAACCGCCGACGGCTACTTCGTCTACCATTATCATAATCTGACGCTTGAAAAGCTCGTTGGCGCCGAGCTCGTGGAAGTGGCGCAGAGCACGCGCATAACCGGAGACAACGACAGTGAGATCGAGGCGTTTTTCAGAGCCAACGGCGTCTCCACTGCCGAAATGGTGTTCGATTACACGCCCTATGTAAACGCCGGATAAAACAGATCAAAAAAAGAGCCGAGACTCATCGAAACGGTGAGCCTCGGCTTTTTCAATCTTCGGTCATGCCGAACTGTACGCCCGCACGAAATCGCGGGCCTTTTGCCAATGCAGGGCGCGGTCGTCGTCCGTATTGCCGCTGAACGCGCGCACGGAGGCAAGACCGGCATTCGTCAGCCGCAGGCAAAAATGTACGTTGAGCAGCTGCAGGGCGGTCTTTGCAAAACGCAGCTTGGCGGGCTTTTCCGAATAGAGCATCCCGTGCAGCCGTTCGAGCGTTCGTCCGGCGGACGTGTCGTGCGTAAAGATCCGTTCCGGCATCCCGTCGACCGCTCTGCCGGAGATCTGTACGAACGAATGCGCGGACTTTGCGCTGCCGCAGGTGAACAGACCGGCAAAGAAAGTAAAACGGAATATGTATCCGTAGTCCTCGTCGTTCATGCGGAAATTGTGCAGATTTGTCCCGACGCTGCCGTCCGCGTCGAGCAGCTCGATCGTCAGCACGCCGCTTTCGGCGTCATACGCGGCAGGGCGTGCGCTGATCGTAAAGAACACGTCGTCCGCGCCGTACCCGTATTTGCAGTCGATCGCGATCTCGCCGTCCGGATTTACCGCATCATAAAACGACGCGAGCGCGGGATCGAGCGTCATGCGCATCGTGCTGACGGTTTCGCCCTCGGCCCGGACGACGGCGAAATCCTCGAACGCCGGCAGGCCGACCGTATTCGGCCGCAGTCCGTACGCCGCCGGAGGCGTATTGCGATAGTATTCTTTCGCGGAGAAAGCGTAAAAGGGTACGTCGTCGAACAGATCGCCCTTCGGCGAAAACAGCACGTAATCGCCCGGGTCGACAGGCGCCTCGGCGCCGGGATAATCCGCGAGGACGGCCAAACCGGACTTTTCTTCGGAGAACTCAAAATTTGCGATGCGGTCATAATTCCACGTTTCGATCGCCGTCTGCGGCTCGTCGTAGATGCGGCAGAGATACAGCGTGCCGTTTGCGAGTGTATCTTCGTCGCGCACCATCGTCGACAGGTCGATTTCTTCGAGCCGGCGGCCGCCGTAAAACCGAACCTCTCCGATCTGCGTATAAGCGTTTCCCGGCGAAGCGTCGGCGCATACCGCGAGTGGACACAGACACAGGCACACGCAAAGCAGCGCGGCCAGGTTTTTTTTGAAATATCGCATGATATACCGCCCCTTCCGATGATCTTCGTTTGTTCTGTCGATCCGCGTCGTCGTTTTCGTGTTTTTATAAACGACAACAGGGCGGCAGATTTTTGCCGCCCCTACGGTCTTAAATCGTGAAAGTCATTGATATATAACGGGTTTTGCAGGGAGGCGCATCACGCCTTGCTCTTGTTGAACAAGCCGCCGATCTTCTCGAACAGCATACGGAACAGCTTCACCAGAAGGCGCAGCGGCTTCAGCAAGGCGCCGGCAATATCGTTGTTGCCGTAGATGCGGTAGGCGGTGTAGCCCTCCTTTGCCTTATAGACCAGCTGATATATCTGCACCGACACGGTGCCGTCGCCATTCTTCACACCGATCGTCAGGTTCTTCGCCAGATGGCTGCTGTACGGGATGTTCAGCGTGAAGCCGTCCATGGAATAGTTCTTGATCTTTCTGCCGTCGACCAGCACGTAATCCACCCGATCAAAGCGGCCGAGGTCGACCGAGATGCCGGTCTTTTCCGCCTTTTCCGGCAGCAGATCGAGGATCTGACGGACCATGTAGTCATAACCGCGCTGCGTGGGATGCGTGCCGGTGAAGGTGTTGTCCTTGAAATCGCCGAGAATCGACCAGTCGTTTTCGGCAGCTTGCGTTTCCGTGTTGGTGACGTCCGCATACAGGACGTTGTATTCCTTTTCCCACTGACGAAAATACCGGTTCATGCCCGCGGTGATCGCCGTCACGACGGAGCCGACGGGCGCGAGCGTATCGTCCGTGATCGTCAGCTGATTGACGACGTTGAACGCGCCGACCATCACGACGGTCGCGTCGGGGTTCAGCTCCTGGATCTTGTCGAGGAGCATCGGATAGTGCGTTTTCCAATAGTCATAGCCGAATTTCATTTCACTGATCGCGGTCGTCACCAGTTTCTTGATCGCGTCCGTGCTGCTCAGATCAAACTTGAGTCCGTTGGCGAGCATCCCGCCGTTGCTGATGATGCGGTAGGCGCGGTAGAAAATATCGCACATGCCCAGCTGCACGGTGATAAGGTCCGCCTTTTCGATCAGCTCGATGATGTTGCCGCACTTGCCGTCGGTCTGCGGATCGTACACGTCGCCTTCGCGCACGCCGTCGAACGAGCCTTCGTACCCGAAATACTCCAGCATGTCCTTGTAGTACGCATAGTTCAGCTTGGTGTCCGTGAAGTCGTCCTCGATACCCAGAAGGTCGAGCGTCACGGCCGTCGTCATGCCGGGGAACGTGAACGGCCAGTAGGTCGCATTCTGGTCGGCCATGTCCATCGGCGCGGTGCAGCCGACCGCCTGGGCGATCTGATAAGGCACGCAGCCCTGCACGTTGCGCAGCTCGTACGCGCCGTACTGTCCTTCGCCCTTCGGGAGGTATTCGCCGTCTTTGCCGATGTAGAAGCCTTCTGCGCCGCATCCGCGGGAAATGCTGTCGCCGATGGCGAGATAGCCGCCCTCTTTGCCGTACTGCCGCACGGTCTTTGCCGTGGCCGCGAAAGCGGCGCTGCCGCAGGATACGGTGATCAGAAGGGCGAGAACCAGCGCGAGGATGGATCGGATACGCTTTTTCATCATGATGCCTCCTTGTGTTTTTTATGAATCTGATAAGCGGCTGAGGAAGAACTCCCGCTTTTGCGCGTTGTCCAGTGAGTGCACGGGCTTGATCTGTGCGGCCGAAGCGCCCTGCGCGATGCAGTGCGCCGCCCATGCGTCGTGCGTGCCGGGCTGCTGCCGCCGCACGA
This sequence comes from Clostridia bacterium, assembly GCA_017449935.1. Taxonomy (GTDB): domain Bacteria; phylum Bacillota; class Clostridia; order Oscillospirales; family Acutalibacteraceae; genus UBA1425. Next base: position 83,121 of record JAFSYP010000074.1, read on the forward strand.
CCAGTCTGCCGATAAAGGACTTTTCCCGCTGGCCGGAATAGCGCTTGTTGCAGCGCCCCATGTATTCCTCGATCTCGTCGATGCAGTCGTCCCACGGGAGATCGGCGTCCGATTCCACGGCAAGCGCGTACCGGTTCGGCATCACGCTGTCGTCCTGATAAAACAGCCAGTGTTCGACGGACACGCCGTGCGCCTGCTCGAACATCTCGATGGTATTGCGCGCGTCCTCGCCGCTGAACTTTTCACCGGCGACGTTGAACAGCTGCCCCTTGCGGTAGACAAAGGAGATCAGCGGACATTTGCCGCGGAACCCACGGACCTCGATCACGTCCTTCAGATGGTAGCGGTACAGTCCCGCCTGCGTGGTGATGAGGATCTCGTATTTCTGCCCGGCCTCGAGCTGATCCAGCGTCAGCGTCCGGCTGCCGTCCTCGCCCGCGGGAATGAACTCGTAAAAACAGCTGTCCGTCAGCAGCTGCATATCGGCGTCGTTCAGCCGCCAGCATGCCGCCACCAGACCTTCCGACGCGCCGTAGATGGAATAGTCGAACGCGATTCCTTTGCACAGGGAGCGGACGTAATTCGCGGAGGATTTGAACGAGGCGTTGCCGATGCCGCAGATCACGGTCATGTCCGGCCACAGACGGCGGAACAGCGTTTCGTCGAAGCCCTGCTCGAACTGCGCGCGCAGATACGCCGCACGCGCGGGCATCGGACGGATGCGCGCCGACAGTGCCTGCCGCACCTCGGGCTTCAGACGGATGCTGTCGCTGATCGTGCCTTTTTCGATGTCGTCCACGATCACGCGCCAGTTGTTTTTCAGATACGCGATCTGGCTGACGTTGATGCTCAGGAATACCGAGAAGATGAAGGTCGCCTTTTCGTCGGCCAGCGCAAAACGGTAGATGTTGTAAATGTAATCGCCGTCGTGCAGATCGAACAGCCGCCGCGTCGGCACCGTGAGGATGAACGGATAGAAAAAGCCGTATTCCCGCGCGCCGATCTCCGCGATGTTGCTGCACGGCATACCGTTCGGCAGCGTTTCGTTCGTGGCGGGCGAGAGGAATACGCCGCGGCCGGGCCGGTACTTTTTGCCCTGACGGCGCAGCTCCTCGGCGCCCAGCGCCAGCGCACGCGTCCAGGTATAGTTCACATACGCCGTCAGCGACGCCGAGGTCGCCGGGATGTATTTCGGCACGCCGGAGGAACCGGAGGTGCGCGAAAACCCCAGCAGCTTGGACGCGGTCAGCACGTCTGTCTCGCCGTTTTTCATGCGCTCGATGTACGGCGCGAAATCCTCATATTCGCTGACGGGCACGCTGCGCCGGAAATCCTCGAGCGTGCGGATCTCGTCAAAATGGTGCAGCCTGCCGTATTCAGTATTCCGGTTCTGCTTCAGGATCTTTTTCAACAGCGCCAGATTCGTCTGCATCGGGGCTTTCGACGCGCGCTCGAGCTGCCGCAGACTGCGCTTCCCCTTCAGGACCATCAGACGCATGGCGATCCCGTTCAACAATTGATGTTCCATATCCTTGACCTGCTTTGCGATAGTTTGATCGTGCGCCGTCCGCCTTTCGCGGGACGTCCGACCGACTTTATATTTCCATTATATCATCGTTTGCCGTTGAATGCAAGACAAAAACGACGCGTTCGATCTTTCCGGCGGCGTCGGAACAAAAGCGGAACAAAGCGGCCGGCGATGCGCTTCCGGCATGCCGGCGGCATTGACAGCGCCGCGGCGCAGTGCTATAATAATACAGTAAATTTCATCCGGAAAGGAAGTATGCATCGTGACTGCGATTTTGGCGTCGGTGCGCAGGAGTCTTCGCCGCCTTTTGCTGCCGGGGTTTTTGATTTTTTTGCTGACTGTCGCGTTCGAGCCGCTGCCGCGGACGGCGCCGACCGTGCGAAATCATGACACCGGCCAGTGCTTTTTGCCGGATTACGGCCATACGCTCGTCGCCGCGCACCGCGCCGGAAAGGGCGCCGCGCCGGAAAACACTATGATGTCTGTGCGCAGCTGCCTGGAGAGCGCGGAGCAGCCGGACATCATCGAGACTGATCTGCAGATCACGAAGGACGGCGAGCTGGTGCTGTTCCACGACCTGTATCTGGACGAAAAAACCGATTCGGTCGAGGCGTTCGGCCGCAAACACGTTACGACGTTTTCCAAAACGTATGACGAGCTGCGCACGCTGAATATGGGCGAGTTCTTTGCCGTGGCGGGCCCGGACGGCGAGAAAAACGTCTATCCTTATGCCGGCCTGCGCGGCGACGCGATCCCGGACGATCTGCGTATCATAAAGATCGCGGACGTGTTCGATTATGTGGAAGCGCAGTCGCCCGGCAGATACCGCTATACGGTCGAGATCAAATACCCGTTCCCGTGGGCGCCGAAGATGATCGACAAGCTGTACGGCATCCTGCACGAGCGGCAGCTGGAGGACCGCGTGATCGTCGCGAGCTACTGGCCGGATGTGAGCAACTATATCGACCTGCGCTATGCAGGCAAGATGCTTCGCTCGGCGAACCCGCTGGAGATATTCGAGTTTTACGGCTGCTTCAAGCGTGGGACGGATCTGTCCGGCGAAAAGATCCCCTTCTGTGCGCTGCAGATGCCGTACTACTGGCGGCACGGCGAAAAACTGACGTTCGCCAACCTCGGCACGACTGAGTTTATGGATTACGCACACCGATACGGTATTTCCGTGCAGTACTTCACGCTCAGCCGTCGGGAGGATATTCAGGATCTTATCCGCGGCGGCGCCGACGTTTTAATGACCGATCACCCGGAACGGGTCTTTTCCGTGCTGTCAAGCATTGAATTATTTGAGGAGGAAGTATCATGAAAAAAGCTGTTCGCATCGTTGTTTCGCTCGTGCTGTGCCTGAGCATCGCGCTCGCCTCATCCGCCGTGTTTTTCACGCCGCAGGCGCAGGCCGCCGACAGCAAGAGCGAGTTCAAGGAAAAGATGGAAATCGTATTTGACAAGTTCGTCAACGTGATGATCGACGTGATCCATCGCGGATTGGTCGTTGTGCGCTTCCCGTGGAACCCGAAGAGCGGCCGCACGGTGGATATGTCCAAGTTCACGCTCGTGTTCGAGGACGAATTTGACGGCGACACGATCAACACGGACGTTTGGACGCACTACCGCCAGGGCGTGCGCAAGGGCGGCTACTGGGACAAGGAACAGGCGTTTCTGCGCGACGGCAGTCTGGTGATCCGCAGCGAATACAAGGCGGACGGCAAGCACGGCGCGGGCTTCTATACCGACCGTATCGACACCCGCCGCAAATACGAGCAGACGTACGGCTACTTCGAGTGCCGCTGCATCCTGCCGGCCGCCGAAGGACTCTGGTCGTCGTTCTGGCTGTCGTCGGAGAACATCAAGGACGGCACGCCCGGCAAGCAGGGCACGGAGATTGACGTGTTTGAATCGCCGCTGTATTACCGCGGCAGACTGGGGCTGAACAACAATCTTGTCACGTCCAACCTGCACTACGGCGGATATGAGCTGGGGCACCGTTATCATAACGTGACGATCACAAAGGTCGACAATCCCTACACACTGTACAACACCTACGGCGTCGAGTGGAACGCCGACGGCTATATCTTCTATGTCAACGGCCGCGAGACAGGCCGCAGCAGCTTCGGCGGCGTGTCCGAGGTGCCGGAGTATATGCTGCTGTCCACGGAGTTTGACGGCGTCGATGGCAAGCCGTTCCACGGCTGGTCCGGGATCGCGCGGCCGGACGCGCAGGATCTTCCGGCGGAGTTCGTCGTGGACTACGTGCGCGCCTATCAGTACAACGATCTGCTTGCGCAATAATAAAGATCGAACATGAAGAACAGATCGGCAGGGGGGATCGCCATGCGTTCATTGGGAAAGAAGCTGCTCGCGCTGGTTTTGTGCGCGCTTTTGTTTGCGGCTGCGCTGCCGTATGCCGTCGCCGCGCAGAAGGACCCGGTCGTTTTCGTGGCGGGGTATACCAGTTCGCGCTTGTATCTCGACCGCGGCACGCCGCAGGAACGGCGCGTGTGGCGGATGAAGCTCGACGAAAAAGTGAAGGACGCGGTCCGCAGCGAGCTGCCCGGCATCGCGTTCGATGCGGCTGCCTCGACGGTCGGGTATTACGACACGCTGTTCGACCGCCTGGAGCCGTACGTCAGCGAGGTCATCGAGCCGCTGCGCATGAATGACGACGGCAGCTCGAAATATCCGGTCGAGGTCTATCCGCACAGCGTGGAGGAGACGCGGCTGGACGCGCTGCGCGCCGTCGGGTACTATCCGGACCATGACTCTCTGGTCATGCTCGGCAAGGCGGCAGGCGAAAAAAACGTCTACTGCTGCACGCTGGACTGGCGGCTCGGCCAGGTCGATAACGCCGCGGTGCTGGACGCGTATATCCGCGACGTGCTGCGCGTGAGCGGCGCGCAGCGGGTGGATCTGATGGGCGTCAGCTACGGCGGCCAGGTCGTGGCGAGCTATTTGTCGCTGTACGGCGCGTCGAACGTCGGCCGCGTCGTGATGCAGTGCCCCGCGATCGACGGCAGCTCCATCGTGCCGCAGCTGCTTTCCGGACAGGATTTCCGGATCGGATGGGAGGATCTCGCGCAGCTTTACCGCGCGTTCCGCATGGACGAACGCGACTTCGCTTCGCTGGCCGCGGCGGTCAGTCCCGAATTTCTGTCCGATTTCCTGCGCGCGTTCCTTGACCGTTTTCTGGTGGACTTTTTCTGCAATTTCGGCAGCGTGTGGGATCTGGTGCCGCAGGCGCAGTACGCGGCGCTGCGCGATCGGATGCTGCGCGACGGCAAGCATGACGCGATGATCGAGAAGAGCGACCGCTATCACAACGAGATCGCGCCGCACATGGCCGAAACGCTGCAAGCCGTCCGCGCGCAGGGCGTGCCGGTGTCCATCGTCGCCGGGTACGGTTATGCGCTCGCGGTGGACAACGGAAACGATTCCGACGGCGTGATCGACGTGTCCTCCATGACGGGCGCCGACTGTGCCAAGCTCGGCAAAAAACTCATCGACACGGACACGCGCAGTCTGACCGTGTCGCCGAACGGCGCGATCGACGCGTCGGCCGGCTATCTGCCGGACAGCACATGGTATGTGCAGGGACTGCTGCACAGCATGGGCGCCAACGAAGAAAAGGTCAGTGCGCTGATGACGACGCTGCTTTTGACGGACGACGTGCCGGATGTGCGCGCGTCTGCCGAATATCCGCAGTTTTTGACCTCGCGCAACGCCTGCCGCGGCGTATTCTGCGCGTTCAGCGGCTGCGCCGAGGGCTTCTGTACGCGGTACGCCACCGCGCTGGAGATCACGAATCTGTCCCGAGAGAACAGCATCACGGTCACGAACGTGACCTGCCGCGGCGCGAAGCTGCGCTTTTCCTTCCCGCGCGACGTGACGCTCACACCGGGTGAAACGCTCACCGCCGCCGTCAGCGGCGTCGTGCCCGAACAGGATCTGACCGCGCTGCGCGTCACGGTACGGTACGCCGTCTATCAGGAAAAAAACACCGCCGCGAACAGCCGCACGCAGGACTTCCGTTTTGCCGCAGGCCCGACGCAGACGGCCGTCCTGACGCAGGACGTGACGGGTGCGGACGAGATCGCTGATACGCCGGCCGTGCGCACGGGCGTCATTCCGCCGCGTGCCGCCGCCGCAAGCGTGCTGTATCGGCTCTGGTCGGCGATCCTCGCCGTGTGTCGGTTCGTCCGGCAGGTGCGCGCGTTCGCGATCTGAACAGAAAAAAACACGGCTGCCGCATTCCGATCCGAATGCAGCAGCCGTTTTAAACATTATCAGCTAATCCGCTTGCCGTTCTTGAACTTGATCTTTCCCAGTAGCGGTACCTTTGCAAAGCCGGTGAACGTGTCGCTGTCGAACGTGAGGCTGATGGGCAGCTCTTTGCCGGAAAGCAGGGGAGTCGTTACGATCGCCGTGAGGGTATCGCCGTCCTCCGTGATGTTAGAAACGGCGTATTCGGGCATCGTCATGCCGGGAACCTCCGCCGTGATTTCGTATGCGCCGCCGTTGTCCGCGACCGTCAGGATCGCGTCGCCGCGGAACATCATCGTGTCGACACTGCAGGACCATTTGCCAAGACCGATCATATTGAATCAAACTCCTTTTCATAGTGTATACGGACACTGTATCATTTTTTTTGGCTTTGGTATTGTACAAATTATAGGTTCATGGTACAATCATGGACAGAGAACGGCAGGGAGGGATGCATATGCAGCGCAGGACTGCCGCAGAACAGGCGCTTTTGGTACAGCGCTATATCGAAAAACACCTGACGGAGCGCATCACCGTGCGCCAGATCGCGCACGCGCTCGGCCGCAACGCCAGCTATCTGAACACATGCTACCGCGCGCAGACAGGCGAGAGCATCACCGGCTATATCCGCCGCCGCAAGATCGGCGCCGCCCGTCGGCAGCTGCGTGAAACGGCGCAGTCCCCGGCGGAGATCTGCGCCGCGCTGGGTTATTTTGACCAAAGTCATTTTATCCGCGCGTTCAAAGCGGAGACCGGCATGACGCCCGGCGCCTACCGTCGGCGCGCCGTATCGGAAGACATGCAGGAAGAATGAACCTTTTTCTGTCGAAATATTGACTTTGGACTTTTTTTGTATTATGATAAAACTAAATATAGTATCAGTATGAGTGAAAGTCTTTATTTTCCAAAATAGAAGTTTTCTGGGGGAACATACAGTGAAAAAGGTTGCAAAGAATCTGGAGCTGCTTGCGCGGCAGGCAATCCTGGTCATTGCCGATATTCTGCTCATCAACGCCAGTTATTTCCTGACGGCTCTGCTCAATAACGGCAGCGAGAGGATGAGCGAGATTTCGCCCATGCTGCTGGCGCGCGCACTGCCGGTGACGGTGCTGTTCCTGGTGGTCTACGTGCTGTTCGGTCTGTACAGCAGCATCTGGAAATATGCCGGTATCAACGACCTGCTGCGCTGCTGTGCGGCGGGCGTGATGGGCGGCCTTCTGAGCGTTTCCGTGGACAAGATCGGCAACGCGATGGATTGGGATTACATGGGCAACTTTACCGCCTCGTTCTATGTCAGCAGCACGATGATGATCGTTGCGCTGTGCGGCGGCTTCCGGATGCTCTACCGTGCGAGCCGTTATCTGTATCATACGAACGCCATGCTTCAGCGCGGGCGGCGGAACCAGAAGCGCATCATGCTCGTCGGGGCGGGCGATATGGGTATGCTGATGATGCGCGAGCTCGAGGCGAACGAGTACCGCTGGGGCAGACCTGTGGTGATCGTGGACGACAACCCCGTCAAGCAGGGCAAGCGTTTTTCCGGCATCCCAGTTCGCGGCGGCACGGACAGGATCCCCGAGATCGCGCAGAAGTTCGAGGTGGACGAGATCCTGTTCTGTATCCCGTCCGTGTCCGTGCAGCGGCAGACCGAGATCATGAACATCGCCATGCAGACCGACTGCGTGCTGAAGAAATGTCCGACGCTGATGGAGCTCAACGGCGAAACGCCGGACATCCAGAAGATCCGCAGCGTGGAGATTACCGACCTGCTCCCGCGGCCGGAGGTCGACCTGAACGTCGACCAGTGCAAGTATCTCAACGGTAAAACGGTCCTCGTGACCGGCTGCGGGTCGATCGGCAGCGAGCTTTGCCGCCAGGTCGCCAAGCACAAGCCTCTGCGCATGGTGCTGGTGGACAATTACGAGAACAATGTTTTCAGCCTCTATCATGAGCTCAGGCGGATCTATCAGGACCAGTTTCCCATCTATATCCGCATCGGTTCCGTGCAGGATATCGGCCGGATGCGGGAGATTTTTGAGGAATTTCATCCCGACATCGTATTCCACGCGGCGGCGCACAAGCATGTGCCGCTGATGGAAAACAGCCCGTGCGAAGCGGTCAAAAACAATATATTCGGCACGTACAATACGGCGAAGGTCGCCGTGGAGTGCAAGGTCAAAAAATTCGTGATCCTCTCGACGGACAAGGCGGTCAATCCGGCGAACGTCATGGGCGCGACCAAGCGCGTGACGGAGCTGATCGTGCAGTACTTCGACCGCCATGCGCCGCAGACGCAGTTTGCCGCCGTGCGGTTCGGCAACGTGCTCGGCTCCAACGGCAGCGTGATCCCGATATTCAAAAAACAGATCGAATGCGGCGGCCCCGTGACGGTGACCGATCCGGAGATCACGCGGTATTTCATGACCATTCCCGAAGCCGCGCAGCTCGTGATCCAGGCGGGCAGCCTTTCGCAGGGCGGCGAGGTGTTCGTTCTGGATATGGGCAAACCGGTGCGCATTCTGGATCTTGCCGAAAAGATCATCAAGCTGTCTGGCTATGTGCCGTACAAGGACATCGACATCGTATTCACCGGCCTTCGTCCGGGCGAGAAGCTGTATGAGGAGCTGACGCTGAACGAGGAGATGGCGGGACGCAAACGGACCGCGAACAACAAGATCTATGTGACGCCGCCGGTGGAGTTTTCCGATCAGAAAATGGAGCAGTCGCTCAAGGCGCTGCGCCGCGCGACCCCGGACAACGTGCGCGACCTGCTGCGGCAGATCGTGCCGAACTATCACGAAAATCCCGACGCTCCGGCGGTGGAATAAGGATTGAATCCAGACAGAAAGGCGGATGGCTTTGCGAAGGATCCTGTTTGTGGCGACGGTCCCGGTTCACTTTCGCTTTTTTCACCTGCCCTGCTTCAAGATGCTTCAGGAGCACGGGTATGAAGTGCATACCGTCTGCCGTGCGGCGGAGGAGTTTCCCTATACGGACAAGCAGTTCGTCGTGCCGATGGGGCGCAGTCCCTTCTCGCCGATCAACCGCGGGGCGCTGAAGACGCTGCGCGAGATCATCCGCGAGGGCGACTATGACGTCGTCCACGGGCACACGCCGGTCGGCGGCGCGCTGGCGCGGCTGGCTGCGCGCAAGGCGCGCAAAAACGGCACACGCGTGTTCTATACGGCGCACGGCTTTCATTTTTACAAAGGCGCATCTCTGCTCAACTGGCTCGTTTTCCTGCCGGTCGAGTGGTTTTTGTCCTTTTTTACCGACACGCTCATCACCATCAACCGCGAGGATTACGAACGTGCGAAGCGGCTGCTCCATGCGAAGCACACGGCTTATGTGCACGGGATCGGCTGCCAGACGCAGAAATATTACTGCCTTCGGGGCGAGGAACGCGACGCGATGCGCCGGGAGCTGGGGCTTCGGGCGGACGACGTCGTGCTTGTCTACGTCGCGGAGCAGAACGCCAACAAAAATCAGGGGATGCTCGTGCGCGCGGCAAAGACGCTGCAAACGCAGTTTCCGCACCTTCGTCTGCTGATCGTCGGCCCCGACAACGCGGGCGGCGCGTACGAAAAGCTGGCGCGGGAGCTGGATGCGCCGGTACGCTTCCTCGGCCTGCGGGAGGATATCCCGCAGATCCTGTCCGTCTGCGATCTGTATACAGCGTCGAGCCTGCGCGAGGGACTGCCGGTCAACGTGATGGAGGCGATGGCGTCCGCACTGCCGGTCGTGGCGATGGAGAACCGCGGGCACCGCGCGCTGGTGCTTGACGGCGAAACGGGCTTTCTCGTTCATGACGAGGCGCAGATGTGCGAAAAGATCCGCGCGCTTCTGACCGACGACGCGCTGTATCGGCGGTGCAGTGCGGCGGCTCTGGAACGGGTAAAAGAATTTGACGTGCAGCGTGTGCTTTCGGAGCTCTCGCAGCTTTACTTTGCATAACGGAGGATCGCTATGGAATGTGTCCGGGTTTTGCATGTGCTGCACTCCATGAACTGCGGCGGCGCGGAAACGCTGCTGATGCACTTGTACCGCAACGTGGACAGGCAGCGCATACAGTTTGATTTTCTCGTCAACGTGTTTGACGAAATGTTTTATGAGAAAGAGATCGGATCGCTCGGCGGGCGGATTTACCGGATGCCGTTTCTGACGAAGACGACGCCGATCGGATATGTGCGGGATCTGACGCGGTTTTTCAAAGCGCATCCGTACCGCATCGTCCATTCCCATCTTGAAACGACGACCGGACTGATCCTCGGCGCGGCGAAGCGCGCCGGCGTGCCGGTGCGGATCGCGCACAGCCATACGTCCCGCTTTTCGCATTCGGGACTTTCCGCGGTACCGGAAAACCTCTTCAAGGCGTTCTGCCGCACGCGCGTCGTGCCGAACGCAACGAAGCTGTTCGGCTGTTCGGAGCTGGCGAACGCGTGGCTGTACGGAAAGCACGCGGGCGAGAGCACGCTGCTGCGCAACGGGATCGACGTGGACGCGTGCGCGTTCGACGGCGCGGTGCGTCGGGAGATGCGGCGCGCGCTCGCGCCGGACGAAGTGCAGCTGTTCGGCCACGTCGGACGCTTTACGGACGAAAAGAATCACGCGTTTCTTTTGGATATATTTTCGCGGTATCGCCGCACACACCCGAACGCCCGGCTGCTGCTGGTCGGCGACGGCCCTCTGCGGCAGCAGTGTGAGGCGCAGGCGCAGCGCGAAGGGCTCGCCGACAGCGTCCGTTTTTTGGGACTTCGGGACGACGTGCCGCGCCTTCTGCAGGCGATGGACTGCTTTTTGCTGCCGTCGAAGTACGAGGGGCTTCCGCTGGTGATCGTGGAGGCCGAGGCGGCAGGTCTGCCGTGTCTTGCGGCGGACACCGTGTCGCCGATGGCGAATCTCGGCGCCGGACCGTTCCGGTTTTTACCACTGGAGGCGGACGCATGGATCGATGCGATGGAAAACGTGCGGCCGCGGGAGGACCGCGCAGACGCCGCGGCGGTCGTCCGCGCGCACGGGTATGACAGCCGCGAGCAGGCTGAGGCGCTGCAGGCGTATTATTTGCAGGTAATGGAGGAGCTATGACGGTAACGGTCCGACTGAGCGAAGTGCCGCTGCATCTGTATCAGGTGCTGGCGGGTTTTTCGGCGCTGCAGAAAGAGGGCGCGCTGCGCGTTCGCTTCGAGCGGCTGCGTCCCGGCTCGCCCGACGTGCTTCCCTACAATATGCTTGAGGTCGTCACGGAAGACGGACGGCGGCTGATTTACGACATGAACGACGGCTACGCAAATCTCCTGCCGGACGCGGGAGAGGTCGTCCCGTTTTACAATGCTCTGCTGGCACGCTGCGACGTGCTGTTCAAGCGCAGCTTCGACCGCACGCAGAACGCGGCGTTCGACGCGCCGCAGAAGATGCTGCCCACGCCGCCGAATTTTCTCGTGACGCGCAAAGGTAATCCCGCGCATTTTCCCGTGCCGTGCGATCCGAAGCGCGAAAAAATCAAGAAGCTGGTGCGGATGCTGCCCGGCTCGCCGTACTACAACGGACATATCCTGGAGGATAACATTTTTTCGCCCCCGCGCGTTTCGCCGCAGCCGAAGATCCTGTTTATGGCGCGTCTGTGGGATCCCGCGGGAGAAACGCCGGGACAGCTCACCGAAGCGATGGCTGAGGAGCGGCACGCGATCAATGAAAGCCGCGCCGCATGTATCCGGCTGCTGCGCCGTGAATTTGCGGACAGGTTCTTTGGCGGCGTTGCGGCGTCGGAGTTTACCCGGCGGGAATATGCGGACGTCGTGCTGGACGATCCGTCTCTTGCACGCAAGGATGCGTATCTTGCGTTCATGAAGACGTTTGACATTCACATTTCCACGATGGGCCTTCACGGCTCGACAGGATGGAAGTTTGCCGAGTATATTGCCGCGTCCAAGGTGATCGTCTGCGAGCCGCTTTGTTATGAAAGCAGCGGAGGTCTTGCCGACGGCGTGCATTATCTGTCTTTTACAGACGCCGATTCCTGCGTCGAAAACGTGCACGCGCTGCTCGACGATACGGCGCGCGCAGAAATGACGGCGCGTAATCACAGCTATGCCGAATCCTATCTGCGTCCCGCGGCGTTCGTGCGCACGACGCTCGCGGACGCGGGCTGTATCTTGTGAACGGAGGAAGTGACTTCATGCCGCTGCTGACGGTGTTTACGCCCACCTACAACCGCGCTTATATCCTGCCGCAGTGCTACGCGTCCATGTGCCGCCAGACCCTAAAGGATTTCGTCTGGCTCGTCGTGGACGACGGCTCCACGGACGGGACGCGCGAGCTGGTGCAGTCGTGGATGGAAAAGGACAACGGTTTCGAGCTTCGGTATGTGTATCAGGAGAATCAGGGGATGCACGGCGCGCACAATCTGGCGTACGAGCATATCGACACCGAGATCAACACCTGCATCGACTCCGACGACTATATGCCCGACGACGCGGTCGAAAAGATCGTGCGGTTCTGGCAGACGTGCGCGCGCGACGATCGGATCAGCGGCTTTCTGGCGCTGGACGAGGACAAGGACGGCAACATCATCGGCACGCGTTTCCCCGACGGTGTGACGCGCACGACGTCCTATGATATGTACTACAAATACGGCGTGCGGGGCGACAAGAAATTTATCCTGCGCTCCGACCTGACACGGCTGTACCCCTACCCGATCTTTCCGGGCGAAAAGTATGTCAATCTCGCGACGAAATACAGCCTGCTCGACAGGGACTATCAGATGCTCGTGCTGAACGAGCCTGTCTGTATCGTCGAGTATATGCCGGACGGATCTTCGCTGAATATGATCCGGCAGTATTTCCGGAACCCGCGCGGTTTCGCTTACAGCCGCAAGCTGTGTATGCAGCTGCCGTACGCCGATTTCAGATTCCGCTTTGTGCAGGCGATGCATTATGTGTCGAGTTGCCTGATCCTGCGCGATAAGCGGTGGCTCGCGGATTCCCCTGAAAAAGGACTGACGCTGTTGGCAGCGCCGGCGGGCTTTCTGTGGTGGGTCCGCATCCGCCGCCAATACCAAAGACTGAAAGAGGACTGACGCCCATGACTTATTATATGATCTGGTTCGCGGCGATCGTCGCGGGGGGCTTTTTCGTGGCGCTGGTTTCCCGCATGACGCCGATGCGCCGGCTGAATCCTTTCCATGAGCTGCTTCCGAACCCGCTGGGGTTTGTGCTGGTCGCTGCGGCATTCGGCGTCTTTTCCGGCTTGCGCATCAATATCGGCGACACGACGTCCTACGTGCTTTCGTACCGTATGATCGATATAAATGAGATCGAACCGATCCCGTTTATGATCAGAGGCAACAGTATGTACCCTTGGCTGAGCTATATATGCCACCTGCGCTCGGAAGAACCGTATATGCTGATCATGATCACCGCGCTGATCGCAGTCGTTCCGACCGTATACATCGTCTACAAGTACAGCGCGATGTATGATGTCGGGATCGCGCTGTTTGTTCTGACAGGATACTATACGTTCTCGATGAACGGCATTCGTCAGTACGCCGCCGCGGGGATCCTGATCCTCGGCACGAAATATCTGTTTTCGGACAAAAAGACAGACTTTTTCAAGTTTCTTATTTTCGTGTTTTTCGCATGGCTGTTCCATTCCAGTGCGCTCATCATGATCGTGATCTATTTTGCGGCGCGGCGGCGGGCATGGACGCCGCTGACCGTGCTCCTTCTGGTCGGAACGGTGTTCGTCACGGTGATTTTTAATACGATCCTGCCGACCTTCCTGAACATTCTGGAGGATACCGACTATTCCATGTACGCAGACAACGGCTGGTTTACCAGCGGCACCCAGGAAGGCTCCAACTTCATCCGCGTCGTAGTCCTGATCATACCGCTGGTGATGGCCTTTATGGAGCGGCGGTACATGAGCGCCGTCTACGGAAAAAAATGGGATATTCTTGTCAATCTTTCTCTGATAAATCTTTCCTTCTATATTTTATCTCTCTATAACTGGCTTTTCGCACGTTTGGCGATCTATACGAGCGTCTACGTGATCGTCATGATGACATACGTGATTACCAGAGGCGAGAACCGGGAGCGAAAGCAATGGCTGTACCCGGTGTCGATCATCATGTATATTGTGTATTTCGTCATGATCAAGTACTCCATAGTCGGATACGAGAGCGAACTGTTCTGACGGTCGTTTTCGGGTCGACAGGCAAAAAGCGGAAGGGGACGAAGATATGATCCCGAAACGGATTCATTACTGCTGGTTCGGCAGGGGAGAAAAGCCGAAGCTGGTGCAAAAGTGCATCGAGTCCTGGCAGAAGCATCTGCCGGATTATACGATTATAGAGTGGAACGAGGACAACTTCGACGTCGGGCAGAACACGTTTGTTCGCCAGGCGTACGCGCACCGCAACTTCGCCTTTGTCAGCGATTACGCGCGCGCGAAGGCGCTGTACAACGAGGGCGGGATCTATCTCGACACGGATGTGGAGGTCCTCGGCTCTTTCGATCCGTTTTTGCACCATGCGTTTTTTGCGGGCTTTGAGGAAAAGGATTTCGTCGGCACCTGCGTCATGGGCGCCGAGAAAGGCTGCGCGCTGCTGGAAGACTACATGGCACACTATGATTCCGTTGCCTACGAGCAGCCGGACGGGACGTTCTATTCGGACACCAATGTGGTGCTGCTGACGCGGATGCTCGAGGAGAAGGGCTTCGTGCGGAACAATTCTTTCCAGGAGAAGGACGGGATCGCCGTCTATCCGCGCGAATGGTTCAGCCCGTATGATTATATCAATTCCATCAGCTATATCACCGAAGACAGCCGTGCGATCCACCATTTCGCGCAGCTTTGGCTGCCGAAACGCGTGCGGATGAAAACGATGCTCAAGCGCACGCTCGCGCGTTTGATCGGCGGCGAGCGCATCCGCAAACTCCGGGGAAGGTGAGCGGATGAAGACGAAAATCCTGATCACGGCATGCAGTCTGGAGATCGGCGGCATCGAACGCAGCCTCGTCGGGCTGCTGGACGTGATCGATTATGAAAAATACGACGTCGACGTTCTGCTGTTTTCCTGCAAGGGGGAGCTTTTGGGGGACGTTTCCCCGCAGTGCACGCTGCTGCCGGAGATCGCGCAGTGCGCGACGCTGCTTGAGCCGATCAAGACTGTTTTGTGCAAGGGGCATTTTCTGCTGGGCGCGGCGCGGCTTTATGCGCGCAGATATACAGCCCGCAAATACAGGTCGGACGGCGACGCGAAGACCGCGGACGGCGTGATCTTCGCGCATCTGCAAAAGAACTGGGATGCGTCGATCCGCTTTATGCCGCGGCTTCCCGGCGAATACGACGCGGCGATCAGTTTCATGTGGCCGCATCATTTTGTGGCGCAGAAGGTGCGGGCGAGGAAAAAATTCGCCTGGGTGCACACGGACTATACGATCGCTGTTCTGGACCACGCGAAGGATGCGGCTGTCTGGGCGCAGTTCGACCGGATCGCGGCGGTGTCCGACGCGTGCGGCAAGGCGTTCCTGCAGGTTTATCCGCAGTTCGCCGACCGTTTGACGACGGTCGGAAATGTGCTGCCGCAGGGATTTGTTCGCCGCAGCGCCGAAGAATTCGATCCGCCGGAAATGACTGCCGAGGGGTATCGGCTGCTTTCCGTGGGCAGATTCAGCTACGCGAAAGCGTATGACCGCGCGGTGCGCGTTTGCCGCATTCTGAAGGATCGCGGCGTGCCGTTTTGCTGGTACGTCGTCGGCTACGGCGCGGAGGAGGAAAAACTGCGCCTGCAGATCCGGGAGCTCGGCGTAGAGGACTGCTTCGTACTGCTGGGCAAGAAGGAGAATCCGTATCCGTATATGCGCAAATGTGATCTGTTTTTGCAGCCCTCGCGCTATGAAGGCAAGGCCGTGACCGTGTGCGAGGCGCAGATGCTGGGCTGTCCGGTGCTGATCACGGATTTCAAGACCGCGCGCAGTCAGGTGCGCGACGGGTTCGACGCGGTGATCGTTCCGCAGGACGAAACGGCGATCGCCGACGCGATCGAAGCGCTGCTGCGGGACGAGGAGAAACGCCGTACGCTGTCGGCCAATACGCGCACGGTCGATTACAGCAACGCGTCCGAGGTACAAAAAATCTACCGTATGATCGAGGGATAAAGATGTACTTTGCCGATAAACAAGCGTGCAGGGAAACAATACAGGCGGATCTGTATCGCTATACGGGAAAGACCGACCGCAAGGCGCTGCGCAAATGCCGCAGGCAAACGCCGGGGTTTCGCTTTACCTACTATATGCGCCTGTGCGCCTATGCGCGCGAACGTACGGCGCTGCGGCTTACGGTTTTTCCGTATTACAAATGGCGTGAAAGACGCGCGGGCGGCAAGGTCGGCGCGGAGATATTCGATCTGACGCCGATCGGCAAGGGCTTGCATATAGCCCACGGCGGCTGCATCGTCGTGCACTCCGGCGCGGTCTTGGGCGAAAACGTCACGCTCTCGCAGGGCGTGACGATCGGACAGACGCTCAAGGACGGTAAGGTGCTGCTGCCCGTGATCGGCAGCAACGTCTACATCGCGCCCGGTGCGAAGGTGATCGGCGGCGTGCATGTCGGAAACAACGTCGTCATCGGCGCCAACGCCGTGGTGACGCGGGACGTGCCGGACAACGCCGTGGTAGCGGGCGTTCCGGCGAAGGTGCTGCACATGGGCGGCGCGGGAGAATATCTGCTGCATCCGTATCCGGGAGAGGGGAAAGCATGAAGGACACAGCCGTATCGCTCATCATTCCGATATACAATGCGGACGCGTACCTGCAGGCGTGTCTGGACTCCGTGACGGAGCAGACGCTGTTTCCCCGGATGCAGGTGCTGCTGATCGACGACGGGTCGACGGACGCGTCGCCGGAGATTTGCGACGTTTACGCGCAGAAATATGCCAACATTTACGTCTCGCACCGCCGCAACGCCGGCGTCAGCGCCGCGCGCAACGCCGCGTTGGATCTGGCGGTGGGCGAGTATATCGCGTTCGCGGACGCGGACGATCTGCTGCTGCCGGACATGATGGAGCGGTTGTATACCGCCGCGGTGCGCACGGGCGCGCAGCTGTGCTGCTGCGCATTCTGCTCGCAGACTGCGGACGGCGAGGAGATCAAGCGCTACCCATTCCCGGAAAACGAACCGTTCGGCCGCGACGAGGCCGTCCGGTATATGCTGACGAACGAATCGTTCAACGCGCTGTGGAACAAGCTGTTCCTGCGCGAACGCGTCGTCGCGGGGCAGCTGCGTATGACGGTCGGGCGAAAGCTCGGTGAGGATCGGGAGTTCATCCTGCGGTTTCTGACGCTTTGCGACACGCTCTGCTATGTGCCGCAGGTCGGATATTTTTACCGCTATGTGGCGACCGGCGCGGTACGCCGGCCGCAGCGCGGATACGCGAAGGCGCTGACGGCGCAGTTCGCGTCCGACCGCGAACAGTTTGCGCAGCTCGGGATTGGCGAGCAGGACTTTCTTGCCGGCAGCGCGCAGTTCTTTACGCAGCGGATCGCGGCGGCCATCGACGTGCTCTGCCGCGGATATTCCGGTACGGCGCGGCTGCGTGCGCTGCGCAGATTCTATGCGGACAAACCGCTGCAGGAGATACTGCGCACGCTTCTGCCCTTGGCAAAACCAGACATGAAGGTTTACTCCTTCGTTCTGCTTAAATGTATGCAGCTGCGTCTGGCCGCGGCGACGCCGATTTGGCTGTGGGCGCTGGATGTGCGGACGCGCCTGTACCGTGCGCTGCACAAAGGAGGCCGCGCGTGAAACAGAAGCTGCTGTTTGTTCTGCCGTCTCTGCGCAGCGGCGGCGCCGAGAAGAGTTTGGCGACGCTGTTGCGGCTGCTGGACTATTCGCGGTACGACGTGGATCTGCTGCTGTTCCGGCGTGAGGGACTGTTCCTGCCGCAGGTGCCGCCGCAGGTGCGCGTGCTGGACGCGGGCGAGGAATACGCGGTGTTTGACGGCGCGGCAAGGCCTGCCCTCGCGTACTTCCTGCGCCGCGGGATGTTTCTGACCGCGCTGCGCCGCATTTTGTACGGCAGAGCGATCCGCAAAAGCGCGGCCGACAGTCTGCCGACGATGTGGCGGCAGCTGCGCCGGATGCTGCCGAAGCTCAGCGGGTACGAAACGGCGGTTGCCTATCTGGAGGGCACGTCCACCTATTATGTGCTCGACTGCGTACAGGCAAAGAAAAAGGTCGCTTTTCTGCATACGGACTATGACCGTATCGCGTTTCAGAAGGATATGGACGCGCCGTACTATGCGCGGCTGGACCGGCTTGTCGGCGTGTCAGCGCAGTGTACGGAAAAGGCCGAGGTATATTTTCCGTGCCTCGTGGGAAAGACTGCGACGGTGCAGAATCTGATCGCGCCGTCCGTGCTGCACGATATGGCGAAGGCCGAGCGGCCGCTGCCGCAGGACGGCACGCCGAACCTGCTGACCGTCGGACGCATGAGCGAACCGAAGGGGATTGACATGGCGGTGTGCGCGTGCGGCGAGCTGATGCGCCGGGGATACGATTTCCGGTGGTATCATATCGGCGTCGGCGAGCAGCAGCGGGAGATCGAGGCGTTGATCGAGCAGCAGCAGGTGCGGCAGCGCTTTATCCTGCTGGGCGAGCGCGGGAATCCGTATCCGTATTATCAACAGTGCGACATTTATGTGCAGCCTTCCCGGTTCGAGGGCAAGTCCATCGCGGTGGACGAGGCAAAGTGTTTTGCGCGTCCGATCGTCGTGACCGACTTCGGTACGGTGCGTGACCAGATCGAGGACGGCGTCGACGGCCTGATCGCGCCGATCTCACCGCAGGGGATCGCGGACGCGGTACAGCGGCTGCTCTGCTCGCCGCAGCTGCGGCAGACGCTTTCTGACAATTTGCAAGAGGAAAAGACAGGCAACGAGGAAGAGATCGAAAAGCTATACGCTTTACTGTGAGGATAGAGAATGAAGACAGCATTGTTTCTGCTCGGCGCATTTGCGGTTTGCGTGATCGCCGCCGCGCTGGTGGACGTCGTCCCGGCGGCGCGCACATGGCTTCTGCGCATCGGGATCGGCTCGCTCCCGCCGGAGAAGGCGCGCGAAGCGATGTGCAAAAAAACGCTGCGGTGGCTGCGCAAAATGCCTGCCGTGCCGATCAGCGATCAGACGCGCTTTACGCTGCCGGAGCGTCTTCGCGGCACATACAAGAGCCGCAAGGTGCAGTCATGGCAGCTCGCCGCGCTGATGCTCGGCGCCGGACAGGCCGGGCAGAGAGAGGCGCTGCAGGCGGTACAGGACCGTCTGCTGACGGGCGACGGCGCATGGAAACAGCCGGTCGACCGGCCGGATATTGCGCTTTTGGCGTATGCGCTGCTGCGCTTTGCGCCGGATACCGACGCGGTGCGGCCGGCAATGGACGCTGTCTACGCCTTTTTGTGCGCGCAGGCAGACGGCGGCACAGTGCCGTACGATCCGCGCACGACAAACAAACGCTTTGTGGATACGGTCGGCATGATCTGCCCGTTCCTTTCGCTGTACGCGAAGACGTACGACGCTCCGGAAGCCGCGGCGCTGGCGCTGCGGCAGCTCGAAGAATATACGCGCCTGGGCCTGCATCCGGCCACGGGGCTTCCGTCGCACGCAATACGCGTCCCGGACGGCGCGCCGCTGGGCGTTTACGGCTGGGGACGCGGCTGCGGATGGTATGCGCTCGCGCTTTCGGAAATGCTGCGCTGCGGCGTCTCGGAAGCGCTGGAGCCTGCCGCCGCCTATGCTCGCGCGGTCATGGCGTGTCAGCAGCCGAACGGCGCATGGAGCCGTCAGCTGCTGGCGGAGGCGGGCGGAGAAACGTCCGGCACGGCGATGCTCGGCCATTTACTCGCGCAGCTGTACTTCCGAACGGGAGAAGAAAAGCTGCGGATCTCCGCGCAAAAAGCGGAACGGTTTTTGTATACCGCCGTGCGCACAAACGGCGAGGTCGATTATGCGCAGGGCGACACGAAGGGCGTCGGATTCTACTCCGCGCGCATGACGCCGTCGCCTGCGGCGCTGGGATTTGCGCTGCTGCTTTCGGAGGAGCTGAACACATGAAAAAGAAGCTGTTGTTCGTTCATCCCACGATGCGTTTCGGCGGTGCGGAAAAAAGCCTGCAAACGCTTTTGGAAGTGATCGACTACGATCGGTACGACGCGGACCTGTTTCTGCTGCGGCCGGAGGGCGAGCTGCTGGCGCTGCTCGACAGACATGTGCGCGTACTGCCGCAGACGGAGGATGCGCAGATCTTCCAGCAGCCTCTGGCAAACGCCTGCGGGCAGTATCTGCGGCGCGGCAAATTGTCGCTCTGCGCGGCGCGTCTGCGGTTTTCCGAGGCCGTCCGGGGCGAGCTTCCGATGCGCCGGCTGGAACAGCGCGGCTGGAAATACCAGAAAAAAGCCTTTTGTCCGCTCGCGGAAGAATACGACGCCGCGGTGGCGTATCTCGAGGGCAGCCCGATCTATTTCTGCGCCGATCTCGTCCGGGCCAAGCGCCGGATCGCTGTCATCCATAACGACTACCGCGCGCTGCAGCTGGATAAAGGATTTGACGAAAAGTATCTGCGCGCGTTCGATGCGATCGTGACGGTGTCCGACGCGTGCGCCGACGTGCTGCGCGA
The DNA here is from genome assembly GCA_017449935.1 of Clostridia bacterium. Lineage (GTDB taxonomy): Bacteria > Bacillota > Clostridia > Oscillospirales > Acutalibacteraceae > UBA1425. Next base: position 103,588 of record JAFSYP010000074.1, read on the forward strand.
GGAGTTTCCGGCGTTCCGGGACAAGATCCGTGTGATCGAAAACATCATCTCGCCGCGCGCGCTGCGTGCGCGAAGCGCCGAGGACGTGCCGTTTGACCCGGATTATCAGGGACTTCGCGTGTTGACGATGGGACGGCTCGACCGGCAGAAAGGACTGGATATCGCGATTGAGGCATGCGCCAGGCTGGCGGACAGCGTCGATTTCCGCTGGTACGTGCTCGGCGATGGCCCGCAGCGCGGAGAATTGGAAGCGCTGATCGCCTCGCGCGGTCTTCGGGATCGCTTTTTCCTTTTGGGCACGACGCTCAACCCCTACCCCTATCTGGCGCGGTGCGACGTCTATGCGCAGCCGTCCCGGTTTGAGGGAAAGTCTATCGCGCTCGAGGAAGCAAAATGCCTCGCCAGGCCGATTCTCACCACGGCGTTTTCGACGGTGCGCGACCAGATCGAGGACGGCGTGACCGGCAGTATCGCGCAGATCGACGCGGACGACGTCGCCGAAAAGCTGCGCGCGCTGCTTTTGGAGCCGGCGCTGCGGCAGAAGCTCACGGATAATCTGCGCGGCTATCCCGGTAATGAACGGGAAATGGAAAAGTGGACTGCGCTGTGGTAAAGATGTTTTTTTGCACAAACTATTGCAATAGAGAATCATTCTATGGTACAATATACAATCGATATAATTGGAAGGTAACCGTATGATCGATCTGCACTCTCATATTTTATATGACATCGACGACGGTCCCGAAACGCTGTACGAATCCATGCGCCTGTGCGAGGTCGGCGTCGAGTACGGCATCGACCGCGTCGCGGCGACGCCGCATCTGTCCGATCCGGAAGAGATCGCGTCTTTTCTGCACCGACGCAACGACCGGATACTGCGTCTGCGGGAAGAGATCGCGCGCAAGGGGCTGCAGCTGGTGCTGTATCCCGGCGCGGAGGTCTATGTGGACGACTCGATCTTTCACGCCGAGCATCTCGAAAAGGCCGCGCTCAACGGCAGCCGGTATCTGCTCGTTGAGTTCGAGTTCCAGGGACTCAGTCCCCGGCGGCTGATCCGCTATGTGGACACGATCTTCGAGATGGATCTGGTGCCGATCATCGCGCATCCGGAGCGGTACGCCTACCTGCAGCAGGATTTCGGATTGGTTCAGTTTTTGCGGGAACGCGGCGCCTATTTTCAGATCAACGCCGACAGTCTCGCCGGTCTGACCGGGTTCGAGGAATTTGATCTTGCCTACCGTATGGTGCGGCACAGAATGGCCGATTTTATCGCGACAGACGCCCACTCGCATCTGGGACGTATGAACGATCTGCTGCGGATGATCCGCAGCTTCCCGCCGGATATTTCGCGCGAGACACTCGACTATATGCTTTACACCGCCCCGTCCTGCGTCCTCTCCGACAAGGAGATCCCCGCACATCACCGCAGTGAACGTCGGCACAGATATGACGGATAGCGTCCGGGAAAGAAGGAGAAACCATGCAAGACAGAATGGATATGTCAACCAATTACAGCGGCAATGCCGGTGCGGGCGCCAGCGCGCCTCCGACCTCCATGGCGGCCAATATGCTGGCCAATCTGGACATTTTCCGTTACCTGCGTCTGCTGTGGCAAAAGCTCTGGGCGATCGCGCTGGTCGGTTTGATCATTGCCACCTGCGTGTTCTTTTACACCAAAGCGACGTATGTGAAGATGTATTCCACCAAAACGACGCTCGCCTTTACGACCAAGACGTATATCACCACCACGGATAACGACGGCAATATCATCAGCATCAAGGAACAGGTCAAGCATTACAACCGTTCGGACGCGTCGCTGTACCAGCACTATCTGCAGACGGACGACATGATGGACCTGATCGCGGCGGATCTGGGCGGCGAATACAGCGCCAACACCATCCGCAACGCCGTATCGCTGAAGACGACGGATGAGCCGGGTATTTTCGACATCACGGTCACCAGCACGAACAAGGATCTGTGCGCCAACGCGATCGTCGTCATCATCAACGAATATCCGGAGTATCTCCAGCAGTTCGACAATACCATCGGCATCAGGGTAATGATCCGTCCCACGTCCCCCACAATTATCAACGCCGACGTGGCGACGCGCAACGCGATGATCGGCTTTGCGGCCGGCGCGCTGCTGGTGGCGGCGATCGTGATCGCGATCGACATGTTTAGCAAGACGGTCAAGAGTACGGACGACGCGCGCAGCAAGCTCAACGCACGCTACCTCGGATCGGTCCCGATGGTCGAGATCTCGCAGGGCTCCGGCAAGAAAAAGAAGAGGCCGAAGAACGGCATCCTGATCACGGACGAAAGCGCCGTGACCTTCAACTTCGTCGAGAGCTTTAAGGCGATCCGAACCAAGATCGAAAACCTCTCCGTCGACAAGGGCAGCAAGGTGTTCGCCATCACGAGCACCTTCGAGGACGAAGGTAAAACGACCGTTTCGACCAACATCGCCTGCGCCCTTGCGCAAAAGGGCAAGAGCGTGCTCCTGGTCGACTGCGACTTGCGTAAACCCGCCGTGCTGAATACGGTCGGCGTCAAGGACGACAAGCAGGTCGGCATGATCCCAATCATCCGCGGCAAGTCCACCTATATGGACTCCATCAAGTTCATCAAGTCACAGGGTATTTTCGTGCTGCCGACCGGCGGCGTGACGACGAAGTCGACCGAGATCCTCGACTCGCAGAAGGTCAAGGACGTTTTCGAGCAGGCGCGCGCGGAGTTTGACTATATCGTCGTCGACACCCCGCCGACGCACGTCGTGTCCGACAGTTTGGTGTTGGGCGACATCATCGACGAGATCGTGTTCGTCACGCGCAACGATTACGCCAAGGTCAACGACATCAACGACACGCTCAGCGAGATCTACGCGGCGGGCATCGACATCGCAGGCTTCGTCCTGACCATGACCGAGGACAGCGGCTCCAACAAATACTACCGCCGCAAGGGCTATCGGTACAGAAGATATTACAGCCGCTACAACTACAACGGCAGATACGGCCACAACCGCTACGGCTACGGCAGCGGCTACGGGTACGGCAACGGCTACGGCTACGGAGGCGGTTACGGCAGCGGCTACGGAGGCGGTTACGGCAGCGGCTACGGCGGTTACGGCAACGGCTACGGTTACGGCGGCTACGGCTACGGCGGCGGCTACGGTTATGGCAGCGGCTACGGCTATGGCGGCTACGGCTACGGCTCCAAGGACAGCGGCTACGGTTACGGCTCCAAGGGCAGCGGCTACGGTTACGGCGGCTACGGCTACGGCGGTTACGGCTACGGCGGTTACGGCTACGGCAGCAAGAGCCGTCACCAGGAGATCGCCAAGGGCGATGAGGAGATCATGCGCCAAATCGAAAACAGCGCCGGTAACGTCAATTTCCGCGACAGCGGCAACCTGCCCAGAGCGGACGACGGCGGCAAGAAAAAAGGAGATAAGAAGTGAGCGCAGAAGCACAGATCCCGAAGCTGGCGGTCCTGATCGATTCGGATAACGTATCCCATTCTTACGTCAAGCCCATGCTTGAAGAGATCGCCCGATACGGCACGCCGACCATCAAGCGCATCTACGGCGACTGGACGCAGCCGGAATCGGCAGGCTGGAAAAACGTGCTGCTGGAAAACGCGATCACGCCCATCCAGCAGTACCGCTACACCAGCGGCAAAAACTGCACCGATTCCACGCTGATCATCGACGCGATGGACATCCTCTATACCGAACGCGTGAGCGGTTTCTGCATCGTGTCCAGCGACAGCGACTTCACGCGGCTGGCGACGCGCCTGCGGGAAGCGGGTATGCTCGTGATCGGCATCGGCGAGGAAAAGACGCCCGCGCCGTTTATCGCGGCGTGCGATCGGTTCGTTTTCCTGGAGATCATCGCACCCAAGAGCGAGCCGGAGGAGGAAAAGAAAAAACCGGAGCCCGAACCGCAGCGCCGCGGCAAGGTGCCCAAGGAGATCCGCAAGCTGGTGCGCAACTCCGTCAACGACGTGGCGGACGAGGACGGCTGGGCTTTTCTGGGCGACGTGGGCAATATGATCCTGCGCAAGAATCCCGCGTTCGACAGCCGCAATTACGGATACAGCAAGCTGACCAACTTCATCAAGTCGCTCGGGATGTTCGAGATCGACAAGCGCGACACATCCAACCGCGGCATCAAACACATTTACATCCGCGACGTCAATTTCGTCCAGACGGATAAATAAAAAACGGAGCTGCGAAAGCAGCTCTTTTTTGTTCATCACGGAAGGTTGGGGGATGGTCAGATGCCGGTAAAAGCGGTGCCATCCCGAGCAGGCGCTTGCGCCGACTGTGGGAATCCGTACTCCGGCAGGGCGGAAAAGGGACAACGCACGGGGGGAAGGACTGTCGACCGAAAACCGAATCAACCAACCACGCGGACGGCTGTGTGCCGTCCTTTTTCATTATATACAGCATCGCATCCAATGCTGCCGGGGCACGTCAGGCGCAGGCAAATAATTGTTCTTTTGCACAAAACGACGCTGTTCGCTTCCGGGGCGCTCTGCGGCGCAGCCGTGCCGTGCGGCAAGTCGGTCAGGGGACGGCCGAACGTCTCCGTCGTTTTTCACAAAAAAACCGCAAGGGGACCAAAAAAACTTAAAAATGTTGTTGACAGTTGACCGGAGATTGTGATACGATATATACGTTAGACTGGAGTTGTGTCCGTATGTGTATGCGGACGCGATCCGAAATGTGAAATCATTCAAGGGAGGAAACTGCATGAGAACCTTCAAGCGAGTGGCCAGCTCCATGCTCGCGCTTGTCATGGTGTTCACGACGTTCTGCTTTGCGGACCTTGGTCTGACGGCGAACGCGTGGAAGGATTCGGCAGGCATCGAGATGGTCGGACGGCCGGTAATCAACTTCAGTGTTCCGGAGACGATCTATCTGGATACGTCCGGGAGATTTCAGTATTTTGTCGACACCGATGCGGCGACCGGCAAGCTGAACACCGACCCGGCGAAGATCACCGGTCAGATCACCTTCAGCTCGAGCACGCCGTTCGAGAACCTGGTGATCACGCGTTCGGATTCTGCCATTACGTACGGCGTCGCCGCGAGATCGACGAAGTTCACGGACGAAATGGCGGCCGGCACGGTCGGCACGGGCGGCACCGTGATCACGTGGGAAGCGAAGTACACCGTCGACGACGTGCCCTACGAGTCGCACGCGTATACCTATGTCTATGCGCCCTTTACCGGCATGATCGGCTCCGGCTGTAAGGGTCAGCTGAGCGAGCTTTGGACCACGCATATCAGCGAACATATGGAGATCAACGTCCTGACGGGCTTCCATTCCTATAACTCTGCCAAGGGCGGCTACAGCTGGGGCGGCACGAACACGGGCGTCAAGTCGCCGTGGGAGCTCCCGATCGGCTCGGACAAAGCGAATGACGCTTCCGTTTACGGCGGCTTCGGCCCGACGAAGGATGAGTCGAGGTACCTGACCGCAGCCAGCACAAACAATTATTTTGCGTTCAACGATTACGGCAAACACTCGGATATCGAGGAGACGCAGGACATCACGACCGTCAGCGCCGGCAATCTGGTGATCGACTGCAGCCGGTATACCAATACCGACCAGATCCCGAACCTCCAGGCGGCGGCGTACACGACATATATAGTATACAATACCCCGACCGACACGAACTTCGAGACGGGCGTTAACGAGAGCACGACGTCCTATCCCTCGTCCTTCACGCGGTACTACGACACCACCGACCTCAAGACGAGCAGCGGCGACAGCGAGCAGCGCTATGCGAGCACGCGCGTCAGCTCCGCCGTCCCGCCCAGCGGCATCGCGAAGCCGACGGCCGGCAACACGAAAAACTACCAGCTCTGGGTCAAGCAGTACGTTTACCACAAGTACGAGGGCACGCTTGACAACCAGTATTTCCAAGTCAACGACATGTCGCGTCTGAACGTGACGATGGTCAACAAGGGCGCGCTGCGCGATCTGTATCTTGAATGCTGCGGCCTTGCCGTCGAGCAGACGAACAACTACGGCGCGTCGTATACGACCGACTTCCTCACCGCGCTGCAGGCGGCGGGCCGCGCGCTCGGCGATCCGACCGCGACAGGTGTTGCGGCCGCGTACACGGCGTTGAACACCGCGCGCGACAATCTGCATCTCGAGACGATCGAGAGCGGCTTCACGACGCCGGAATTCACCTTCTATGTGCCGGAGGCGATCTACCTCAAGGCGAGCGATCGCAAGACCTTTGAATACTATGTGGACTGCACGGCGACCGGCGCGCTGAACACTGCACAGAACAAGACCGGCGGTCTGGTCTACTTCAACTGCCCCGAAGCGACGTCGCTCAACATCACCTGCTCCGGCGCCACGGTCACGGCCGGCGGCCTGACGGGCAAGACGACGACGGTCAATACGACCGTCACGGGCGGTTCGGCCAGCAGCGCGCTGACCGCCAACTCCTCTTCGGTCATCACATGGACCGCGACCTTTGTGGCAGACGGCAGGACATACACGGCGACGAACTACACGGTACTGTATGCGCCGCTGACTGCGCCGATCGCGGCAGCAGGCCGCGCAAAGAACAAGAGCGGCAACGACAACTGGTTCCAAAGCGTATTGTATGTATACGGTATTCATTCTTATGCGAGCGGCTTTACATACAGCACAGCCGGTCAGTTGGACGATGTATTCACCGCCGGACGTTCCTATATCTATGCGGACGGCACTACGCTGTTCGACGACAACGCCGTTGAAGGCGCTCTGGTCAATTCGGGCGGCACGCTTCTCAACGCGAATTACATTAACAGAGAAGACAGTGACGGAAACGACGAGATCGCTTCGTCCACGACCGGTCCGACCGGTACGATCACAGTCGATACGAGCCGCTACACGAATCTGAACCAGGTCCCCAACCTGAAGGCGGGCTGGGTCTGTACGGACGACGAGGACGACGGCGGCAAAAATGCGACCATGTGCTCGATCACTGCGAACTCGACGACGCTGCTGGATCTTCCCTGGACGAACAACCGCCATCTGGACAACGGCACGGACAGCAACGGCAAGCCTTGGCAGCTGACGCCCACGCAGCTTTCGGGCGCGATCGCCAACGTGGCGATCACAGCCCATGCAGTCGGTTGCGATACCAACAGCAGCACCGGTGACCGCGCGGGCAACTATCTGTATCTGAACATCACCGTGGACGGCGTCAGCAAGGCGGATCTGCGCAGCGTGTACCGCAATGCGGTCAACAGCGGCAGATTCCCGGATTGGTACACGACCGCGTCGTGGACCACCTATCAAAACGCGCTGAAGGCGGCTGCCAAGGCGCTCGGCGACCCGACGCAGAACGGCACGCAGGTAGAAGCAGCGAAGACGGCGCTCACGCAGGCCGCTGCGAATCTTCAGTTCAATCACGGCACCGCGACCGAGACGCACATCAGCACCGCGACCAACGCGGCGGTCCCCGACAGCCTTCTGGAGACGGCAACGACACAGTCGATGACCTACAACTACGGCGATACGATCTCCGCCGGCCACAACGATTATGCCGGCTATACGTACAAGGGCTATTCGATGACCAATTCGGAATCCTCGACGCCCGTCACCGCGATGGACGGCTCCGATCCCGCGTCGATCGATCTGTTCTGCGGCACGTCCGTGAGCTATACCTTCTACTATGAGCCGAAGACGTACACCATCACCTATGATCCGGACGAAGGCACGTTCAACGGCACGACCGGCCTTACGACAGACACGGCGACGTTCGACGCAAGCTATAAGACAGGCATGAACAAGGCGGCGCCGACCAGAACGGGCTATCAGTTCGTCGAATGGCAGGTCTCCGGCGTCAGCGATGCATATGTGCAGGCCCAGACGTTCACCTGGCGGTACGCGGAGAACAAGACATTTACCGCGATCTGGAGAGAAAACGAGTATACGCTGATCTACCACGTCAACAGCGGTACGGGCAGCGACTATCAGTACCCGCAGACGGTCAGATACAATCAGACCATTGTGACCGAAAACAACGGCGGCGGCGGCAACATCACCACCTCCCGCACGGGCTTCCGGTTCGTGGGCTGGAATACGAAGGCAGACGGCACCGGTACGAGCGTGAACACCGGCAGCCCGATCTCGGTCCAGACGATCGTGACCGAGCAGGAGATGCAGAACAGCGACGCAGTCGCGATCTATCTGTACGCCAACTGGCAGGCCAACACCTACACGCTCCATTATGATCCCAACGAGACCGGTTTGACGGTCACCGGCTTCCCCGCCGACGTGACGATGCGATCCAACGAAAATATCGTGATCGACGCCGCGACGTTCACAAGACCGGGCTACACGTTCGTCGAGTGGAACACCCAGTCGGACGGCAACGGCACGTTCTATGACCGCGGGCAGGAATACTCCGTGCGCACGCTGACTAACAACGCCACGCTGCCCAACAACTCCACCGTGACGCTGTACGCGATCTGGAGCATCAACCGCTACAACATCGTGTTTGAGGAGAACGGCGGCAGTACGGTCGAGGATCTCAACCGGACGCCGTATAACACGATCATGACCTTCCCGACCAGTACGAAAAACGGCTATACGGATCTGAAGTGGTTCGCCAATCCGAATTTCTCCGGTACGGGCTACACCCCCGGCACGACCAAGGCAGTCACGGAAAATGTGACGTATTACGCCAGATGGATCATCGAAACGTATACGATCACCTATGATCTGGACGGCGGCAGCGTGGCGACGGCGAATCCGGACAACTACACGGTCGAGACGCCGACCATCCACTTGAGCAGTCCGACCAAGACGGGTTATACATTCACCGGCTGGACCGGCTCCAACGGCACCGTGCCGCAGCTGAGCGTCTCCATCGCCGCCGGCAGCACCGGCAACAAGAATTACACGGCCAACTGGCTGATCGACACCTACCAGATCAGCTATGAGCTCGGCGGCGGCTCGCTCCCGAACGGCGTGACCAACCCGCAGACGTATACCTATGTCACACCGACGATCACACTGAACAATCCCTCGAAGACCGGCTATACGTTCCTCGGCTGGACCGGCTCCAACGGCACGACGCCGCTGACGACCGCGATCATCGCCAAGGGCAGCCTGGGCAACAAGAGCTTCACGGCGAACTGGCAGGCGATCTCCTACTACGTCTGCTATATCGCGACGAGCGACGACGTCACGAACCTTCCCGCCAACAGCGGTCCGTTCACATATGACGGCGCAGCGGCGGTGATCTCCGCGATCGAGCCGATCCGCGACGGCTATGCGTTCACCGGTTGGAACACCAAGAGAGACGGTACGGGCGAAACGTATCAGCCCGGCGACACGATCGACCATTCCAGAACGCCCAAGCCGACCACGCAGGGCGGAACGATCGAGCTGTACACGCAGTGGCGTCCGGCCAACTTCACGGTCACGTGGAACCTTCAGGGCGGCACGCTTAACGGCAGCGGCACGAATCCCACGACGACCGTTACCTTCGGCGGCGTCTATACGGTCCCGAAGGGCACGTTCTTCAAATCGACGTATCGCTTCGCCGGCTGGTATACGGCGGCGTCCGGCGGTACTTTGGTGAACGATGAAACTGTTGTGACGAACACCCAGAAGAATCAGACCATCTATGCGCGCTGGGAGAACGCGGACTATGTCATCGCGTTCAACGGCAACGGCGGTACGGGCAGCATGACGTCGGTCGCCGCGGTCTGCAACGTTCCCTCCGCGCTTCCGGCAAACACCTTCTCCTATCCCGGCCACAGCTTCGCGGGCTGGGCGACGACGGCCGGCGGCACGATGCTGTACGGCGACGGCGCCACCGTGAGCAACCTGACGGACATCGACGGCGCAACGGTGACGCTCTATGCGCTTTGGGAATGCAGATCGTTCAAGATCGACTACAACTTCACCACCGGCGCCGGCAAGAAGCTGCTGACGACGTCGATCTCGCAGGACGAAGAAAACCCGAACGCGTGGAAGTCCGTGACGCTCAGACAGTTCCAGTATGTCGCGGGCACGACGTTCGTGACCATCGACGGCTCGGAATACTACTTCTACGGCTGGGCATACACCAGCGCCCGTGCGGCAGCCATGCAGCGCGACTTTGAGGACAAGGCGACCTTCACCCTCACCGACGACGTGCTTGCAAACTGCACCGTGACGGGTTGGGACGAAGAAACGCCGACCATCACGCTCTATGCGCTCTGGGCGCGCAAGACCAGAGTGACGTGGGTACTGGAAGGCGGCCTGTGGGACTACACGGACGATAACGGCGAAGTCCAGACGAGCGACGAGTCGATCGTCACCGATGTGATCTACGGCCAGAACTATGTCCCGCCGATCGGCATTTACAGAGACTTCTATGAACTCAGACGCTGGACGTCGCAGAGAAACGGCGAAGGTACCGTCGTCGCGAACGAGATTACGGGCGACAGAGGAATCCTGCTGACGAACGAAGATTCCACGGTATACGCATTCTGGGTAAAGGATCCGAATGTGGTCGATGATACTTCCACATACAGGATCGAGTACTATAAGCAGAACGCGAACGATCCGGACGACTATTCCAATGTGGAGACGTCCGAGGTCGTGGACACCGTCGGTAAGGAGATCGACCTGACCGGACACGAGAAAGTGATCCCCGGCTACACCTTCAACCCGAACGATTCCCGCAACAGACCGCAGGGCTTTGTGAAGAATAACAATAAGCTCGACGATAACGGCGAACCCATGATCCTGGTGCTCAAGCTGTACTATACCGTCAATCAGTATACGCTCAGCTTCGACGCCAACGGCGGCGAGGGCACGATGAACGATATGTCTGTCGCGTACGGCGCGCGCATCACGCTGCCCGCAAACAGCTTCACCAAGGCAGGCTACAAGCCCGACGGCTGGATCGAGGATCTTGACGCCGGCACGAAGGCGTACAGCGAAAAGGGCGTCTATGTCGGCGCGAACGAGAACGTCACGCTCTACACCTACTGGGCGCTTGAGACCTACACGATCACCTACACCGACGAGCAGCACGGCACCGTGTCGCCCGCGAACCCGACGAGCTATACCTATCTCAGCGACGCCATTGTGCTGCGCAATCCCGTCAAGACCGGCTGGACATTCCTCGGCTGGACCGGCTCCAACGGCACGACGCCGCAGACGAGCGTGACGATCGCCAAGAACAGCACGGGCAACAAGAGCTACACGGCCAACTGGCAGATCAACACCTACACGATAAGCTACACCGATCCGCAGAACGGCACCGTGTCGCCCGCGAACCCGACGAGCTACACCGTCGACACGGCGAACATCACGCTGCGCAATCCCGTCAAGACCGGCTGGACGTTCCTCGGCTGGACCGGCTCCAACGGCGACGATCCGCAGACGACCGTCCTGATCGCCAAGGGCAGCACCGGCGACAAGAGCTACACGGCCAACTGGCAGATCAACACCTATACGATCACCTATGAGCTGGACGGCGGCAGCGTGGCGACGGCGAACCCGAAGGACTACACCGTCTACACCGCGACCATCACGCTCAACAACCCGACCAAGACCGGCTGGACGTTCCTCGGCTGGACCGGCTCCAATGGCGAAACGCCGCAGACGAGCGTGACGATCGCCAAGGGCAGCACCGGCAACAAGACCTTCACCGCCAACTGGCAGATCAATACCTACACGATCAGCTATACCGATCCGGAGAACGTGACCATCACGCCGGCGAACCCGACGAGCTATAACGTCGATACGCCCGACATCACGCTGCGCAATCCGGTCAAGGCAGGCTATACATTCCTCGGCTGGACCGGCTCCAACGGCGAAACGCCGCAGACGACCGTTCTGATCGCCAAGGGCAGCACCGGCGACAAGAACTACACCGCCAACTGGAAGATCGACACCTACACCATCAACTACACTTTGGCCGGCGGCAGCGTGGCGACGGCGAACCCGACGGAATATAACGTCAACACCGACAGCTTCACGCTCACCAACCCGACCAGCGAAGGTTGGACGTTCCTCGGCTGGACCGGCTCCAACGGCACGACGCCGCAGACGGAAGTGACGGTCGCCAAGGGCAGCACCGGCAACAAGACCTACACCGCCAACTGGCAGATCAATACCTACACGATCAGCTATACCGATCCGGAGAACGGCGCCGTGTCGCCGGCGAACCCGACGAGCTACACCGTCGATACGCCCGACATCACGCTGCGAAACCCGGTCAAGGAAGGCTACACGTTCCTCGGCTGGACCGGCTCCAACGGTGAAAATCCGCAGACGACCGTCCTGATCGCCAAGGGCAGCACCGGCAACAAGACCTACACCGCCAACTGGAGAGTCGACGGCTTCACGATCACCTATGATCTGGACGGCGGCAGCGTGGCGACGGCCAATCCGACCGGCTACACAGTCAACACCGAATCCTTCGTCCTGAACAACCCGACGAGATCCGGCTACACGTTCGTGGGCTGGACCGGCTCCAACGGCGAAACGCCGCAGGTTGTCGTGACGATCGCCAAGGGCAGCACCGGCAACAAGACCTACACCGCCAACTGGCAGATCGATACCTACACGATCAGCTATACCGATCCGGAGAACGTGACCATCACGCCGGCGAACCCGACGGAATACAATGTCAATACGCCCGACATCACGCTGAACAACCCGGTCAAGACGGGCTACATCTTCAAGGGCTGGACCGGCTCCAACGGCAATTCGCCGCAGACGACCGTCCTGATCCCCAAGGGCAGCACGGGCAACAAGAGCTACACGGCCAACTGGCAGGTCGAAAGCTACACGATCACCTATGATCCGGTCGGCGGTATCGTGGAAACGCCGAACCCGACGTCCTACAACGTCGAAACGGCTACGTTCACGCTGAACAACCCGATCAAGACGGGCTGGAAATTCCTCGGCTGGACCGGCTCCAACGGCGAGACGCCGCAGACGACGGTAACGATCGAAAAGGGCACCACGGGCAATAAGAACTACACGGCCAACTGGGAGCTCGAAGTTTACACGCTGACCTTCAACGGCAACGGCACGACCACGCCGAGCGCGGTCCCGGCGTCGATGCAGGTGAACTACACGCAGAGAGTCAATCTGCCGACGGCAGAAGGCATGAAGCTCTTCTCCGAAGACACGCAGGAAAGCCGTACCTTCCTCGGCTGGAAGGCAAGCGACGATACGACCTACGCACCCGGCGGACTGTTCGTATGCCCGGCAGCCGATGAAGAATTCACGGCGATCTGGAGCGCGAACTATTACGAACTGGATGCGCTGTGCACGCAGATCGCCAACTACAGAAGAATGGATATGCTTCCCGCGAACGACAACGATCCGTTGTACGCGGCAGGCGGCGATATGGCGGCGCTTCTCGGCAGCGACGGCAGCTACTCCTGGGAGTTCTTCAATACGACAGAGCTGGAAGCGGCGCTCGCAAACGCGACCAAGGATTCCAACCGCGGTCTGCCGCAGAGCCAGCAGAGCAAGGTTGACGCGCTGCAGGCGGCGCTGCAGGCGGCGCTGGATGCCGTTACGCTTCTGGACGTCGATCTGGACGAATACTTTGCATGTATGCATGTCGGCGAAGGCTCGGACGCGGACGTGGAAACGGGCGAAGTGTATCCGCCTTGCGAAGAGGACGAGATGCACAGCTACAACAGCCTGCTGATCCTCATTGACCGTATCCTCTCCGCTGACGACAGCGTCAGCATCTACACGCAGGACAGCGTGGAAGAGCTGCGCATGGCGATCTACGGCGCGGACGGTATCGACGGTATCGCAGTCGAAGTGATCAACGCCGGGCTGAAGGCGCCCGCACAGGAGCTGCTGGAAGAGTTCGTGAACCGTATTGCGGAAGCGTACCACACGATCCTGCGTCTGAAGGATGCGGACTATACGGCTCTGGACGCGCTAATCACCGATTACCTGCCGAGCCTGAGCGGCTCCGCCGTGGATTACAACACGCTGGAGACCTACTATACGGTGGACAGCGTAACGAACCTGAAGACCTACTATCAGAGCATCGACCGTGAATACAAGATCGTCAACCAGAGCATGATCAACGCCGGCGGATCCGTCTATTCGGAGCTGAAGGACTATATTGACGCTCTGGACGTGCGCGCCGCGGATTATACGGACGTGTTCTATCAGATCCTGCGCATCGACACCGGCACGCCGGGCTTCAGCTATCCGGAGGACGACGTGATCAGCTCCAAGTACAACACGTGGATCACCTGGGCGAAAGCCAACACCGGCAATATTTCCACGCAGATGGATAAGACCTTCCTGAGCGTGAAGTATACGGATTCGTCCCTGGCGAATCTGTACCGCGCGCTGGACGGCATCAACTGGGAGCAGAACATCTTTGCACAGTCCGCCGTGGACGGCAGAGACAACGCGACCAGCTACTGGAATCTGCTGAACAACGCGATCGAAGCGCTGACACTGCGCACCTACAACGTGACCTATTTGGTCAACGACGGCACGGATGCGGTCTATACCGTAGACAGAGGCCATGAGTTCGGTTCCCAGATCGGCAGCTTCCCGCCCGGCACTCCGTCGAGAGACGGCTTCGTGTTCAAGGGCTGGAGCACCGATCCCGAGACGCTGACGCCTGCCAGCACGGAAGCGTACGTCTACGGTGAAGTTACGATCTATGCGTTCTGGGGGTCGGTGTACGATGAAGTGATTGAGCTGGAGGCTGCGGAAGGTTCCACGACGGTTATTGACACGCAGAGACACTACATCTACGGTCTGAAGACGCAGCTTACCGAAACAGAGCTTGTGGACGAATACCTGAACGTGATCGGAAACGGCACCCTGGTGGTCCACGCCAAGGACGGCACGATCGGCACGGGCACGGTCGTGGAACTGGTGAGCAACTATACCGGCGACGTCCTGGAGACCTATCAGCTGGTCATCTTCGGCGATCTGAACGGCGACGGCATCATCAACTCCACCGATACGACGGATGTCCGCATGATGCGTGCGAGACTGAAGGATGCCACCTTCAATAATCCGTACACGTTCGCTGCGGACGTCGTGGAGGACAGCAACATCAACTCCTCCGACGAGACGAGCATCCGTATGCTTGCGGCCAGGATCGCGACCATCGATCAGGTGACGCGTGAGATCCACAGATTGGACGCCTGACGCGCACGATCCGCAATTGATCCCGTAAACCATTGACTTCGCCCCGCATGACTTCGGTCATGCGGGGCGAAGCGCATCCGCGTCGCTTTGCGGGAGGCGACGATTTTACCTCTTGTTTCTTGGCTGCGGATAGAGTATAATAAACAAGATATACCGAAAGAAGCGGAAAGAGGAAACCCTATGATACATCAATACAAGCTCGGCGGATACAACATCGTGCTGGACGTATGCTCCGGCGCCGTTCATGTAGTGGACGACGCGGCATACGATATGATCGCGCTGTTTGAAAACACGCCGAAAGAGGACGTTCTGCGCATCCTGGCGGAAAAATATGCGGGCGATCCGCAGGGGACGCCGCAGGAGCTGGCGGAATGCTACGGACAAATCGAGTCGCTTCGGGACAGCGGCGCGCTCTTTACGCCCGACACGTTCGAGCCGATGGCAGCCGCGCTGAAGCAAAAGACCTCCGGCGTCGTGAAGGCGCTGTGTCTGCACGTAGCGCATACATGCAACCTCAACTGCGCATACTGCTTTGCGAGTCAGGGAAAGTATCACGGCGACCGGGCCGTGATGTCCTTTGAGGTGGGCAAGCAGGCGCTGGATTTCCTGGTCGCGCATTCCGGCACGCGCCGCAATCTGGAGGTCGACTTTTTCGGCGGCGAACCGCTGATGAATTTTGACGTCGTCAAGCGCCTTGTCGCCTATGCGCGCGGCATTGAGCAGGAGAACGGCAAGAACTTCCGCTTCACGCTGACGACCAACGGGATGCTGATCGACGACGACGTGATCGACTTTGCCAACCGGGAGATGAGCAACGTGGTGCTCAGTCTGGACGGACGCAAAGAGATCCACGACCGTTTCCGGGTGGATTATGCCGGAAACGGCAGTTGGGACAGGATCGTGCCGAAGTTTCAGAAGCTCGTCCGCGCACGCGGCGGCAAAGACTACTATATGCGCGGCACGTTCACACACGCGAACCCCGACTTTTTAAAGGATATCGAAACGATGCTCGATCTCGGCTTTACGGAGCTGAGCATGGAGCCGGTCGTCTGTGCGGCGGACGATCCCTCCGCGCTCACCGCGGAGGATCTGCCGGTGGTGCTGCGTCAGTACGAGGAGCTGGCCGATCTGATGATCCGCCGCTGCAGGGTGGGAAAACCGTTTACTTTTTATCACTATATGATCGACCTGACCGCAGGGCCGTGCATCTATAAACGCATCTCCGGCTGCGGGTCCGGCACGGAGTATATGGCGGTCACGCCGTGGGGCGACCTGTATCCCTGCCACCAGTTCGTGGGTGAAGAGGCTTTCCGGCTCGGCGACGTATGGCAGGGCGTGACAAATCCGGCGGTACAGGATGAGTTCGCCGCGTGCAACGTGTATGCGCGGCCGGACTGCCGGGACTGCTGGGCAAGGCTGTACTGCTCCGGAGGCTGTGCGGCGAACGCTTACCACGCGACCGGCTCCGTCCGCGGTGTGTACAAATACGGCTGTGAGCTGTTTCGCAAACGCATGGAGTGCGCGATCATGGCGGCCGTCGACGCGCAGATGGGAGACGAAGCATGAGCGATACGCCCATCTGTGATTTCGTGCGCGACTACGCGCAGAAAGGGCCCGCCCGTCTGCATATGCCCGGCCACAAGGGCGTCCCGTTTCTCGGATGCGAAACGCTGGACATAACGGAGATCGACGGCGCGGACGATCTCTACGCGCCGCAGGGGATCATCGCCGAAAGCGAGGCGATCGCCGGCGAGCGCTTCGGCTGCGATACGTACTATTCTGCGGAAGGTTCGTCGCTGTGCATCCGCGCGATGCTGTTTCTCGCCGGCCGACTGTCCGGTCGGTCGACCGTTCTGGCGCAGCGCAGCGCGCACAAGGCGTTTTTGTACGCGGCGGCGCTGCTGGACCTCGACGTGCGGTGGCTGCATCCGCACGCGCAGGACACATACCACAGCTGCACCGTGACCGCGCAGGACGTGGAGGCGGCGCTGAAGACCGTATCGCCCTGCGCCGTCTATCTGACGAGCCCCGACTATCTCGGCGGCATGACGGACGTCGCCGCCGTCGCCGAGGTTTGTCATCGGCACGGCGTGCAGCTGCTGGTCGACAACGCCCACGGCGCGTATCTGCATTTTCTTGCGCGCCCGCAGCATCCGATGGACCTGGGCGCTGACCTCTGCTGCGATTCCGCGCATAAGACGCTGCCTGTTCTGACGGGCGGGGCGTATCTGCATGTTCGCGCGCATTCCGCGGTCGACGCGCGGCAGGTGAAGGAAGCGCTGGCTCTGTTCGGTTCGACCAGTCCTTCCTATCTGATCCTGCAGTCTCTTGACCGTGCGAACGCGTATCTGCGCGACTATCCCGACCGGCTGGCGTTGTTTTTACCGCGGCTCGACGCGCTCCGTTCGGCGCTTCGCGGGCGGGGCTTTGCCTTGTACGGCAGCGAGCCGCTGAAGCTGACCGTCCGCGCAAAGGCGTACGGATATACCGGCGATACGCTCGCGCGAATCCTGCTGGAACAGCAGATAGTCTGCGAAATGCATGATCCCGATTTTCTGGTCTGTATGTTCACGCCGGAAAACACAGCCGACGATCTCCGACGCCTGTCGGCGGCTTTGGAGGCGATCCCGCGCCGCACGCCATCGGACGACGTTCCGCCGGCCTATCACCCGCTGCCAAGCGTTCTTTCCGTTCGGCAGGCGCTTTTCGCGCCGCGCGAAACGCTGCCTGTCCGGGACTGTGTCGGCCGGATCATGGCGTCCGCCGCCGTGAGCTGTCCGCCCGCGGTGCCGGTCGTCCTGTGCGGCGAACGTCTGGATCGGGAGGCTGTGCGGCGGTTGGAGTACTACGGCGTGCAGACCTGTGCGGTCGTTCGGGAAAATTTACATATATGAAACAATTTCGGACAGGAAAGAAGTTGCAAACGCGAAAAAGGTGTGGTATACTTCTGTTTTGGAAATCCATCTGAAAAGGAGCGTCGCGATGAAATACGATATGCACGACTACACTTCCGCCGAACAGCTGCTGCATGAAGTCGAAAAAATGAACGGCTTCGGCGTGCGTCTGACGGGTTCGGCAGCGCATAAGGCTTATATCGCGTCGATCAAGGCACAGATCCGCGATATGGGCCTGAAGGTATACAGCGATCCGTATTTTTTCAACCGCTGGGAAGCCAAGCGTGCTTCGATCGTGCTGCATGACGCCAGCCGGAGCGAGGAGATCCCGGTGTCCTCGGTGTTCCCGTATTCCGGCGAAACGCCGCCCGGCGGCATCACGGCCGAGCTTGTGATGCTGGAGGGGCAGCGTTTGTCTCTGCTGCGCGCGCGCGGCAAGATCGGCGTCGTGCGCATCAACAATATCAATCAGCTTCCGTCCAAGATGGCGTTTGACGAGCGCCGTTCCATGCCGGAGGATCTGCATCTGCCGCAGAATTACAGCGGGCCGGTGGCGACTTCGTTCGTCAACATGCCGATCCTTGCCGCGGCCAAGACAGCCGGCGCCAAGGCGGTGATCTGTATCTGGCAGGGCATCCCCGACGCGCTGGCCGAGGGACAGTATCTGCCCTTCATCATGGACTATCAGGGGATCCCTGCGCTGTGGGTCAACGAAACGACCGGCCGCCGCGTCGTGGAGGCGGCGCAGGCGGGAAAGCACGCGACGTTCACGCTGGAAGCGGAGTGGGAGAACAACTGCGAGAGCGAGAGCTTTTATTGTATGCTGGACGGACAGAACGGCGACGAAGCGGTGATCGTCAATACGCATACCGACGGCACCAACTGCATCGAGGAAAACGGCCCCGCGGCGCTGCTGGCTCTGCTGCGCGCGCTCAAGGATAAGCCGCTGCGCCGACGTCACATCTTCGTCTTTGTTACCGGACATTTCCGCCTGCCGGATTTCCGGGACGTACTCGGCGGCGGCGTGCAGGCGACCTCGAAATGGCTGGCCGATCATCAGGATCTATGGAACGGCAAACGCGGACACATCAAGGCTGTGGCCGGCGTTTCCGTCGAGCATCTGGGCTGCAGGGATTGGCAGCCGGACGGCGAGCGGTATGAAAGCACGGGCGAGATCGCGCCGGAGCTTGTCTATACCGGCAACCGCATGATGGACGACATATATTTCAATGCGCTGGAGGGCCGTGCGCGCGTGCGGACCGTAACGCTGCGCGGGCACAATTTTCTGCACTTCGGCGAAGGACAGCCGCTGTTCAACTCGCACATTCCGGAGATCGCGCTCGTGACGGCGCCGGACAGTCTGTGCGTCGTCAGCCCGACGCACGAGATGGAAAAATTCGATCCGCAGCTGATGTTCGATCAGACGCAAACGTTTATGAACTGCCTGACGATGCTGGACGAGATGCCGAAGGAAGCGATCGGTCCGTGCGAGAGATACTCGCTGCTGAACCTGCTGTAATTCCGAGTTAGGTATTGCATTTTTTGTAGAAAAAGGTTATAATATGAACACGACAGAGAGGAGGGAGAAGATATGCGCAGATGGATCGCGTTGGCTTTGGCTGCGGTCATGATCTTGTGTCTTGCCGCGTGCACTTCTCCGTTCCGTCAGGAGATCCCGTCGCAGGAGGAGTCTTCTTCTGCCGCCGAGCCTTCCTTTGTGATCACCACGTTTTCCCATTCTGGCCTGGAAAAGATGCTGGACGCCGTCAAGTGGTACGACAACGCCGTCTGTGCGATCGAGTATCTCGGCACGCGCGCCGATTATACGAAACAGCTCCGGGATTTGTGCGGCAGAGTGTTTTCGCAGATCGACGCTGAAACGCTGCAGGAGATAAAGATCCTCGACGGCGGGGGCAACGATGTTTTTCTGCTGGTCCCGCGCTTCGATTTGGAAGAATTCTCCGTGTTCTCCATCGTTCTGGATGAAAGGGGACACGCGCGTGTGCTGCGTCAGGTCGGGGAAACGAACCACGCGTTCATCCTGATCTGCGACGCCGGCAGCGCGCCGAACGCGCAGGTGAATGTGACGCTTTCCAGCTTGAAACAAACATTTAAGGCAGTCGTGCAAAAAAAAGAAGACGGTGAGCTTTCGCTCGGTAACGGCTTCCAGCCGATTGAGGTACGCTCCTGATTCCACGATAACCGAATAGAGCCGGGGTGTAGCGCAGTTGGTAGCGCGCCTGCTTTGGGAGCAGGATGTCGGGGGTTCAAATCCCTTCACTCCGACCAAGACGTAACCGGCAATTGGTATGAATGTACCAATTGCCGGTTACGTCTTTAGGTTCAAGGTATGATTATTATTGATTGGCTCTTTTTGCCCCCGGACCAAGGTTTATATCATCCAAATCGGCACGATCAGATTATTGCTGTCGAATGCGCTGAATTTATCGGCCAGGCAGAGGACGGCGCCGGCGCCGAGCCGGAGGGGAGATTTGTCGATGACGTTGAAGACGCGCGTCAGACGGTTGTCCGGTGTGGCGGTTTTCTTTATCTCCAGCGGGCAGAGCATGCCGTCGCCCTCGAGGATCACGTCAATTTCCTTGGCGTCGCGGTCACGGTAAAAGTATAGATATGGGACCAAGCCCGCATTTTGATAGCTTTTCACGATCTCCGACACGGTGTAGTTTTCCAGCATAGCGCCGCTCATGGCGCCGCTCTCGACCACCTCAGGGGAGGACCAGCGCGTGAGATAGCAGACGAGGCCGGTATCATAGAAATAGACCTTCGGCGTCTTGATCGTGCGTTTGAGGACGTTGTTGGAATAGGGATGCAGCAGGAAGATGATCCCCAGCGTTTCGAGGATGTTGATCCACGCTTTGGCGGTTTGGATGTCGATGTCGGCGTCCTCTGACAGCGCGTTGTAGTTTAGAAGCTGCGAGCAGCGAGCGGCAGCGGAGGTGACAAAGCGGTGGAATTTCAACGCATCCACGCTGCCGGAGAGCTCCCGCACGTCGCGCTCCATGTAGGTGGACAGATAGGACGAATAGAAGACGTCCCGATCCGGCGTCGCGCCGCTGACGAGTCCCGGCATGGAGCCGCGCCACAGGCGATTGAACAGCTCCGGCGTAGTGACAGGCTGTATGTGATCCCGTTCGGCAAGAAGCTGCGCCATCTCGGCTTTGAACGGAACGCAGGGAGCGCCGACGATCTCCCGCTGAGACATAGGGGACAAGTGCAGCAGCGCCACACGCCCGGCCAGCGATTCCTGTACGCCGCGCATAAGGCGGAAGATCTGAGAGCCGGTCATCCAGAAGTCGCCGGGGGTGTGATGCTCGTCGATGTGGATCTTGATATAGGTAAACAGCTCCGGGGCGTACTGCACCTCGTCGATCAGCACCGGCGGCTGATGAAGCTGCAGGAACAGGGCGGGATCGTTCTTTGCCAAGTCCCGCATGGCAAGGTCGTCCAGCGACACATATTTGCGTCCGATGTTCTCCTTCTCGGCAAGCTTTCGCAGCATAGTTGTCTTGCCCGCCTGCCGGGGACCGGTCAGCAAGATCGCGGAGTAGGAGCGGCTCAACTCCAGAATGCGGTTTTCCATATGTCGGCTGATATATTCCATATTTATAATGCACCACCTGTTCATGCGCAGCTTGCGGCTGTTTTTGATTCCGTTCTTATTATAGCCGGAACTATGCCGGAAGTCAACAAAAAATGCGGCAGACTTTTGCTCCGATACAAAAACTGCCGAAATCTGTTGTGCGCAGTTGACGCGATGGTTTCTTTAAAAAAAACGAAGTTCACGGAAAGTTGGGGGATGCAGCAGTCTGTCCTTGATTGTTATTGCGCGAAGCGCGTGGCAATCCGTTCTCCTGTGTCACAGCTCGATGTGCTTCCGAGGGGGATGCGGATCGCCGCGGTCGGCGAAGACGCCTCCCTCGCGATGACGTCGCCTTTGGCTGCATCTGACCATCCCCCAACTTTCCGTGATGAACCAAAAAAATCGGACGCCCCGTTCGGGGCGTCCTCTTTTTGCTTATTCTGTTGGCCAAAAGAATGAACAAGATTCTTTTCAGAAAAACCTTCCCTTATTCGAGACCGACGTTGCCCGCAATCTTCAGCAGGAGGTTCATAAGCGCAGTAGCTGCATTGTAAGCATACTGGGATGCGTTGGACGTGGTGATCCAAGCAAAAGCCTTCAAAATAACTTCAAGAGCGCTTTCAAAAATTGCCATGGTTAGAACTCCTTTCATAGATTTATTCAATCATCCGAAGGGATGAATGGATAGCGAAAACGAAATGCTCAGACGCGTTTGCCGGGACGGATCATCGGCTCGGCTTCCGCGGCGGCGCAGAGCTTGTCCGGCTCCAGGATACCGCTGAGCAGAGAGAAAAGCTGCGACTGCGCCTCGTCGGGCAGCACGTCGAACGCATCTTGCAGCGCGCCGGCGGATTCCCGCAGGAACGCCTCGGCGGCTTCGCGACCGCTGTCGGTGATGAAGATTAGCACGCGGCGCTTGTCGGAAACGGCTTTCTCACGCATGATATGTCCGGCGGCGAGCAGCTTGTCCGTCAGCTCGCTGGCGGTGGAAGGGGACACGCCGAGCAGAGGAACCAGCTCCGCCTGTGTCAGCCCGTCGTGCGACAGGAGCAGCTGCAGATAGCGTCCCTGACCGCTGCCAAGGGAACGGGAGCCGACCTTGCCGCAAAGCAGGCGATAGACCTGCTCCAGCTTTTCATACAGGGCGGCCGGAGAAACCGCACGCGCTGCGTCTGCCACTCTTTTCAGCTCCTTTTTTCGCTCCTTCGAGAGGAAGAAACCATTGCCTATGCTGTGCCGCGTAAAAGAACATATCGTATGTATACTACCACATCCCGAAGTATTTTTCAATACTTTTTTTTATTTTTTTCTTTGGAATCTTTTCGGCGGCGGTATACGGCGGCGCTGTCGTGAAAAATAGGCAAAAAAGAATCCCGTTTTCTATGTTTTTATATTGACATTGTTGTATGAATGTGATAATGTTAATTTGCATAGTAGTGTGTGTCTCCGCGTGCGGAATCGAGTTTTTTCGATTTGGGAACTTTGTAAAAGAGAACCGGCGCGCAGCGGACAGCACGGTTGATGTACAAATTCTGAATGGAGGGAATTCAAGTATGTCCAAATTCAAGCGCACTTGCAGCGCGCTGTTGGCGATCGTGATGATCTTCACCACGTTGTCGATCGCGTTCACCGTGATCGGCAGCGCAGCGCCGACAGTTGAGCGCACGGCTGCTACGGTGCTGAACCCCCATGTGACGATCTCGGTGCCGGGGATCCTCGAGTCCTACGGTTCGGATTATTATCAGAGGGGCTCCAACATCAAGCCTGCCGGCAATGTTTTCATCAGCATTACCACGTCGAGCGCAAGCGATGAGGTCAAGGACGTTGCCGTCGCGTGCAGCGACGCCGGCGTTTCGCTCGGCGTGCGCGTCAAGCTGGGCCAGGACGGCTATTCCTGGGACGTCAGCGGCGGCACGCTCAAGACGGCGCCCAATGACGACGGTTCCACCCTTATCAAGTGGACGTTTACGTATCAGGTCAACGGCAAGGCGTTCAAGAGCGAGGCGTGGAGCGTCGTGAAGCCGCTGTACAACAACCCCGGCTTCTCCGTGTATCTGACGCATAACAACACCTACGCGAGCCATGCGACCGAGAACTATCACATTGAGTGGATCCAGCCGTTGTACGGCAACGCGGCGACCGCGACGAACAGTGAAGTGACGCAGTGTTACATCAACACCGGCGCCGGCACGCACTTTGCTTCGACCGGTCCCGCAGCGTCCGATTACTATTGGCGCAAGGACCGCGGAAGCACCGGCGGCGATCGGTCGGATACCTGCCCCGTGGAGGCGACGGGCACGCTGTACGTGGACGTCGGCCAGATCAGCGACCTTTCCGAGACGGGCCTGCAGTCCATGACGCGCCGCCACAACCTGTCTGACGAAGACGGCAATCATTTCCAGTATTACAGAAGTACGTCCGTCACCTCCCAGACGATCGACGGCCAGGCCACCAACAACTACAGCGTGTCCCAGAGCGGCACAGTGACACTGAACGGCGCGCAGACCGCCGGCGACGTCTTCTCCGGCGAGCCGCCCGCGGCCGGCAGTACCGCGATCATCAACGCGCAAATCCACTTTGAAGGCAACGTGGATAAGGACTTCCCCCTCTACGCGTCTTCGCACCATTATTCCTATACAAACTATATCGTAACGGTCCAGACGTACGATAAGTCCGCGCTGGGCGTTGCGCTGGCCAATGCAACGGCGGCCAACTATCAGGAGTCCCAGTTCCTGAACACTGTGCCTTCGGGCATCGGCTCCGGCTTCAGAACATGGGATCAGTACCATACTGCTCTGCAGAACGCGTGGTACATCTACGGCAGAGAAGATGTGTCCAACGCGCAGGTTACTGCGGCGACGAATGCGCTGACTGCCGCTATGCCGAAGTATAATGTGAGCACCGGCGCATGGCAGTCCGGTATGAAGTACGGCCCGGCGGATTATTCGAGGATCGACTCCATCATCGAGACTATCCCCGAAGTGCTCGATCCCGACTTTTATGCCAAGTATTCCGACAACACCTACGGCAAGTATTATCAGTATTCCTACGCGGCGCTGCTGATCGACGCGCTGGACGACATCGAGTATGACCGTCCGCTCGACAGCCGCTATCAGGCTACCGTGGATCAAATGCGTGTCAACCTGTCGACCGCGATCAACACGGTGAACGGCAAGGTCAAGCAGGTCTCTGTCGAATTCCTCGGCAACCAGACGGACGTGCGCAACGTGCCTTCTCCCATCACGACCAGCCTGATCGGCACGGTGCAGAAGCCCTCGACCGATCCTTCCAAGGAATACTACAGATTCAACGGCTGGTACTACGACGAGGCGTGCACAAAGGCTGTGACTTGGCCGCTGTACGTCAATGCCACCAGCGAAAACTTCCTCGCGGATCTCAACGTAAAGAACGACAACGCCGGCGTTGCGTACAGACTGTATGCGGGCTGGCAGCTTACCGGTACGACTCTTTCCTTCGATACGCAGGGCGGCAGCGAGATGGCGCCGGTCGTCGGCAACAACGGCGCATCGTACGCCGGCCCGACGGAAGTGCCCACCAAGCCGGGCTGGAAATTCGTCGGCTGGTATCTTGACGCCACCACGCAGAACCCCGTCGACTGGTCGACCTTCACCTTCGGCTATGTGAGCGTCGTCTATGCCAAGTGGGAAAAGGATACCTTCAGCGTGACGTTCAACGCCATGGGTGGCGCCTTCAGCAACGGCAGCACGGTCATGACCGTGACCGGCGAGTACGGCACGCCTGTCGCGGAACCGCCGACGCCGACCAAATCCGGCAACGGCTTCGCGGGCTGGTATCACGACGCCACCTACGCGACGATCGTCGACTTCAACAGCTTCACCATCCCCAGCGCTAATACGACGATCTATGCAAAATGGAGTTCGGATATCCGCAACCTTACCCTCCAGTATAACAACGGCGAAACGCCCGTTGTGCTGACCTATACGATCGGTGCGTCGGTCCAGGCGCCCAGCACGCCGTCCAGACCGGGCTTTACCTTCAAAGCATGGTACTATGACTCGCTGCTGCTGCGTCAGGCTTCCTTCCCGTTCAACATGGGCACAGATAACGTGACGCTGTACGCCGGCTGGACGCCGCTGAAGTTCACCGTGACCTTCTCCGCCGGCGAGGGCACCATGCCCGCGTCCTACAATGCGGCCGACTACGTCAATCTGGACTGCGGTTCCGTCCTTGTTCCGCCGCCGGAGCCCACGCGCGAGGGCTACATCTTCACCGGCTGGACCTTGAACGGCGAACCCTATACCCTGACCACCGTCCCTGCCCAGAACATCGATCTGGTCGCATCCTGGGATGTGGAGCCCAATATGGTAAAATTCAGACTGCGCACCGACGCGCCCGCCGACCTGACGCAGGGCGACGTCATCACAGCGACTGTCTCCATGCAGGCCAACCATATCGTCAGTACGCACGCGTTCGTGGTATACTATGACAACAGATACCTTACGCCCGCGCTGAACGGTCAGCCTGTCGTCGACGCGATCAACGGCCCGTCGGCTGTTTCCGCGACGCCCGGCGCCGCGTATTTCACGCTTTCGCAGAATCCCGGCGGCAACGTGACCGCCTGCGGCACGGCGAACGGCCGTGTTCTGGGAGGCATTGCGCCTGCGACCAACTTCTTCCCTGCCGACTGGACCGTGTCGAATACGGAGCTCAAAGCGGAATACAGTCACTTTGAATTCGTCTACTTCACCGTGACCGATACCAGAACCGGCACGCGTATGATGCCCGATCCCGAACAGGATATCTGTTCCTTCCAGTTCATCGTCCGCGAAGACGCGGATAATACGGACGGCGTGACGACATATGCGCAGATCCTGATGCCCGACTTCTTCACCAGAACGCCCGAAAGAACGAACGGCAAGATCTATGCGGCGCCCGAAGTGAGTACGGCTTTTGTCCAGAAGAAGAATTACGACAACACCACCGTGTCGGTCCTGGACGGCGACCAACGCTTCAAGATCAGCACTGTGGAGACCTGCCACATCAACTTTGTGACCAACGGCGGCGCGGCGCTGGATTCGATCGACGCCAAGCAGGGCAGAACCGTCGCTCTGCCTACGCCGGACAGAGGAGATTATTATAACTTCCTCGGCTGGACGCTGACGAACAACTCCTCGGATACGGCATATGTGAACGCGGATGCGTTCTCCGTACCGACGCAGAGCTCCCTGACGCTCTATGCAAAATGGGGCGGCAAGCCGGCTGATTACTATGTGCGCCACCACAAGCAGAACCTGACCGCCACCGGCTGGCTCGAAGCGTACGATCAGGAAAAATTCAGCGCGGAGGTCGGCACGTATGTGACCGCCGCTGCGAAGAGCTACGACGGCTTCATCTGCATGAATGAAGGCGACGGAGGCACTGTCGAGGGCAGCACGCAGAATCCGCTGGTCATCGATCTGTACTACATGAGAAAGACGGTCAACATCGAGCTGAACGCCAACGGCGGCGTATTCAGCAACAACCAGCAGAGCGTGACGCTGTCCGGTCTGTATGGGGCGACCGTCAGCAATCCGTACACCAACCCGACCAGGACCGGCTATACGTTCGACGGCTGGGAGTACAAGAGCGCCGCATATACGCTCAGCACATTCCCGGCATCCGACATCACGCTGCTGGCGAAATGGTCGCCGAACACCGTGGTCATTCGCTTCTTCCTGAACGGCTCCACGACGCCGACATGGACGAAGAGCGGCAAATTCGGCGATCCCATCACCGCGCCGAGCGTGACCGTCCAGGACGGCCAGATCTTCACCGGCTGGAGAAACAGCAGCAACGTCCTCTTCAACTACACGACGTTCCCCGCCGCGGATGAAGACTTCTTCGGCAGCATCGAGATCGACGGATACAACCTGACGCTCTTTGTAGACGGCATACAGTACGGCGATCCGATCGGCATCCGCACCGGCACGACCGTGACGGAGGACATGATCAATTACACGCCCCAGCCCGGCTATACCTTCACCGGCTGGCGTGTTTCCAACAGCGTGGACGCGGCGCTGGCGGTGTTCCCGATGACGCTGCGCGCCAATACGTCGCTCTACGGCTTCACTTCCCGCCAGACCTACACCATCCGCACCTACATCTATGTGGACGGCGAACTGGAAGACGGTCCTTCCGTGAAGAACCTGTACTACGGTCAGTCGTTCAGCCTGCCTATCCCAGAGGACTATACCGACAGCGGCTACGGCTTCAGAGGCTGGTACACCGATCCGGATCTGACGCAGTTGTACGTCAAACCCGCGACGATGCCCGCACAGAACATCGTGCTCTACGGCGAGTACTATGAACTGGTCGGCACTATCCACTTCGACGCCAACGGCGCGACGAGCGGTACCGCACCCGCCGACATCACGTCCGCGATGTTCTCGACGGTCAATCTGCCCGGCAGCAACGGTCTGAAGAAGCAGTACTACAAGTTTGACGGCTGGGCGCTCTCCGCGAACGCCTCCGCCTCGAACGCGATCACCTCGTACATGATCCAGGATGCTGAACCTGTTACAGTGTATGCGATCTGGACCGTCAACTTTGCGACGCTCAGCTTCGATCTGAACGGCGGCATCGGCACGATCCCCGCCAGCATGAAGGCCGAAGTCGGTACGTCCGTTGCGGCGTCCGAGCTGCCTGCAGACACGAACTTCTCCCGCAGCGGTTATATCTTCCTCGGCTGGGCCGCGCAGAGAAACGCCACACAGCCGCTGAGCGCTTACAGCGTGACCGCGACCGGCAACAAGACGCTGTTCGCAGTTTGGGCGGCCGCGACGGTGGAACTGGCTGTCAAGGGTTCTGCAACGACCGTGATCGACAACACCAGACACTTCATCTACGGTCTGGCCCCCGGCGTCACAGAGAGCGATCTCAACAACACCTATCTCGAAGTGGTCGGAAACGGCCATCTGGAGTATGAGTACGAGGCCGGTATCGGCACCGGCACGATCGTCCATCTGATCAATGACTACACCGGTCAGGAGGATGCGACGTATTGGATCGTGATCTTCGGCGATCTGAACGGCGACGGCAATATCAACTCCACCGATACGACGGAGGTCCGCATGATGCGTGCGAGACTGAAGGACGCCACCTCCTTCGACAATCCGTACACGTTTGCTGCGGACATCGTGGAGGACAGCAACATCAACTCCTCCGACGAGACGTTCATCCGTATGGCTGCGGCCAGGATCGCGACCATCGATCAGGCGACGCGTGAGGTCCACAGACTGGACGCCTGACGTGCACGATCCGCATTTGATCCCATAAACCAATGACTTCGCCCCGCATGACCAAAGTCATGCGGGGCGATACGCGTCCGCGGCGCGCCGCATGAGACGACGCTTTTGTGCCGCTGTACTTTTTGGTTCATCACGGAAAGTTGGGGGATGGTCAGATGCAGCCAAAGGCGACGTCATCGCGAGGGAGGCGTCTGCGCCGACCGCGGCGATCCGCATCCCCCTCGGGAACACATCGAGCTGTGACACAGGAAAACGGATTGCCACGCGCTTCGCGCTCGAAATGACAATCAAGGAAAGACTGCTGCATCCCCCAACTTTCCGTGACCGTGAACATCGTTTTTTTTCAAAAAATGCTTGACAAACATAGTTGTCCGTGCTATAATGCCTATTGTTCTCAGGAATGTTGCTGCATTCCCGAGTCGGTGCATATGACGATGAGGGTCCACCCGTTCCCATCCCGAACACGGTAGTTAAGCTCATTCGTGCCGAAAATACTTGGCGGGAAGCTGCCCGGGAAGATAGGTCTGTGCCGACATCATCCGGTCGCCCAATAGGGCGGTCGGTTTTTTTATGCCCATCACGGTATTCTGTAGAATCCTACAATAATCCGTGAGGATCCGTTTTTTTGCCTACTTTACGGCACGAGCGGTGTCGGGAAGGATTCCGTTGCGACGGAGGTCGCCGTTTCCGCTCCGTCGCCTGCCGGGATCAGCTCATAGTGTACGCTGAAGCAGTGGCAGCGCAGATCGTGCACGCTCGGCACGCGGAACAGCAGCGTTCGGAATTCGTCGCCGGTCATGGTCTGGTCGCCGATCCGGATCTTTTTGACGTATCCGATGTTGTCGCTGTATGCGCCGTCATGCTCTATGATCTCCACCCATGTGGACGGATCGCCTGTCAGATGGATCTTCCGGTCGTCCGCTTTGCCGCTGTTGTATGTGTTGGCGATGTCGATGATGCCCGAGGCGCTCATGCGGACGGTCTGCACGCTGACGGTCTCCGGACTGTATACGCCGCCCTCCAGTCCCGGATAGTTGGAGCCGGCCCACGTCGTGGACGCGGCTGCCGTCCAGGTCGGATAATTGGCCGAAAACAGACCGGACGACGGATTGCCGTTTGACCAGGCGACGTATTCTCCCATGACCTCGTCGACGCAGGAATAAACCAACTCGCTCGGCGTCGACTGCGAAAAAGCGACGCCGCCGGCGCGCACGGAAAATCCGTTACGTTTGGCATAGGTGTAGATCGCGACGGTCTGCGCTTTGGTCCCTTCCCGGTGCTTGGAGGAGAGGTAGCCGCCGATCTCCGCCATCGTGGCGCGCGCGAGATACTCCCGCAGCGGATACGAAACGCCGCAGTACGCGACGGTGTCGGGCATGTTCTCGTCAAAAACCATGTGCGTTTTCGGATAGTAGTGCATCAGGATCTGTACATAGTTCCATCTGAACCGGCCGGTCGAATCGCCGTACACCAGCGCGCCGTATTGGCTGAAGCCCACGCCGTGTCCCCAACCGTAGGTGGTAAAGACGTAGGTGCTGACCAGTTCGCCGCGCGCGTACTGTTTCGCCGGTGCGGTGCTGTTCGTCTCCGGCGATGCGATATCCTCTTCCGCCGTCGCGGGATCGTCCTGCAGCACAGCCGTCGATACGGCGTCCGCCTGCTCCGGTCCGGCGATATCCTCTTCCTGCGCCGGCAAAAGGTTCCCTTCGGCGAACACGGAAAAGCAGATTGCCGCCATCAGCAGGACGGCAATACAGAGTTTGGGCCAACGCTTGCGCACACAGAACACATCCTTCAAAAAGCTGTATACTATATCATACCATATTATCTGTCGGCAGGCAAGCAAAACGCAGAAAAAAGAAAAATCAGAAAAAATTCGTTTTTTTTCAAAAAACACTTGCATTTTCCGGAATTATCGTATATAATAACTCATGCACTTGCGAAGTGTATGTGGACGTTTAGCTCAGCTGGAAGAGCATCCGCTTGACGTGCGGAAGGTCACAAGTTCGAGTCTTGTAACGTCCACCATTTTTTTAGCCCTTGAAATCGTTGGTATGAACGGTTTCGGGGCTTTTTTCTTTTTTTGTTCCGGAGTGATCCGCAGCGCTGCCCGGAATACGTCCGCTTTTTCTGCTTTTCTTTTCAGAAGTGCGTCGGCGGATCTTTGCACTATCCTCACAAATTATCGAAAAACGATAAAAATTTATAGAAAAATGATAAAAAACTATTGACAAACGAAAACGCATGTGCTATTGTTAAGCCACAAAGAAAAAGGAGGCGCTGTCCTATGCTCAAGTCCAAAACGTCCGCATACATCTCTTTGGCGGTCTGCGGTGTGTCATCCGTGCTGCTTGTTCTGCTGACCGTAGCTTTTCCGCGCTTTATCCGCTGGCTCTATTTCGGGTATAAGATGATGCATCTGCAGTCTGCCGCCGCGGAGCACATCCTCTCCACGATCACGCCCGCCTACTACATCTGCGTTCCGTTCGCGGTTGCGGCGCTGTACGCGCTGATCCGTCTGCTGCTGAACGTGGTGCGCGAACAGATCTTCGTGCAGCGAAACGTCCTGTATTTGCGGTTGGTGTCGTGGTGCTGCTACGCGGTCGCGGCGGTGACGCTCGGCTTTGGGTTCTCCTACTTCCCGCTGATGTTTGTCGCGCTCATGATGGGTATTGTCGGCACGCTGCTGCGTGTGGTCAAAAACATCATGCAGAGCGCCGTGGAGCTGCGTGAAGAGAACGACCTGACGATATAAGGGGGAACGCCGCATGATTATTGTAAATCTCGACGTGATGCTCGCTCGCCGCAAGATGTCTTCGGGGGAGCTGGCCGCCAAAGTCGGCATCACGCAAAGCAATCTGTCCATTCTGAAAACCGGCAAAGCGAAAGCGATCCGCTTTTCCACGCTTGACGCGATCTGCAAGGCGCTGGCGTGTCAGCCGGCCGATATTCTGGAATATACGGAGGATCCGAACCCATGAGTACAAATGATATCCCCGTGCAGCAGGCGCCGTTTCCGACTGCGCCCAAGCCGCCAAAGACAGTCTATACGCTCGACGGCCGCGACCGGATATTTTCCGCCGTTCTGCTTGCGTGCACGCTGTTCTGTGTGATCGCCGGTCTGTGGGGCGGCTGTCAGGCGGGTTTCACCGTGTCGTTTCTGCCGCTGTTTACGGTATGCAGCATCTACCTCGGCCGCCGGAACGCAAGGCCCGGCGTCTATGCGGGCGTGTGCGGCGTTCTGGCCGTGTGTCTGACGCCGGTATTCTTGTGTACGTCCGGTTCCTTTATCCGCTTTTTAGCGATGTGCCTGCTCGCGGTATTGTCGGTCATATGGTTTTCGTCGCTGGCCGGCAAACGCATATTCCCCGGAGAATTGGGACTTGTGCAGCGGCTCGCGCGGCAGATCGGCCGGATGTTTGTGCGGATGCCGTGCAGCGTGTCCGCGTTGTTCAAGTCTGACGATCCGCGAACGAAGCGCGTCATGAAGGCGCTGCTTGGCGCGGCGTGCGCCGTGCCCTTGCTGGGCGTTGTGACGGTGCTTCTGATCCGTTCGGACGCCGCGTTCGAGGGGCTGATGCAGCACATGTTCGCCGACGTCGGGCAGACGTTCGCGCAGATTGTCGTGGCGCTGATCGTGTTCCCGTTCCTGCTCGCGTTCGGATTCTCGACGCGAAAGGACGCGGACACACAGCCCAAGCCGTCCGTGTTCAAAGGCTTGGACACGCTGTTCATCGCCGCGTTCCTCAGCGTGCCGGCGATCTGTTATCTGGTGTATCTTTTCTCACAGCTCGCCTATTTCTTCAGCGCGTTTTCCGGCATCCTGCCCGAAGGGTATGCGTTCAGCTACGCCGAATACGCGCGCCGCGGTTTTTTCGAGCTGTGCCGGATCGCGGGTATCAATCTGTGCATGCTGTACGCGATGCTTCTGCTGTCGAAAAAGATGCAGGAGAAGCTGCCGGTCATGCTGCGTGCGCTTGCCACGTTCATCGACCTGTTCACGCTGCTGCTGATTAGCACCGCCGCGGCAAAGATGATCCTGTATATCCGGCAGTACGGCGTGACGCTCAAGCGCCTGGGCACGAGCGCGTTCATGCTGTTCATGGCGGTCGTGTTTCTCACACTGCTACTGCGGCTTTATCTGCCGAAGGTGCGCGTGCTGCCGGTCGCGGTCGTGACCGCCGCGATCATTGTGGCCGTTCTGGGCATCGGCAACATTTATTCCTTCGCCGCATGGTACAACTATACCGCATATGAAAACGGTACGCTCCCGTCGGTGGACACGGCGTATCTGCAATATCTCGGCGATGAGGGTATACCGTACCTTGTGAAACTGACACAATGCAAAGATCCGGGAACGCGCACGCAGGCGTACGTCCAGCTCTGTGACGCCGTGGCGTCACGCTACTTCGGCGAATACGAATTCGTCGACGAGAAAGCGCAGGAAGAAACGTACTTCGTGCCGTCGGAGAAGATCTGCGGCAAGCTGACGCAGACAAGCATCCCACGCCGCAGGGCATACGCCGCGCTCGACGCGCTTCTCGCAGAAAATCCGGATTTCCTGCGGGAATACGAGAACGTCGAGAGAGCGTATGTGGACGCTTCGGACATCTGGTTTTAAAGATGAAATATACCAGAAGCTATTTGGTCTCTTTGCGCAGGAGGTATATATCAACGATGCGCGTTGATTTCACCCGTAGGGGCGGCAATCTGCCGCCCGCGTGTCGTTCGTTAAAATTTGATAAAGGTTTGTCGGGTGTTATTGGCATACTTTCTTCATGGAATGGGAGATTTGTTGAAGTAGGGTTGGCAAAACACTTTACATCTGTTGGAACTTTAAATGAAACTTTTCAGTGGGAAAGGGGAACATTTGTATGAAAAGCAGGAGGCGGCTATTTCTTATAACCAGTATTGCTTTAGTCTTATGTGTCATGGCCTTTTTGACTTATCACTTTATTTGTAATAATATGTTTACCGCTGTTGAATATGATGATTTAGAATTTGCGAAAGAAAGAGGCTTGTTTCATGATTTAGATATAAAGAAAGGATCGTGCGTTTTTGAAATCCCGCCATCACTACGTTCACCGACGATGTTTTTGTTTCATTCTATTGTCAACTTTTATGGGGTTGCTGAATTATCTGATGATATGGTAAATCAACTGTTACAGTCATATATGTGGGAGAAATGGGTGCTGACTGAGGAAGAATGGAAAACAAAAGGAGCAAAAGATCATATGTGCCCATATCTATTTGAATTTGAAAACCTAAAGGAGAAATATGTTAACAATGAACTTTGGGTTTGTGAAGCATTTGATGCAGCGCATATGCATGGATCTCAAATGAGTGTTTGTTATAGCTATTTGGACCCTTTGAAAAATGTCTTGTTGTTTTTTTATCACTCAAGTTAATGATGTCATAACGACGACATACAGCAGTACGGTGGAGGCGGGCAACGTGACGGCTGCCTGCGCGTTCCGTTATACCTACGACAAGGGCGGCAATATCACGGAGAAGTCGGTCTATCCGTTCACGACCGGCACACCCGGCACGGCGACGGACACGATCGCCTATACGTACGACAGCACGTGGAAGGACAAGATGACGTCCTTCGACGGGTATACCCTTGACTATGATGCGCTGGGCA